>ONGK01000005.1 GCA_900317345.1 uncultured Bacteroidales bacterium | reverse complement strand
ACCGTCTTTGTAGTTGCCACCGGCAACAGCCTCTGCCGTAAATTTGATCTTAGCAGCAGCCGGAGCCCAGAAGTCAACGTGGAGTTTCTTGTAACCACTTACATCGTGAGGATCGTTAGTAGCAACCGGATCAATAACGCACTCCCAAGTCATAGCCTTCCAGTAAGCAATCTTCGTGCTATCAATGTTGAGGGTCTCGTAAGCACCAGCATATCCAGAGATACCGAAGTGGAGGTTGTTTGTCTTGTAGTAGTCACAATAGATAGCCATTACATCATCAGCAGCAGCTGTCGGAGCCGCAGGAGCGGTAGTCGGGATAGTATCGATCGGCGCTTCTTTCATAACTACATTGAAGTAGCCTTCATGCCAGCCTTCTACATTACCAGCCGGGTTGAAGGTAATCTTGTAGTCACCAGCCTCGGTAATCTTGTAGTCGTTATTCGTTCCTCCCGGATACCAAGTCGTGTTCGAGCCATCGTAGCCGATAACCTTGAACGCATCGTTAGCAGCGAAAGTGAACTCGCCCTCGTACAGGCTTTCATTGTTCGGAGTGAGCATATAATTCTCGTCTGCTTTCCATCCGTTCATCGAGCCGGCAACGTAGTAGTTAACAATCGGCGCTGCATCAGGAACGAAGGTTACATAGTAAACAACGATAGCAGACGAACCTGTGATAGTTACATCACCTGCAGGAACATGGATTGCGCCTGTTTCTACATTGAGTTGTGCAGTATAAGCACCTTCACCTGTTTTCTCACGAGAAGCCCAATACTCTGTGGAATCACCATTAACCATCAAGTAGCGTTTAACGGCTGTCTCACTTGCTTTTGAACCGGTATCGGAGAACTTAACATAGATGTTTCCGGCAACAGTTGTCTTGATACGGAGCACACCATTCTGGCAGAACTGGTTCTTGCGAATAGGATATTGTCCGGTAAATGCTATTGCCTCACCATCGAATTCCGCTGCAATAGTCCAGAGGCTATCATAATTAGCATAGATAAGCTCGTCTGCGGTGCTCGGAGTTGTTTCGCCACTCAGTTTGATAGCATCATCACTGCTATTATAGAGAGAACTTTCGGTATTTTGTGTCAACTTCGAGAAGTTCCAAGTAGTCGAATCACTAACTGCCTTCAATGCATCTTGCGGAGCGGGGTTCGGCTCAACGAAGATAACACCATGGTGCCATCCTTCGCCACCTTGACCATCCGGACGGAAGTAGATATTCTTAGCAGCACCAGCGTGGTCAGCGTCAACGATATAGTTGTTATTCGTTCCTCCCGGATACCAAGCGGTATCGGGGTTCAGCACGCCACTCGTAATACCGATTACCTTGAACTCATCACCCACAGCCAGTGTGGCTTTCGCCATATACTCACCTTCAGAACCCGGGTTCTGTCCGAAAACATCAGTCAGACCAGGTGTCCAGTTGTTCATCGAACCAACGAGGTAATACTTCTTCTCACCAACAACCGGATCTGTGCCGTTTACATTAAGAACGGTCAGAGTATAAACACCGTCTTGCCACTGCATAGTGAATTCTGTCTCTTTTGCAGTAAATGCAGAGAGATAGAGTAGAACACCAGCGCCTTCTACCTTATACTGACCTTCCGGCAGCGAGATTTCACCGATAACAGCATCCGGGAAGTTCACATAAATACCTACGTTATTGTCAGCCCACGGTGCAACTTGGATATTTGCAACATTCGGTTGCGCACCTGCCTTGCAAACCTTGAATTGGTTAGCATACTCAGCCGGTCCACCGAGGAACTCGATGTTGTCCCAATCGCAACCCTCTACAGGTGCAGCATAAGTCAGTGCAGCCCAGGTCCAATCGGATGCGGATGGAATAACTTCCCAGATATCAATGCCCTTCTGTGTGCTAACATAGTGCTGCCACTCTCCGCGGATTGTACCGGATACCTTACCGCCAATTTCCCAAGATGCGTCAATTGCTGCACTGCCTTTATAAATCTCATAAGCTACGCCATTGATAGTGAAATAAATACCTTTATTAGTACTTACATTATTGGATGTAGATACGTAGAAACTATCAATCACCAGTTTCTCAAAAGATACCTCTATAAGCGTTTTGTCTGCCACTCCAGCAGCAATCAATGCCTCAAACGAAGCGAACGACGGGTTCTTGGTAAATGTTTTCTCTGCAACTGCACTCGCGTCATCACCAAGGATAGCGATAGCCTTAATAGTAGCAGAAGCCGTCAGGTTGAACGCTGCGGTGTACTGAGTAGAAGCAGCAGTAGGCTCTGTACCATCGAGAGTGTAGTAAATAGCTGCACCTTCGGTAGCACAAGTGATAGTAACGAGCGTTGTGTCATAGAAGAATTCTTCACCAGCGATAGCCGGTTTAGCCACTGCAGGAGCTTCACCCTTCAGGTATGTAACCTTCACTTCGGTTGCACGAGTAGCTGCAGTGATTGTACATACTACAGCGCTTGCTCCATCTACCGGAGTTATAGTTACTGTTGAACCAGAAGTAGAAGCAGAAGCATTTGTCCATGTGGAATTTTTAAATTTTCCAGCATAGTCATTGCTAGTAGCGGTAATTTCAATAGATTCAATAGTAACACCTTCTGCGGGAGCAAAGGTCAATGTTTGGTTCTGGTACACACGAGTGTGGTTATAAGAACCAGTACCGCCAAGATAGTTATTTGCAGCTGTCTGGCTGGTTCCCTTAGCAAGGGTAAGAGTGACATCATCACCACTCCATACTACGGAAGACTCTGAAGCACTGGAATAACTAGCCTTAGACCAATCCCATGAAACCTCAACAGGTTGCGGAGTGGGAGGAACAGGAGCAGCGGGCCACCAACGCGGGTCACCGATAGGAGCACCATCATTCATCGTCAGAGCAGGAGAGCCCTCACCAAGTGTGAAGTTTCCGTTAGCAGCGTCAACAAAGAGCGGGTCTGCCTGAACGCAGTTGGTCTGAGTAACAGAACTATGGATACCGGTTCCGCTATCCTTCAGATAATTGTAAGTGATACAGTTAGTAGCTGCAACACCGCGCATAGCACGAATGTTATCCTGCGCAGTCGGGAGCATAAAGATACAGTTGGATGTAATACCGTCAGCGAGCGTAATCTTAGAAACGCAGGAGTAATCGGTGTTCATCGGGATTACATTGTAGAACGTACAATGGTCAACAAGTAACCGAGAAGCAGGATTTCTTAGGTCAATGATACCTGCCCAATAGCTCTCGGTGTTCGTCGAGATGTTAGCAAAAGTACTGTTAGTTACTACCACTTCAATATCTGCAGAAATATTCTCAACGAAGAGAATGCTCTTCATAAGATCGTGGAAGTAGCAGTCGCGAATAGCTACACCACCCAGGCGATTGGCAGTAGAGCAGTACAACATAGACTTGTTCAGAGTAAAGTTGTAGAACTCGCAGCCATCCAGCACAATAGTGTTGCTTTCATCATCGTCAGCAGCATAAATCAGATGCTCATACCAATCAGCAAGCTCAGTCAGACGAGAGGCATCAAATTTAATGTTAACGAAATGTGCCCATCCACCTGCGGAAACGGTAATAGGCACTTGCGGCTGAATAGTAACCGCTGCGTCATCAGCAGCCCTTACGATAACATGCTTGCCAGCAAAAGCAATGTAGTCACCATTGGACTCTACATACGTACCTGCAGCCATGACAATCTCATCACCATCAGCAGCATTGCCCAAAGCAAGGCGCAATGCGTCCGGAGTAGTGTTGTCGATGTTAATCGTAGCTGCATTCGCTACAAATGCAATAAGCATCGCAGCGAAGAAAGAAAAGATTTTTCTCATACGATTAGAATTTAGTTAATAAATTGGTTAAATTAATTGATTGGGTTGTGTTATTCAAAATATACATTTTTCAGGATAACGCCGCAAAGTTACAACAATTTTTTCAATTGTGCAAGAAAAATATTAAATTTTTCGCGTTATCGGGCGATTTGCTGCCCGATAACGTTATAAATCTTACCATTCTTACGAATGAAGAGCTGTCCATTGCGGATAAGCTTTGTGGCTTTGGTATCGATATTGACATCCTCAATTCCCTGTCCGTTATCCGGGATGAAGAAGTAACCGCCAAACGCAGCCCATTCCGCATTGCCGGCAGGACGGAAGTAAACGATGGTCTCCCCTGCATGCGCAGCGTCCACTACATACTCATTGCTCAAACCATTCGGATAATAGGTCTCGTCATCATCCTGAACACCCACCACTTTGATAGCATCGCCTACGGCGAGAGTGGTGGTAAGGAAGTATTCGCCTTCCGTTTCCGGGTTCTCCGCAAAGAGGTATTCCGCTTCTGCTGCCCAGTCGGTCATCGAACCCACGAGGTAGTAAATCGGAGGAGCAGGACATGCTGTTTCTTCAATAGTCACACCATAGACCTCAATGATATCGCCGTTGTGGGCGAAACCGAAGTCAAGAACAAGGATACCATTGCTACCCTTCTCTCCTACCACTCCTGCTACTACGGCATCATAGATAAACTCTTCGTCCTCAGCGAGGCTGATGGACTGGTTCTCATAAATCACATTCGGCGTATTATTGTCGTCCTGCCATTTGAGGGTGATGCCGGTGATATCATGGTTTGACTTCATCTTGAGGGCCACATGATAGCATTTATCCGCCTCAGCAGGCATACCTTGGTATTTCACCTGCGCCTGCCATTGTCCGTTCTTGTCATTACGGATGAAGACCGTGACTTTCTCAGCGATAGGATCATAAGCGAGATACGAATTGGTCTCCTGCTGCATGCTTGCATCGCCAAACCAACTGTCCCACGGACCTAAACTCTCTGCTTGCGCATAGATATAGCCTTCGTGCCATCCTTCGCCGCCTTGTCCGTCCGGACGGAAATATACGGTATAGTTGCCGGAAGCAGTAATCTGATAGTTGTTGTCCATGCCGGATGGATACCAGTCTGTATTCGCGATAGTCAAACCATCGGACTTGGCAATCTTAAACTGGTCGCCGGCATAAAACGTTTTGGCAATCATATACTCCTCTTCATTCTCCGGATTCTTCACCAGTTTATACAACGGATCAGGTCCCCATTCGGTCATACTTCCCGCGAGATAATACTCCATCTGCGGAATCCAGCGCGGGTCACCGAGGTCAGATCCTTCCGTGCCTGCTCCTAACGCCGGAGAACCACCCTGAATACGCAAGTCTCCGTTAGGAGCATCCACGAAGAGCGGATTAGCCTGGAGGCAAGCAGTGATGGTAGGACCGGAATGGATACCGGTGTTCTCATCAGATGTGTAGTTGAAGGTGAGGCAGTTTTTAACCTCTCCGGCTGCATTATGGATAGCGCGGCCGTTAGCATACTCCTCCGGCATAGCAAAGATACAATTGGAAACAATCGGAGCTCCGCCCGGTATCTTAATGGCGCCATAGTCGGTATTCTTCGCTTCACAGTTGTAGAACGTACAATGGTCGATGAGCATATCTCCACTCGTAGCATCGACTTGAATCACACCGATTGAAGGTGCGGCTGCATCCGTAGCGACGTTGGTAAAAGTGGAATTGGTAATGCGCAAGCAAGCGATACTTGGATATCTCAGCCATACACAATTATACAGGTTGTCGTGGAAATAGCAGTTATTGATAACCAGCGTATCCAACTGACGATCCGTGCGGGTGTGAACAATGGCATAATCTTTCTGCTTCCAGCCGTAGAACTCACATCCATCGAGGATTACGCGTTTATTGGCTGTGCCATCAGCCGGCACAATAATCTCAGTGTACGAGCCTTTGTCCTTAATATGACCACAGTCAAACTTGATATTGATGAACTCTGCGCGTGCACCGGATTTCAAACGAACCGGCACTTGGGGCACAACAATAACTTCCGCGCCCGGTTCCGCCATCACCGTTACCTCCTTGCCGGTGAAAGCAATATAATCGCCGTTGGATTCTACATATGTTCCGGCAGCCATAACAATAATATCACCGCTGGCAGCACCGGCCAGCGCCTTACGGAGTGCATCGGGGGTATTGGTATTGATATTAATGACCGCTGCATTCGCTACGAACGCCACCAGCATTGCAGCGAAAAATGAAAATAACCTTTTCATAATTTTAATAAATTAAAAATTATTGTTCCATTTTCTCTACCCTCTGGCCAAGGACGTTGTATATCTGTCCATTCTTAAGGATGAACATCTGTCCGTTGCGGATGAATTTCTCGCCTTCTTTCATCTGCACCTCTACTTCGTTAATACCAAGATACGGAACGGTATGCGGTTTGGTGCGCTTTACCTTCATGGTATTGATAAGAGTTGCTTTTCCGCTTGCGGAAGCAGTATAGGAATTCACCTCGATGCCATCATTCTTCACCGTGAACTTGGAGAAAGAGGGAGCCCCAGGCTGACCGAACAAACCGGTAAAGAGATCGAAATAATCCTTCACATTGTGGTGACTTCCATCGAACAACAATTCCGGATCGGTGGTGTATTTCTCCTCCATCTTCTGACGGCTGTACGGATAGTAGCGTTTGCGTCCGCAGGTAGCACCGATGAAATACATGGTACCATCATCCGTGGTGAACTCGCCACCCCACTTGCCGTTTATATTGGTATTGGTGTCAACAATGGTATCCACCACATTCGCTACAGAGCCTTCCACAACGGTTTGGCTATCCCAGTCCACCGGACCGATAACCTCATAGCAGTGGTCGTGTCCCTGGATAGCGAGGTCTATCTCGCACTCCTTGAGAATCGGCAACATAATTTCACGGAACATCGGTATCTCACCATCTACAGAGTGACCGGAACCGGAGAAGATATTCTTATGCGACAGCGTGACACGATACTTGGTATTCGGGTGAGCAGCGCACTGCTCGAGGAACCAGTTTTTCACATCCGTTGACAGATAGGTCGAAGTCATGCCCGTTTCACTACTACCATGTGCGCGCCACCAGTCTTGGAGCGAATACACGAGGAAGAGCACATCGCCATAGACGAAACTATAGGTAATACCCTTGAACTGCGGTTTGGTCTGCGCAGCGTTAGCAAATCCCCAATCGGTATTGAAATGGTAATCGTAGTTGAGCAGTGGGCTATCATCGTGGTTACCATCGGTCGGCACAATCGGCATCTTCATGATAACAGGTTTGATAGATTCCTCAAACCAACGCTCCCATTCCCACTCGGAGTTATTGTCGGTTCCTGTTTCTACAAAGTCGCCCGGGAAGAGACAGAAGCGTGCTTCCGGCACCGTATTGGCAGCCGTGGTGGCGCACCATTTAGCATTCTCCACATACTCAGCATCCTGGATGTGGCTATCGGACATATAGATGAAGGAATATTCGCCTTGCGCTGCATTTTGTGTGCGGAAATGGCCAATCTTGCTCCAGTGCCCTTCATATCCCACACGCCAGCAATAGGCGGTACCCGGCATAAGATTCGTAGCCAGTGCCTTGTGGCTGACATAGGTGAAGGCCGTCTTAGGCGACAAGCGCGTCGCTTTAGGCAGACCGGACGTGGAAACAGCATAGCGCAACGGCACCGTTGTGGTAGCTACCGCATTCAATGTGAGCACTTGGTCACCCTCGAAGTCCGCTGCTGTGGCATATTCTTTCGCTATGATTTGCACTTTTCCTTCGGTAATGCCTTCATTGGTGAACCATGCAAAGCCCATATGTGTACGCGGGTTGCCGTTGAACGTAGCCACCATGTTATACGGTTCTTCCTTGCTCACCAATTTCGCTGCTTCAGCGTACATCACCTCAAGCTTACCTGCGATAGAAGCTATTTCCTCCGGCGTAGCAGAGAAGCTATCGATACGCGCAGCCTCTTTGGCTACCAAGAATGGAATGAAGGAAGGCACCGTGTAGTTCTCCATCGGATAGAGCGAGTCAGCAGCCAAAACCTCTACGGGATAGTAAACCGGTGGTTTGGGAGAGATGACTGCTACCACGGTATCGGTGAACCCTCCATCTACGCTTGTTGCGCGGATGATGGTCTGTCCTTCTGCAACGCCGACCACTGTTCCATGATTATCTACCGTAGCAATAGCAGGATTATCGCTTACCCAATTCAGCGTTCTATTCGTTGCGTTGCGCGGCGTGAATAGCACACTTAAGGCCTCCATGCTCTCTACATTGATAAAGACAGAATCCTGATAGATATTGAATCCCTGCAAAGGAATGACGGGTGCATTGGGGTCATACTCATACGCACCAACGTCCACTCCGTCGCCTTTAGGACGAACCACGCCGTTGATATCCGTTTCCGGAGCCTGCGATGCCAAACCTTTGTCAATGAGGAACGAACCCGCTTCGATAGACCAGTCTGCGGCTTGCATAATGGCTATCTGAGCAGCATTTTGAGGAACACCGACAAAATTGGTCGGCGCCACGAAATGCGGACCGTCTACTGCATTATTATCTTCGTTGAGCGAGAGACTTACGAATGACTCGCTGTTAAAACCCTGATCGGCTATATTATTGCTGGACGGAGCACCTGCAATATAGTTGGCAGGGTCGGCAAAACCCTCTTCGCCTCTGTTTCCCCACATGACAGAGTTGAATACTCTGTTATCAGAGTGGATTCCGGCATATTTAGCACCGGCGTTATTCGCAAACGTACAATTGACCACCATACCGTCCGGATTATATATACCGCCCGAGTTAGGCCAGCTATCACCGCCCGTGTTATTATACAACACACAGTTGCGTACAACACCTCCATTACGGAGAACGATAGAACCATACGTACCGGAGCAACCGCGAATAATACAATTCTCAATGAGCGCACCGGTATTATGAATAGCACCACCGGAACCATTAGACGTACACAACTCTATCAAGCAGTTGCTGATAGCAGTAGGCAAGGTTTTATCCGCGATATCGACATAGATACCACCTCCGCCACCTTGCGAATTGCAATTACGGATGATACAGTTATTGACCGTCATATTACCGCGCATATACACCCCGGCACCGTTTGACGAGTATTCCGCGTTCTGCAAAATCAAGCCATCATAGAGCAGCGGGATAGTCGGTTCTGCTTCTGCTTTGATTAAGATTTTGCCGAGCTCCGAACCATCCATAATGGTTTTGAACACCTCGGGGTCACGCATACCTGTTGCAGCTTCGTAGCCTCCCATCATAGAGACAAACGAACCGCTTTTAACCGTTACACGCTCGCCGTATGTGCCTGCGGCTATAAACAGCGTGTCACCATCCGAGCAGGCACTAAATCCTGCGGTGATAGTTTGCATGGCTGTTTCCCAAGACAAACCATCATTACTATCATTACCATTAGTCTGGCTAACGTAATGATTAGCTGCATTCGCGCACAGCACGGCTGTAGCGAGAGTCAAGAGAAATAAGAATCGTTTCATAATAATTATATTTAAAGGATTATTGCAGCATCGGGATAGAGTGGTCTTTGGTGCGGACAACACGCATAGTGTTGAGCAAAGACACATTGCCGCGATCATCATCCGCTGTATACGAGTTGAACTCGAGGCAGTCATCCTTCACCGTGATTTTGGTGAAGCAAGGATTACCGGGCTGACCGAACATACCGGTGAAGAGGTCGAAATAGTTCTTCACGTTATGATGTTTGCCATCTCTCAACACATCCGGGTCATCCGTATATTCTCTCTCCATCCGCTCACGGCTGTGCGGAGAATAGCGTTTACGGCCACAGGTAGCGCCGATGAAATAGAACGTACCATCGTCCGTGCGATATGTACCTCCCTCATATCCTGTCATGTTCTTCTCCGAACCACCTGCAACTTGCTGACGATCAGAAATAGCGGAGAGAATAGGTGTGAGACTATCGGGATTAACCGGACCTATAACCTCATAAGTATGATCGTGTCCTTGGAGCGCAACATCAATCTCGCAATCCTTGAAGACCGGCAGCATACAAGCACGGAACAAAGGCGGCTCTTCATCGGTCGAGTGATCGGAACCGGAGAAGAGGTTGAAGTGCGCAAGCGAGATACGATACTTGGTATTCGGGTTTTTGCTTGTTTCCCGACGGAACCAATATCCCAGATAATCGGTCAGATAAGCTGAATTCCAGTCCACATAGCTATAATCCAAGCGCCAGAAATCCTGCATAGAGAAGACGAGGAAGAGTGCATCACCATAGACGAAACTATAGGTAATTCCCTCGAATTGCGGCTTGGTAGTAAGTTCGTTGAACGATCTATCTGTATTGAAATGGTAGGTATAGTTGATATTCGGGCTGTCGTCATGGTTACCATCTGTAGGCACAATAGGCATCCTTTTGATGATAGGCTCCATCGACTCCTCAAACCAGCGCTCCCACTCCCATTCGGAGTTCGCCAGTGTGCCATCCTCCACGAAGTCGCCGGGGAAACAGCAGAAGCGTGCATCCGGCACGGTCTTGACAGCCGCTAAGGCACAACGACGTGCATAATCCACATATTCCTTGTTCATGATATGACTATCGGACATAACGATGAACGAGTACTCACCCTGCGCGGCATCCTCTGTACGGAATTGGGCAATCGGGCTCCAATAGTCGCCATATCCCACACGCCAAGAATAGTCGGTGCCCGGTGTCAGATTCTCCGCCAGCGCCTTATGGCTGACATAGAAATATTTGGTTCCAGCCGATAGGTCAGCCTTCGTATAGATATACGAGCACTGACCGACATAACGCAGCGCTTTCTTGGTGCGAGTTGCTTCCGCTTTTATCGTCGTCACGTTTCCTCCGTTGAAGTCCTCTTCCGTAGCATCCTTCATAGCAACAATCTGCACCTCGCCATCAAAGATGCTATCATTCGTGAACCAAGCAAAACCCATACGCGTCTGCGGGTCACCGTTAATCGTAGCTACCATGCAGTAAGGCATCTCTTTGGGCTGCAACTCCGTGATCTTTTGGCGCATCGCCTCCAGATTCTCCTCGGTCGGGTTGGCAGCACAAACATGGATAGCCAGTTTAAGGGCTGTGTGGCTCGGAATCGTGTAGTCATGCTCCGTATACGCAGAATCGGCTTTCTCCCACTCTGTCTTTGGCACAACGGCTGTTGTGTCGGGTCCCGGTTCCGGATCCGGTCCCGGTCCTGGTTGGGGTTCAACCGGTTTCTCACAAGCTACAAGACAGATGCAGCATACAAGCATCAACAGATAATAGAATTTCTTTTTCATAACAATACGTGTTTTTATTTATTTAGATAAATGGTGTTAAACAATTCTGTTTGGCCGTTGGGAAGGACCTTGAAGGTCTCGAGCAACAGCTGGTTTTTCTTCACAGTCACGCGGGTATAACTCGGTGCGCCGGGTTGCGCGAGATGCGAGAAGAGGTCGAAATAGTTCTCCACATGGTGGATATGCTTGGATGCGTCCATCTCTTCGCGCGTGAGCGGTGTATAGCGTTTCGCGCCACACGTAGCACCAATGAAATAGAGCGTAGAGTCCACGGGACCGATGACTTCATAGCAATGATCATGACCCTGCAGGACAAGATTGATATTACACTCCTTCATCAGCGGCAACATGGTAGCACGAAGCAGCGGGGTCTCTTTATCGCGCTGATGGTCAGAGCCGGAGAAGAGATTCTTATGCACCAAGCCTACACGCCATGTAGCATCCGGCGCTGCCGCCACTTGCCGTTTGAACCAACCGCCCAAATCGCGCGTGAGGAACTCCGAGGTGCCGGAAGTATAGTTATATTCTCCTCGCCAGAAATCCTGCATGGAGAATGCAATGAGTTGCATATTTCCATAGCAGAAACTATAGTTGATGCCCGCAAACTGCGGACGGATTTTCGTCTCTAAATTAAATGTGGTATCGGTATTGAAATGATAGGAATAGTTAAGCAGCGGGCTGTCGTCATGGTTACCATCGGTCGGAACAATCGGCATCGCCATAATAACGGGCTTAAGCGCTTCTTCGAACCAGCGCTCCCATTCCCATTCGGAGTTATTGTCCGTACCGGTATCGACAAAGTCGCCCGGGAAGACACAGAAGCGTGCTTTGCGCTCATTACGCGCGACCGCATCCGCACACAAGCGCGCCTCATCCACGTATTCCTTATCTTGTATATGACTATCGGTCATGTAGATGAAGGAAAATTCGCCCTGCTCTGCATCCGCGGTGCGGAAATGGCCTATCTCGCTCCAATGTCCCTCATAGCCGACGCGATAGGAATAATCCGTTCCGGGCGTGAGGTTCTGAGCCAGCGCTTTATGGCTAACATAGCGGAAAGCGGTGCTTTTATCTATCTTCGCCTTCTTCAGAATACCCGAAGAGGAGATGGCGTAGTGCAATGGCGGAGTGGTCGTTGCGGTGGCTACGACATTTGTGATTTGTGATTTGTGATTTGAGATTTCACGATTAAAGTCCTCTTCTGTAGCATTGGCTTTAGCAATGATTTGCACTTCGCCGTTTGTGACACCTTCGTTGGTAAACCAGCAGAAGCCCATTCGGGTCTTGGGGTCACCATTGATGGTAGCCACCATGCAATAGGGTTGCTCTCTCGGCACGAGCGGTGCTGTATTGTCTAGGAGATGACCGATGAAAGAAGGAACTGTATAGGGTAAGGGTTCAGGTATCTTGACAAGATTCGTTGGGGCATAGTCGCGCGGTGAAGCAGGCGGCATGGAGGCGATTCGGTGCGTCGGCGCGCCGATGGTATAGTCGGCTGCCAGCATGATAGCCTGCTCCGCATCGGTAATGGGCACCCCGACAAACGTTGATGGGTCACGGAAATGCGGACCGTTCTCCGCTTCGTTATTCGCGTCCAGCCAGGGTTTCGCAAAGAAATGGTCTTCGAAACCTTCGTCCGCGCGGCTCATGCCGGACGTGCTCTCATCCGAGACATAATTGGATGGGTCCACAAAGCCATACTCGGACTTGTTTCCCCACATGGTACAACTATAGACCGAACTCTCGGAGTGGATACCTCCGTATCGATCTCCATAGTTATTAGCGATGATGCAATTCCTCAGTACACCATCGAAGTTCGCCACTCCGCCTGCATCGGGCCAGTCATGCCCCGTAGCCGAGCAGTTGTAAATGAGACAATCTTCGAGTCGTGCACCGAGTGCTGAGGCTTCCGGCAGGTCACCTTTGATAAGCACACCTCCGCACTGCAAACCGCTGCATCCGCGAATGACGCAATGCCGCATGACGACCTTTCCACGCAGCCACGCTGCTCCGCCTCGCTGGTTATGACGGGCATTCTGCAGGGTGATATGCTCGATACGCGTAGGCCGTTTGCAATCAGCGACACAGGAGATAAGACGCGTATTCAGGCCGGTACCATCGAGGATAACCTGTCCTTCGCCGATAATCGTTATTCCCTCCTTGAGGATGATGCCTTCATAATACGTACCCTCCTCTATGCGCAGCGTGTCGCCCACGCGACAGTTATCTATGCCCAGACGGATAGACGCCTGCGCGTTCTCCCAGGACTTGCCGTCATTGCCGTCCTGTCCGTCTGTACGCACATACCACGTAGCAGCTGACGCATGAAGCGCCGCTGCTACGAAGAGTACTATGAAAGCGATTTTTTTCACTTGAGTTCAAGGAGTTTAAGGGTTCAATTCCAGCCGAAGCGTTCACGGCCGATACGCTCTACGTCTTCACGGCACGTGAAAGCGGTGGTGCCACCAGCTGCAGTGGTATTGACAGCTCCGGTCATGTTACCATACTCCTGGCATCTATCCAACGGATCGCCAGCAGCGAGACGTGTGATGAAGCCCGAGTTGAACGAGTCACCGGCACCGATGCAATCGACTACATTCTTATTGAGCAATGCCGCCTGCTTGCGGTCGGGTTGGCCTTTGCGCATGAGGATAGAGCCCTTACTGCCGCACTTGATAACCGCAGCGTTGGTGTACGGACGAATCTTCTCGATGGCCTCTTCCAAGGTCTCTGAGCGTGTGAGGAACTTAAGTTCGGTCTCATTGGGCATGAAGACGGTGAGCAAAGGCAGGACGGCTTTGTAGTCGAGGTCCCATTGCTCAGTCGGATCCCACTGGCTATCCAGCGTGACAGTAACACCATTCTCTTTGCAGAGCTCGAGAATCTTCATGAGGTCGCGCTTCACACCGCTCTGCATATAGATAGAGGAAATATGGATATGCTTGGTCTGCTTGAAGACCTCGGGGTTGATGTCTGCCAGCCCCATGTAATCCATGGCGCCCTGGTAAGTCAGGTTCGCACGGTCCTCATCATAACTCATGCAGATGGTAGCACCGGTAGCGTACTTATCCTGGCGGATGAGATAGCGTGTGTCCACCCCTTTTGCGCGAAGACTTGTCTCCACGAGGTCGCCGAAACTATCGTTTCCAATCATGCCGCAGAAGGCCACTTTAGCACCCAGTGCCGCTGCGTTTGCAGCAAAGATAGCGGTGGAACTACCCAAGGTAAGTGTCATTCGCTTAGCAAACTTCTCTTTACCTATTTCCGGTTGCCCTTCTATCTGATTGAGAATCAAATCGACGTTTAATTCGCCTAAAGCGATAATATCAAATGTTTTCATGTTGATTTATTAATTACATTCTTGCTTTAAAGAAGTTATTCCATTTGGAAACCCATCCGGCAGGAAAGTCATGCTGCATCTCCGGCGCGAAGATATACTCTTTGTCAGCCTCCGGTGTGCGGAGGTTGTTAAACGGCGCAATATTGGTATGCGGTGGGCATGTGCCATCCTGCAGTCCGCTACTCGCCAGCACAGCGGCCGAGATACGGGTTGCCAGATTCTTGGTGTCGAAATACGAGAGGAAGGTATACATCTCTTCGTCCGTCATTCCTTTCTTTTTCGCCTCTTTCTTAGCCGTTTCAGCAGGCCATCCTACGATCTTGAAATAGTCCGGGAAGTCACCCAGGAACGCCACATTGGGCGCCAGTGCCGTGAACGGATAGTCGCTGAGGGCAGCACAAGCATAGCTGAGTGCCCCGCCTTGGCTGGAACCTTCCGCGAAGAGATGCGTCATATCGCTTGTCTCGCGCGTTGCCATGAAGCGCACAGCCTGCACGCAATCCATAAACGCACCGCGATAATAATAGCTGTCCTTGTCTCCGAAATTGTATGCAAACCAGTCGCCGTAGATGTTAACGGTTTCCTCATCCACGCCGGGGTTCGTTCCCGCAGGGCGGTTGTTGAGGTATTGTCCGCGGTGGGAGAGATAGAACTCGGCATACTCCGACGAGCCACCATAGGGGCACTCGCATTTCGATTTGCTTCCCTGGGTGTCATACCCATAGAAGTGGAGGATAACCGGATGTTGGGCTCCATCCTGCGGCTCGAGATAATATCCCCGAATCTTCACAGGGGCTCCGGTTAGACCATCCGGTACAGAGTACATCTCCACCAGATAGACCTTGCGCTTGGCCGAACTACGCTCGGTTATCTCCTTGAGGGTAGCCTTCATATCCACCTCAGCCAGCTGGTCTTTCGCCGTCTGCCAGAACTGGTCGTAGTCGGTTTGCTTATCCGGCGCAGAAACGATATCGAAGGGGTCAATACCAAAGCAGAAATTACGCACCGTCTTACCATGAACGTAACATGCGGCACGATAGAAACCGGGATCTATATCTTCGTCCGTTTTCACGACAAACTCTTTCACACTCCGAGCTGAAACGATGACGGTATCGGTGAGCGTAACCACATTGCTTTTGGTATCCGTGGTTATCTTCACCTTTGTATCCAGTTTTACCGCACTGTCGTTTTTATTCTCAATACGTATGGTGATAGCCGGTTTTCCACTCCAAATCCAATTATCCGTGACGGGTACCGAACTCGTAATGAGCGACATATCTGGATTCACCATCACCGGTTCCTCATAAGGCTGCGGATCAACCGGAGACTGCGGTTTTTCGCACCCGCATGCCCCCAGCATCACCACCATCAGCGTAAAGATATACAGCTTTTTCATGACTGTTTATTTCAGATAATCGTTAAGATTAACAATATTAAATGCATTGTAATACTTATCCATATTATGCTCGATGCGCATGAGGACCACTTCCTCCGCCTGGATTCCGAGGCGCTCAAGGTTATCATAGAGCATTTGACGAGCTACAAGCGCTTCCGGTTTCTGCCAGATATAACGGCAACCGGTCTTCACGAGCCACTGCTGGCGCTCAGGCGAGCACTCGCTGAGGTCTTTTCCTACCTCGTCACCACGGAGCCATTTCTTCCAGCGGTTGGAGTCATAAACGCATTGCCAGAGCACCTTGGTCATGTTGCTGAGTTGAGCCACTTTGCCTTCTGCATGCAGTTTCTTCTCCTCTTCCTCGAGTTCAGCCAGTGCGTCATACTCATTCATGGTGAACTCCGGACCTACGTTCGCTGCTCCCATGCCTGCCTTCGGATAATCCTCCGGGTTATCTACATCATCGGAATAGTGACCCTTGATATAGCTACCATACGGACGAACTTTTGCTGTCAGTTCACGTGCTACATTCGCATCAAAGAAGGTAGTGTGAAGGTCGGTACCTACCTTACCTACGATGAAGCAAGGCCAGATATCATCCAGACCTACCTCGTGCAGACCTTTCTTCAAGCCCTCGAGGAAGGTATCGAAGGTCTTCTCGTCAGCCAGACCTCCGTGCACCTCTTCTGTACCTACCTCATAGGAGATAGGAGCGATATTATGCGCCTTGCGGAAATCCTCGGCATGCTTGATTAACTCAACCGTGCGCTTTACAACCACATGGATGTCAATAATCTGGCCCTTCGGCAGGAAGATATCTACGGTCGGGTCCACGTGAATGAGGTCGTATCCGGCAAGGATAGCTGCTTCATAGCTCTTCTTGACGCCATTCATGGCACGCTCGGTGTCCCAACGCTCGATGGACTGAATATCCTTGAGCCACGGGCCACCATGGTCGATAGCCACTACGTACGGTCCGGTATAGTGCACAGCCGCAGCCTCACGAGCAAGAATCTTGGTGAAGATCTCCTGCGTCATGCCGGTATAACCGCCATCGCAGTCCACCTGATTAAGGGTGGTAGCGAAATAGATAGGCGAGTTATTACGCTTTGCAGCACGGAACGATGCTTTGATTACAGACAGGGAGTTCGGGCAAGCCGCAAAAAGTGTCATAGGAACTCCAGTTGCTTTTTTACGCTCCTCCATTACGCGGAGGATATTCTCAGTTTTTGCCATAGTGATATTTACAATTTAGTTATTTACAATTCTTTTATTCATAGATGGTGACACCTTCTACCACACGGTGGATGTTTCCGGAAACGGATGGAGCATCGGGGTTAAGGCCGTGTGCCTTCGAAGCATAGAAGCCGAGGAGCTGGCCAACGAGTACGTATGGTACGATACCATAGAAATCGGTATCCTTCGGTCCATACGGCATTGCCACAACGAGGTCCGCTTTCACGCCCGGCAGTTCAGGTTTGCGACCTGCAATGACGATGACTTGTGCTACCGGTGTGTTATTAGCATCGACCTGCTTAACGAGGTCGCGCTCATAACGCTGCACCTTCTCGTCATCGACCATGAGGTATGCTACCAACGACTTGTTGTTGACCACCGCTTTCGGTCCGTGACGGAAGCCGAGGAAGCTATCAAACTTACAAACGACAGCACCGTCGGTGAGTTCCTGCAGCTTGAGATGGCACTCCTCTGCGATACCTTTGAGAGCACCGGAACCGAGGAAGACACCACGCTCGAACGGACGCTCGCCGATGGCTTTGAGTTTCTCCTCATACTCGGCAATCACAGTCTCCGCATTCTTAGCGGTCTTCTCAATCATATCGGCATCCTTGTCCAGTCGGTCAATATGACCAAGCATGAGGCAGGTAAGGAGCATGGTGGAGAAGCTGCTGGTCATTGCCAGCGACTTGTCGTCGGTTTCCTCGGGCAAGAGAAGCAGGAGGATGTTGTCTTTGCCTGCAGCCTGTTGCGCCAGTTTGCCGTTTTTGTTGCAGGTGATGTAGACATGCGCCACGTTCTTGCAGAGCTTGTTAGCCAAGTTCACAGCGCCGACACTCTCCGGGCTGTTACCGGAACGAGCGAAGCTGACGAGCAGCAACGGACGCTCTTTCGAGAGCAGATATTCCGAATGGGTGATGAGGTCGGTTGTCGGCACGGAACGCACATTTTGCCACATGCCACGCATTACGGGAAGTAAGGCATCTCCGATAAAAGCGGACGTACCGGCACCAGTAAGGACGATGTCTGTATCCGGGGTTAAATACTTGTGCATGAATGCACTAATCTCAGCCTTAGCAGCCAACAGCGCCTGCAGTTCTTTGCGCCACATAGCGGGCTGCTGATGAATCTCATTAAAGGTGAAGTTGTCCATAGTTAGATAAATAAAATTTTTATTTACGCCGCAAAATTACACCATTTTTTCGGAGTTTTCGTAACATTAAAATATGTTATCGAGCATATTTTCGAAACAATAAAACATAAATTAGTGATAATGAGCATATTATATGTTTCATTTGTTATTTCGTAATGTTTCGAAAAAGAAGGTAGCAAAAGAGCAAGCATCGTAGCCTTTGAGGTGCTCCAAAGTAGGGTATGACTCCGGTGTGGGTATTGCGTGAGTATTGTGTGCCTATAGTAATAATTCGTTAATAGTTCGTTAATAATTCGTCTATAGTTCGTCAATAGTTCGTCTTAAGAACGGTACAGATAGCAGAAAAAACGCATACGCGAAGGGAGATATCACGTATGCGGTCAGAGGGTGGTTTGGAAACAGTCGGGAGGGATGTTTGGTAAAGAGAGAGCGAGGTTAACTCAGGACTATTTCTCCAAAGAACTCAGGGCAATGGAAATCCGGTTTTGGCAGGTAGATGGGTTGCCAGCTGACGAAGTGCGGGCGTTTGGTTTTGTCGGCGCACTTGTAGAAATTAGCCCGCAGCGTCAGCGGAAAGGTCAGTTTCGGATCTCGGAAGATGAGGGAGAGAGGTATTTTGAGTTCTACGGTCCATTCGAAAAGTCCGTCTTTCTCTTCTATTTTCTGACGCGGGAAAGTGCATTTCCGCTCAATGAGCGCTATCTGTTCCGCCGGAAGGGGTTGCACCTCTTTATCTCTGCCGAGCCTGCGCGAAGCCACCATCGCTCCGACACAATTGGTTTCGAAATTCATGTAGTGATTGTCTCCGGGCACTTGGCAGAAGAACTCGACACATGAATCCTCCCAAACAGGTCCCTGGTCGTCGACGGTTGCCGCACGGAGTTGTTCTCCCTTGACGGTGTATTGGAGAAACAAGAACTCATGGTTGTTGGTTATTTCGACGGTTGTTTCCGGGCAATATGGAAAGGCGTCGGGCCAATTGACCTTGTTGATATTCAGCTTCATGGTTGAAGGGGTTATGAGTTATGGAGATTTAGAGGTATTTATTGATGATGGCTTTCATCTGGTCAGCCACTTTCTCCTGCTCCTCGACGAGGCGGAGTTGTGCACGTGTGCGGACGAGGTTGTGCTCAGGGTACTGAATCTTATAGTAGGTGTCGCCGTTGATGTAGTCCGTGAAGAAGCGGACGGTCTGCATATAACTGAGCAGACGGCATCCGTAAGGAAGCAGTTCCTTCTCGATGTCGGTCAGGAAAGTGGCTTCTTTGAGGTACCCGCGCGTGTATGCTTCGAAAATATCCAGATCGACATGTATGTTATCGAGGTTCGGGTCATCCTCCAAGCCGGTGTTGGCCGCGGTGCGCATGAAATCGCCAAAATCACTGAGGACAAATCCCGGCATGACGGTATCGAGATCGACAATACAAATAGGTCGTCCGGCTTCGTCGAAGAGGATGTTGTTGACCTTTGTATCGCAATGGTTGATATGCTTTGGGAGTTTTCCTTCCCGGAAGAGGCGTTCGGCGAGGCACATCTCATCGCGCCGGCTGTTGATGGCAGCGATGATGTCCGCGCAAGCCTCTTTTCGTCCGACCGGATCGGCAGCGAGCGCTTCGTCGAGCTGCTGCAGGCGGAACTCTATGTTATGGAAATTCGGGATGGATTCGCACAATTCATCGAATGGCAGGTCCGCGAGTTGGCACTGGAATCGTCCGAAAGCCTCTCCGGCAAGTTCGGCAGAAGCCGGCGTCACCTTCTCTTGGGACGAGGCATTTCCGATGAGTACATAGACACGCCAGTAGTCGCCTTCGGGCGTACAGTAATATAGTTTGCCATCTTTGGTGGGCACGAGTTCCAGCACCTTGCGGTCGATATCCGTCTCTCCGGCCTCGGCCAGTTTGTGGCGAATATGGTCAGTGACCTTGCGGATATTCTGCTGCAAGCCTTCGACATTGCGGAATATATGGTGGTTAATGCGCTGCAGGAAATACGATTTCTCTCCTTTCTTAATCGCGCGCACGATGAATGAATCATTGATAAAACCGATTTTAAGCGGTTGCGGGTCTGCCACCTGATTGGGGATGGCAAAATGCTGGAGGATGTTTTTCATATTAGTTAGAGAGTATAAGAGTTTAAGGGTTCAAGAGTTCAAAAGTTTAAGAGTTGCTTCAGTTCATCGACAGAAGCGCAAGTGGTCCAACCGAGGAAGGATTCACCGGCCTTACGATTCTTCTCAAGATCATCTACATAAATAGTGTGAGCAGAGTCGATATGCGCATTTTTCTCGATGAAATCGAATATTTCTTTATTCGGTTTCGCCATATGCAGGTGATGAGAGGCATAGATTCCATCGAAATACCGCTCGAGGTGGAACTGCTCAAAAATGGGATCCCAGTGCATCTGGTTGGAGTTAGAAAGGAGGTATGTCTTATATCCAGCAGCGCGTAAAGCACCGATGAAATCGAGCTTTTCCTGCGGTAAATCCGCCAACATACTCATCCATGCATTGCGCACATCATCAATCGTTGTGCCGGGATGGCAATAAGACAGGACGGCTTGCAGAAACTCATCCGTAGATATATTGCCGTATTCATAATCGTGCATGAGCTGACGCTTAGCCGCACTAACCGCCACTACGCCTTCTCCTTCATCGTCTATACCAAGGATATTGCGCACGTTATCCTCGCCCATGAGACGCTTGAAGTTATCAACACAACGCGGCACATTGAGGTTAATGAGCACGCCTCCTAAATCAAATACAATAGTATTTCTTTCCATTGGGCATAAGGATATAAAAAATTCCGTTTTCAACGACTTTTTTCGGCTTTAATTGGGCCTGCTCCGTCTCTTCCAGTCCTTCTGGAAGCGGACCGGGATTAAGCGGTGCCGAATTAGATATTGTGACCGTGGTTCCTAAGTCATTATAACCGGTGTTGGCATCCCACACACTGACATTAGCAAATCGCACGGCATAACGCGGGTCAGCAGCAATGGACGAATATTTATCGGGCATATAGAGGTATAAGTGATACGTGCCCTCCGGTACATCAGAAGGGATATCGACCTGCTCATTAATCCATGTTATCACCCCATTGGGAAGCCATCGTCTCGGGTCGGAAGCCAGCGGCAGTTTATAGGTCTTTGTGCTACTCTGGAGCACGATATACGCTGTGCGTTCGTTATATATGGGTGCGTACCCCACATTGCGCACGCGGATGGTGACATTCATCTTACCAGCGGGCGCTGCCTCATCGCTGAATTGGGCGTCAAGAAGATTATAACGATAGCCCATATGGATATTCAGGGTATCAAATAACCCGCTACTACGCCAGCGATTTGTAACAGGCTCTGCATATGTGGAGCCACAGAACGACCAGTGGTAGGTTGCCATCTCCGATGGAGCCTGGGTATAACGCTGCTGAGCCAGCGCATCATCGTCATCAATATTCGTCTCTCCACCGTTTGGCACATATAGTGTCTGAGCGGCAACGTACTGACGCATGGCCGGATCATCATCCTTATCATCACTAGCATATGTTCCCATATTGCCCCAGTTATGCAAGAATGCATCGTTGTGACATCCCATACGTGCTTTCTCCGTTCCACTGAATCCCTCCGTAGGTGTCAGCGGTGTCACGTCATTTAGATACTCTTGCTGAATCATCGGGTAGCGGAAGAGGATAAACATATCTGCCGGGGTATTGGCAAACAGGTATTGAATTACTTTCCGTCTATTGGCCGTCACATGCTGCGTCTCATTGCCGTAGTTCTGGGAATAATACCATTCTCCCCAAACTCCTACAAACCCCGCCTCCAATACATAAATAACATCAGCATTAGCGGCAAGGTGAGATTTCAATTGCTCCAGATGGCGTTTTACCCAATCCGGTGTCGCATCTACTATGTCACTTTCGCGCTCTGTATATGCAAAACGAAGCACGCATTTCAAGCCGAGGTTACGTAGCTCCTGCATATCTTCGTCAAAGCCATTTAGAATCTCTGACGGCAAATCCTGACTCTTGAAATTGCCAAAATTATACAACACCACAGGCATCGTCATGCAATCCCTCTTTCCCCAATTACTGTCGATATGATTTTTCACTCGATAAGGACTTTTCACTGTCACTTTACCATTGAGTTCTTCAGTGAATCCGCGCTCGGGATTCTTAAAGATAGTGGTGTTATCGGGCGTATAGGTTATTTCCCCTGCCGACAACACAACGGTACAAGTCAAGACCGCCACAACAAGCATGAAACGTTTCATAATCTTCGATTTTATCGGATATTTTCAGTAACTGTATTACCCTACCTGACAACCATTTTTGACAGGTGCAGAGACCGTGGTGACAACGAGTTTTCCATCCGCATCCACTGCAGAAAGAATCATTCCCTGACTCTCAATACCTATCATCTTACGCGGCGGGAAATTGGCGATGAAAAGGACTTGTTTACCCACCAGCACAGAGGGGTCAGGATAGGACTGAGCAATACCAGACAGGATGGTTCTTCCTCCCATTCCATCATCAATGCGGAACTGCAACAAACGCTCCGATTTCTTCACGTTTGTACACTCCAATACTGTACCTACACGGATGTCATTTTTCTCGAATTCATCGAAAGAATTTGACTCTTTTACAGGTTCAGGACGCCAGTTTTTAAGAGCCTCCTCCTGTGCTGCTTTTTCATTCTCCTGCTTGATATGAGCCAGTTTATCCAGCTGCGCCTGAATTGCCGCATCCTCTATCTTCTCAAAGAGAAGAGAGACCTCACCGAGCGCCTGACCTTCCGGCAGTAAGTCTATTCTACCCAAATCGTCCCAACCGATGGATGCATCCAACTGGAGCATGGTCTTCAGTTTTTGAGAGCTGAACGGCAGGAACGGCTCAAAAGCGATAGCTAAGTTCGCAGCAATCTGCAGAGCTATGTGCAGGACGGTGGCCGTGCGGTTCATGTCGGTCTTTGCCAGTTTCCACGGCTCTGTATCCGCGAGGTATTTATTGCCAATACGCGCAAGGTTCATTGCCTCTTTTTGCGCATCGCGGAAGCGGAAGGACTCAAGCAAACTCTCTATTTGCGATTTATAACTCGTGATTTGCGAGATGACCTCTTTATCATAATCTGTGAGTTCTCCGCACGCGGGCACGCGTCCTTCAAAATATTTACCCGTGAGCACGAGCGCGCGATTGACAAAGTTGCCATATATGGCTACAAGTTCATTATTGTTGCGTGCCTGGAAATCCGCCCATGTGAAGTCATTATCCTTGGTCTCCGGTGCATTGGCCGTGAGGACATAACGGAGAACATCCTGCTTGGCGGGGAAATCATCCAGATATTCGTTGAGCCATACCGCCCAGTTGCGGGACGTGGAAATCTTATCTCCTTCAAGGTTAAGAAACTCATTCGACGGCACATTATCCGGCAGATTATAACCTTGCGCCTTAAGCATAGCCGGGAAGACGATACAGTGGAAGACGATATTATCCTTGCCGATAAAATGAATCATGCGTGTATCTTCCTGCTTCCACCATTTCTCCCAATTTCCGAACTTAGCGGGCTGAGCTTCGCAAAGTTCCTTGGTGTTGGATATATATCCGATAGGTGCATCAAACCACACATAGAGCACTTTTCCTTCCGCACCTTCTACCGGCACAGGAATACCCCAGTCGAGGTCTCGCGTCACGGCACGCGGTTTGAGTCCTCCGTCGAGCCAACTCTTGCATTGCCCATAAACATTGGAGCGCCACTCCTTATGGTTATTGAGAATCCAATCCTCCAACCAAGTCTGGTATTTATCAAGCGGCAGATACCAATGTTTGGTCTCTTTCTTGGTCAATGCGTTTCCTGTTTCGGCATTATACGGATTAATCAGTTCATCGGGCGAAAGCGTAGCGCCACATTTCTCACACTGGTCACCGTACGCACCCATCGAATGGCAACGTGGGCACTCTCCGCGGATATTCCGGTCCGTGAGGAAATGTCCGGTTTCCGGATCATAGAACTGCTCGGATGTCTCCTCCACAAACTGACCTGCGTCATACATAGCCCGGAAATAATCCGAAGCAAACTGATGATGGACCGCCGAAGTGGTGCGCGAATATATATCAAACGATATGCCGAACTGGGCAAAAGAACGCTTAATGAGCTCATGATAGCGGTCCACAACCTGTTGCGTTGTGATACCTTCTTTTCGCGCACGAATAGTGACCGGAACTCCATGCTCGTCACTTCCGCAGACAAACATCACTTCTTTTCCTTTCAAACGAAGATAGCGGGCATAGATGTCCGCCGGAACATACACTCCGGCGAGGTGGCCGATATGCACAGGGCCATTCGCATAAGGGAGCGCTGCAGTAATTAAAGTGCGATTAAATGCCATATTTTGTGTAAAATTTATACTAATTTTTAAAAAAATTTGCGTATATCAAAAATTTTTACTACTTTTGCGCCGCAAAAGCCTTGGACGAATATCCAATTCGGGTGCAAAGGTACTACATTTATTTGAATTGTGCAAGAAAAATAGTGAAAAAACATCAAACATATCCGGTTTTATTCCTCGCACTGCTGCTGAGCGGCACGATGAGTGCGAAGGTGAATAACTACGTCGGCGCATATGCCAATTTAGACGAATGGACTATGCTTCCGTCTCAGAGCAAATACGGGCCAAGTTTCGGTGTGGCCGGAGGTGCAGGTGCCTTGTATGAGTTGCAGGTAGGTCCAGCCGCCAAGACAACACGCTTCCTCTTCGATTTAGGCGTAGGCTTGCAGGGCGGCATGACAGCTTTTAAGCAAGGCGGAATCATGGAGGCAGTGCTCCCTGACCAAACAGATTTAGATGGTGATAAGTTCGACTATGTCTATTCACTGAGCAACCGCAGGGACCAGTACAAGGACATTGCTCTGAACGTGCCGTTGATGATTGGTGTACAGCACAAGAAATTCTATATGCTGGCCGGTGTCAAGTTATATACCCATCTCTACACGAAGACAAGCGCCACCACCAACGTAACCACTCTTGGCCGATCTGAAGATTTTGACGACTTCCGCAACCAGCCGGAGTATCAGTTCTTCGAGAACATCTCTGCATCCGGAAGCGCAAAAACAAAACTAAATCTGGATTTGGATGTGAGTTTAGAGATTGGCGGCCGCATCGGTCAGGTAATCGATGCTGTAGGATTTGACGTGCCGAAACGCAAGATAGAATACCGTTTAGCAGGATTTGTGGATTACGGTCTGCTTGATCTCCATACCGCGGGTGAGATGAAAGCGCTGATTACGCCGGATGGGTACAATACAGGTGCCACGGCACCGGTGTATAAGACAACAACGATGATTGATAAGTTGCAGATGAACGATTTGATGAAGACTACCGATTTCGCAAAGGCGGTAAACAATCTGGTAGTAGGAATCAAGTTTACGGTATTGTTCCAGTTGCCAGAACCAGGCACCTGCGTTATTTGCAGCGATTCATATCGTGGCTCAACTCCCCGCTTCCACGGTAGAAGAGGAATGAAGTACGAGGAATAAATCATCCTCCTTCACCTCCCGTATCTGTCCGGCCTGCGCCACAGATATATGCCCCGTCTCTTCCGACACCACAATACACGTGGCGTCGGATTTTTCTACCAGACCCAAAGCAGCACGATGGCGCAGTCCATAATGCAACGGAATGTCCTGATTCTTGCTAACCGGCAGGATGCATGCCGCAGCCAAGAGTTTTCCTCCACGTATGACGAGTGCGCCATCATGCAAAGGCGTATTCTTAAAGAATATATTCTCTATTAAACGCGCGGACACCTGCGCGTCCAGGCGCTCGCCCGTGTCCACTATTTCTTTGAGGCTGCCTGTGCCGGCAATCACGATGAGTGCGCCCGTCTTGGTAGAAGCCATGTGGCGGCAAGCTTGCGTGATTTCCAGCACCTGTTGCCGCGAGATTCCTACGCCTTCCGGTGTACGTGGACCAAAAATATTCCAAGACGAGAAACGGGAGCCAATGCGATAAAAGAACATACGAATTTCCTCCTGGAAGATAACAATGAGTGCTATCGCTCCGACCGAGATGATGCGATCAAATAACGCGCCAGTAAGGTCCAACTGGAAGACAAAGGTCACCAGAAACCATACCACGATAAACGCCAGGATACCCCAGAAGAGATTCGTTGCGCCCGTACGACGGAGCAAACGATACGTCTCATACAAGATTCCTGCCACCAGAAGGATATCTATCACATCCTTAAATCCAAACGAAAAAGCTAAGAAATGCATAATCTATTGTATATTTCTACGGTTTGCGCGGTTTCGCGCACATCATGTGTTCGTAATATAGTAGCTCCTTGCAGCAATGCAAACATCTGCAAGGCCTGTGTCGCAGAGAGACATGTATCCGGCGTGAGTCCCAGTGGTCTCCAAAGCATCGACTTGCGGCTAACACCCACCAGAACAGGCCGTTTGTATTTCTGCAAGTCCTTCATGCGCCGCATGCATGCATAGTCCTCCTCTGTGCTGCCGATGAACCCAAAGCCAGGGTCGAGAATCAAATCCATATCGTTCATTTCCGGCAGAGAGGAAGGCAAGTCCAATTGACCGCGAAGTGTCCACACATACGGGACAGCATAACTACGGACCACATCATACATGGCATCATCACCGCCCGATATATCATTGACAATCATCGGTCCGAACTGCGAGAGGGCACGACGCACAATTTCGGGACGAAACGTATCAAGGGACAACTGCGTATCCGGCAAAACGTCCTTTATCGCCCTCAACGCCGGCTCCACACGCCGCCATTCCTCTTCCTCCGAAGCCGGTTTGCTCCCAGGACGAGTAGAACATCCGCCTATATCCAGGATGTCCGCGCCACTCTCCATAGCTTCCTTTGCCCACCGAACTACATTAGAGACAGAGTCCAAGCGCGAGGAGGCATAAAAACTATCCGGCGTCACATTGCCGATTGCCATTATTTTCACTTTCACGCTGCAAAATTACTACATTTTTTGCAAAAAAATGACGTTTTTACAGGAAAAATGCACTTTTTTTTCATTTTTTATGCTAAAGTTTGGTATATTTGTAAAAAAAGTTGTATCTTTGCAGGCTGAAACGTGTGTGCATATAATTAATTCACAAAAATGAATATGAAAAAAACAGTAAAGTATTTGTTAATTGTATCGGTGGCTGCATTTGCGATGTCGTGCCAACAACGCGAATTGAATACCAAAGTGAGCAACACCACCGGTTGGAATTATTTCGATCAACGTACTACGAATTTCCAAGCTAACGAAGGCGTGGGTAATGTTAGTCCGACAGGTATGATTCCTATTCAGGGCGGTTCGTTTACGGTAGGTGAGAAAGATGAGTTCCTCACCGCTCCGCGTAATAACGATGTTCGAACCATTACCGTTAGTTCGTTCTATATGGATAAGTATGAGGTGACTAACCTGAACTGGAACGAATATCTCCATTGGCTTGAGGTAGTCTTCGGTCCCGTAGCTCCGGAGTTGGTAGCCAAGGCTCGTCCTGACCATACCGTATGGCGTGAGGCATTGGCATACAATGACCCATATGAGGACAACTATTTCGATCACCCCGCATTCTCCTTCTATCCGATTGTAGGTGTGACCTGGGAGCAGGCAATGGCATATTGCCAGTGGCGTACTGACCGTGTGAATGAGTTGGCTCTGATTAAGGCCGGTGCCATCGCAGTGCCGCCGTTTGCTGACCTGCAGCCAACGGACGATGAGGCGTACAAAGATGAATGGGAGCAAGAGACGGGTTACGAGATGTTCTCGTACGAAGAGGTAAGTCCTGAGGACCCCGAGCAGACGGTAACGATGTATCGTCCGAGCTATGAGTGGATTCGTGACCGCTTTGTATTCAACACAGAGAAATACTTAATGGATGACAGATATGTACCTGAGTATGGCCGTCGTCCGAAATTCGACAGCTATGGAGAAGAGCGCAAGGTGAACCGCGCTGACGGTATCTTAGTGACAGGCTACCGCCTGCCGACAGAGGCCGAGTGGGAGTTCGCAGCCTATGCTCCTGTAGCCGGAGAAGACGGTTTGACCATCGAGGGCAAGGTATATCCTTGGAGTGGTTTTCATCCTCGTGACATGTCGAAGAAGAACCTTGGTCAGATGCAGGCCAACTTTGTTCGCGGCCGCGGCGACATGATGGGTGTGAGCGGTGCGCTCAACGACCGTCACGTCATCACCAACCCTGTGGATGAGTTTGCTCCGAACGATTTCGGTCTATACAACATGGCCGGCAACGTGAACGAATGGGTAATGGATGTATATCGCGAGACCACCGCTCAAGAGACGAGCGAGTACAACTCTTATCGTGGTAATATCTACAGCCATCCTGTATTGGGCGAAGACGGCCAGTATGTATTGGATTCCGTTGGTTGCATCCAAATCAGTTGGGGCAAAGAGGATGACAAACGAGATGTTCTGGACGGCGATTTCGCAAGTCTGTTCGAGACAGATTATCCGTTGGATACCACCGGTATCGAGAATCTGTCTGAGGTTAAGACCGACCCGACGGATGTTCTTGCTCCGCGTATTACAAAGAAGACCCGCGTGTACAAAGGCGGTTCATGGGCTGACCGTATCTACTGGCTCAATCCGTCTACCCGTCGTTTCCTTGACCAAGACCAAGCTTCAGCTAAGATTGGTTTCCGTTGCGCTATGTCCACCGTGGGCAATCAGATCTCCGGTACTGCGGTAAAATAATTTGTGAATCATTAATTGATATATAGAAATGAATTTTCCTGATAACATTCGCTATACAAGCGAGCATGAATGGATTCGTGTAGAGGGCAATGAGGCATATGTCGGCATTACGGACTACGCACAATCCGAGTTGGGTGAGATAGTCTTCATCGATGTTCCGTCGGTAGGCGAGACCATCGGTCAAGGCGAGGTCTTCGGTTCCATTGAGGCCGTCAAGACCGTAAGTGACCTCAATATGCCTGTTACCGGCGAGGTGCTTGAACTGAATGCAGAACTGGATGCTGCTCCAGAGTTGGTTAACAACGACCCGTACGGCAAAGGATGGATTATACGCATCAGCGTAAAGGACTCCGCCGAGTTGGACAAACTGATGGACGCTGCGGCATATCAGGCAAGTCTCTAAACGCGCGCATACGCGTAATTAATAAGGAAAGCGACCCGAACAGGTCGCTTTCTTCATATCATAGTGATTATTACCATTCTAACGTGGCAACCACAGGCTTGTGGTCTGAACCAGCAGTTTGGATGATTGCGCAATCGGTCGGTTTCAGCGATTCAGAGCAGAAGATATAATCTATACGGACACCTATTCCTCTGTGCACGCAGGTCGCTCCATATTGCCATGGATGCAGAGAGCGCCATGCATCGCGTAGCCCGGAACTGATATGCCAATAGACATAACTGAGCGCTATGGAATTGAAGTCACCCACTACAATGACCGGATACGGACTGGCTTCTATTTCTTTTCGCACCACTCGTGCCTGCTCGTTGCGCAATGGGATAGCCCGCTCCCATTTCTCTTTAAGACGGTAATACGTGGCTTTCAATCCTTCATAGTTATGCTTTGTGTCGAATTCCTCGAGGTCTTTCGCCGTAAAACTATATGACTCCAAGTGATTATTAATCAGGCGAATCGTATCCTTTTCCACCACTATATCGCATCGATTAGACAAGTTGCCTTTCCATTCATAATGAAGTGTCTGCTTATTAATCAACGGATATTTGGACCATACCATCAAGCCGAACTGATGACGACTGTCGTATTGAGAAAAGTCAAGATAGGAATAGCGGTATTTGCTCCCCAATGCCTCACGTACTTCAGGTAATGTTAGCCAGCGTGCATCCTTAAACACCTCCACTTCCTGAAGGCATATCACATCCGCGTCTTGCGAGAGTAAGTATTGCAGGACTTCATTTTGCTCGGGTTTTTTGAAGTCTCCCATCCGATGCGTATTCCACGTAAGAACACTTATGGCCAACAGAATGAACGATTTCATTTCTTCGGTATCAGGGTAATCAACGGAACTATCATTTCCTCCAGCGATATGCCACCGTGCTGGAAGGTATTGCGGTAGTACTGCGCATAGTAATTAAACTGGTTCGGATAGGCGAAGAAATCATTGCCCGTACAAAACGCATAACTGCTGCTCACATTGGGAGAGGGCAGTCCGACACGCTTCGGCTGCTCTATCATCATCACGTTTTTAGAACTGCAATTAAGTGCCTTGCCCACTTTGTATCGGATATTGGTATTCGTATTCTTATCCGCAACAATCTGTACGGGGTTCTTCACACGTGTAGTGCCATGGTCAGTGGTGAGCACAAGCGTAAAGCCCAGTTCTGCGGCACGGTGCATCAGTTCGTAGGTCGGCGAGTGCTTGAACCAACTAAGTGTCAAGCTACGGTACGCAGACTCATCATTGGCCAACTCCCGCATCATCTTACTCTCCGTACGGGAGTGTGAGAGCATATCAATAAAATTGAGAACAACGATGTTAAGAGGTGTATGAACTCCTTTCAACTGCGCAATAACCCGCTCGCAGAAATCGCTCTCATTCACTTTCCAGTAGTTAAAACTCTCACGCCTGCGATACCGGTCAAGCAGTGTTTGAACGAGTTCCTTCTCATATTGATTCTTGCTCTCCTCATCGCCTTCTTCCACCCAGTATTGCGGGAACATCTGCTGTATCTGCAGGGGCATCAGCCCGGAGAAAATAGCATTTCGGGCATATTGCGTGGCCGTAGGAAGAATAGAGGTGTATTGCTCCTCCGTCTGTATGGTATAGAAATCGCTGAGCAGCGGCTGAATGGCTTTCCATTGGTCATAACGGAAATTATCAATGACACACAGCAGCACTTTTTCTCCCTTATCAAGCAACGGGAAGACCGCATGCTTCATAATATCTTGCGACATCAGCGGACTATTGGCTGCTATCTTCTGCCCGTTAGCAAACCATGTCTCATAGTTTTTAGCAATCCATTTGGCGAAGGCAGCGTTTGCCTGTGTGCGCTGATCATCAATGAGTGAGCGCATAGGCGAATTTTCCAATTCTATATCCCAGCGGCTGAGCGTTCGCTCGATGGCTTGCCATTCTTCGATAGTTGTGGCTGTATCTATCATATAGGAGATATCGCTCCATTCCTGACGATAGTTCTGCTGCACCTGCTCGGTGACAATCGCCTGCTGGTGTATATGCTTCTTGAGGCAAAGGAGTATTTGACTGGGGTTGACAGGTTTGATGAGGTAATCCGCAATCTTCTCCCCTATCGCCTGTTCCATAATATGCTCTTCTTCGCTTTTGGTAATCATCACTACGGGCACATCCGGGTGTAGACGCTTTATTTCCTGCAGCGTCTCCAAACCCGTCATACCCGGCATATTCTCATCCAGGAAAACGATATCCGGCACAATCGTATCCAAGGCGTCCAATGCGTCTTCACCGTTGCTCGCCGTCTCCACATTATATCCTTTACCTTTTAGATAAATGATATAAGGCTGCAACAAATCTATCTCATCGTCCACCCAAAGTATTCTATTCATAGCATAAAATTCTCTACAAAAATCATGCCATCGCGCATAGGGAACAAAAAACTTGTTAAATTATTTGCATATATGCAATTTTTGTTGTACCTTTGCAGTCGCAAAGGTTTAACAGAGACAACCATGGAAACACTTATTTCTGTCATCGGAGGTGCAAATGTGGACTTGCTGGCTACGCTGGCAGACACATTCATAGCCGCAGATTCCAATCCAGGTCATATTGATGTAGGGTATGGTGGCGTGGCACGCAATATTGCGCACAACCTGTCACTGTTAGGTGCCCGTACACAATTACTGACAGTCTTCGGCGGAGACCTGTTCGGAGGGTTGCTCCATGACTACTGCAAGCAACAGGGCATTGATGTACATCTGTCTGAACGCGAGTCGGCGCTGCGCTCCGGTCTCTATGTATGTATCAACAATAAGGGCGGAGAGATGATTGCGGCCGTAGCAGATACCGAGGCTATTCGGGCTATCACTCCCGAATGGTTAGCCAAGCGTAGCGGTGAGATTAACATGTCGGATTATATTGTGGCAGACACAAACCTGACAGAAGACTCCATCCGATGGCTCATGGAGAACGTGACAGTACCTCTGTTCATTGACGGCGTGAGTTCCACCAAGGCGCACCGAGTGGTGAATGCGTTGCGTAAGATGAAACTGCCGTACCTACACACGCTTAAACTGAACCTCAAAGAAGCATTGGCTGTGACACAAACAGCGACGTACGGAGAGGCAGCGCAACATCTGCTTAACCTCGGCGCACAACATGTGTATATCACCTTGAGCGGAGAGGGCGTCTATTGCCGCAATGCCGCCGAAGAATGGCTCTTCCCTGCCCTGCCCGGCGATATCGTCAATACCACCGGTGCCGGTGATGCCTTCTTAGCCGGTGTTGTCTATGCGCATACCAAAGGTATCGATTTCCCGCAAACGGCTCAATATGGTCTAATGGCAGCACGCGCCACCCTTATGAGTCCGAGAGCCGTCAATCCGGATATCGCGAATATATTGCTATAAGCAAAAGACTATCATGAATCCATATTTAGAACTATCGCAAGAAGTACAAGAGGCGCTGAAAGCCGGTAAACCAGTAGTGGCGTTGGAGTCCACTATCATCAGTCACGGTATGCCCTATCCGCAGAACGTGGAGACGGCTTTGCGCGTGGAGCAAACAGTACGTGAGAACGGAGCAGTTCCCGCCACTATTGCCATCATCGGCGGCAAACTGAAGGCTGGTTGCACATCCGAAGAGATAGAATATCTCGGCAAGAAAGGTCAGGCCGTCATCAAAGCCTCGCGCCGTGACCTGCCTGTGCTGTTGGCGCGTAAGGAAGATGGAGCCACCACCGTAACCACAACCATGATTATTGCCGCCATGGCAGGCATCAAAGTGTTTGCAACAGGCGGCATAGGCGGTGTGCACCGCGGCGCGCAGCAGACTTTTGACATCTCTGCCGATCTCGAAGAGTTAGCGCAAACACCCGTGATGGTCATCTGCGCCGGTGCGAAATCCATCCTTGATTTAGGGCTGACGCTGGAGTACCTGGAGACCAAAGGCGTACCTGTCATCGGCTATCAGACGGACGAACTGCCTGCTTTCTATACACGTCACAGCGGTTTCGGTGTGGACTACCGCATTGACACACCGGAAGCATTAGCCGCAGCCTTCCGAGCAAAGATAGAGTGTGGGCTGAAAGGCGGTATGCTGGTAACCAATCCGATACCCGAACAGTATTCGATGCCCAAAGAGATTATCGATGCAGCGATAGCACAGGCCATACAGGAGATGGACGCAGCGGGTATTCACGGCAAGCAATGCACGCCGTTCCTTCTGGCCAAAGTGAAAGATTTAACCGGCGGAGACAGCTTAGCCGCCAATATCCAACTCGTTCTTAACAACGCCCGCCTTGCGGCGAAAACAGCCAAAGCACTATGCGAAAAATAAAATCCTACAGGCTTCTCATAGCCGGTCTTATAGCGTTAGCAGTCCTTTTACCCGCTTGTCAAAAACAGGTAAAAATCACATCGGTTAAAACAGAAGCCATTCCTGTAAACGCCTCCGCGGATGGTATTCAAGATGCCGCCTACTTAGCTCAGTTGGCCCCCGTTACCGCCGCCATAGAGAAAGAGATGGACGTGCAAATCGGTTATACACCGGAAGATATGTGGGTCGGTTCACCCGAATGCCCGATGCTGAACTGGGCGACCGATGCGTTGTGGCAGGCGGCAAAGAAGGTATATGACGGCCGCGTAGATATCGCTATCGCCAATATGGGCGGTATGCGCTGCTCATGGAAAGCAGGCCCTATCACCAAAAGAAACGTGTATGAACTGATGCCATTTGACAATCGGCTGGTTGTTTTGACTCTAACCGGAAAGTCCGTTCTCAAACTATGCGAGTCGTTCGCGCAGTACGGAGCACAAGGCGTGGCAGGTATGCGCGTGAAGATTATTGACAACCAATTGGCGGATGTGACCATCGGCGGCAAGCCGGTGAATCCGCGTGCGCACTATACGGTCGCTACCAGCGATTATCTCGCCGGCGGAACAGACCACATGGATGCATTGGCTGAATACTTGGATTATATGGAACCATAACGGCAGATTATGCTCCACGTGCCCAAACGGGGCATTGAAAAGAACGGGGTAGTCGTAGTCAGCGACTGCCTCTTTTATTGTCTCATAAACGGTCTGCTGCATCAGCGGGTCGTCCTCGCAGTCGGTGAATTGGCCAACAATCAGCCCGCTTAGATGTGCCAGCACGCCACTCATCCGCAGGTTCCGTATCATCCGGTCGATATGATAGTGGCGTTCACCTATATCCTCGATGAGCAGAATAGGGAACTGGAAGCTCAGTTTGCTGATGCTATACGGTGTGCCTTGCAGTCCGTAGAGAACGGATAGATTTCCGCCAACAATGTGTGCGCAGGCTCTGCCAGGCGTATTAAGCGGATGAGCGGGCCATGTATATTCCAGATCCTCGCCCGCCAGAAGTTTCCGAAGAGCCTGTATCGGTTCGCTTTCCTCAGGCAGCGTAGCAATATGCTTGCACATAATGCCATGTATGGAATACTGCTGGCAGAGCCCCGCAGCCTGGTGCAATGCGGTAATGTCGCTGAATCCGATGACGGGTTTGGTCACAGGAGGCACTCGGTCAATAATACGCTGCAGGCCATAACCGCCCCGTGCACATAGGATGAAGTCCACCGACGGATCATTGAGCGCGTCTATCAAGTCCGTCAGACGATCGCTATCCGTGCCGGCAAAGCGTCCCCATTTATCGCGCGCGTGCGCACCCTCGCTCACTTCATATCCCCACGCACGTAGGCGCGTGGAGGCGCCGTCAATATAGGACGGGTCAATCACTCCGGATGGCGATATGATGCGAATATGACGAGCCATTTTTTCTTTTATCTTTTGTTTTGAGCGCAGCGGTCTATGAATACACTTTATATTCAATCCAGTTCACAAAGCGCTTGGGCAGCAGACGATCGAGGAAACAGAGGACGCGATAGCTGAATCCGCCTACATACTGCGGCCGCGGACTGCGACACGTAGCGATATGATAGAATAGCTGAGCCATCTGTATCGGGTTCATACCTCCTCGTTCGTCACGCTCCATCGTAGTGATAGCCTTCTTTGCGCCGGTATATACCTCTTCGCCCGCCGTGCTCTTACGACGCGCATCGGTAAAGCCTGTGCTCACATCACCCGGCATCATGACCGAGACGGAGATACCGAACTCTTTCACCTCATTGGCCAGCGCCAATGCCATGGCGTTGATAGCCGCTTTGGATGCAGAGTAGAACGCCTGATACGGCACAGCGAGGATGGCAGCTACGGATGACGTATAGATGATGCGTCCGTAACGCTGCTGACGCAGTTGCGGCAACACGGCTTGGGTGAAACGAACAGCGCCCATGAAATTGACATCCATCTGATGCTCCGCCTCCCGGATATCCGTGAACTCGACAGAACCGGAAATACCGAAACCGGCATTGGAGATGACCACATCAATATGGTCGGTCTGCTTCAGTACTTGCTCTATCGCCTGACGGCAACTCTCTTCCGAGCATACATCGCACGGCACGTGCGTGAGTTCGCCTGCGCCTTTGAGCGCAGCGGTCTTTCTTCTTTCTACTTTCGACTCCTCTGCCCCATGCCGGCTTAACTCAAAGACACACCAGCCCCGCTCTGCGAAGAGCGAGGCTGTTGCTTTCCCTATGCCGGAGCTGCCTCCGGAAATAACGAGCGTTTTCATTATGCCAATTGCATTTCCGGTGCCCCTTCTCTCAACACGCGTGCGATGATGTCCACCGCTTCGTCAATCACAGGCTCGGTATGCGTTGCCATAAGCGTAGTACGGAGGAGACATTCTCCCTCGACGCACGCAGGCGCCATCACCGGATTGACATAGACACCCTCGTCAAACAGCTTCTTGCCATAATAGAGTGTATCCAGCGTCTTATAGGTGAAGATAGGCACGATAGGTGTCGGAGCCTCGATAATCTTTACGCCGTTTGCCAGCAGTTGCTTCTGGAAATACTTGGCGATATTCATCAGTCGCGTCGGTCTTTCGGGATCGAGGATGAGCTGATGCAAAGCCTCGAGTGCCGTAGCAGCCGAACAAGGAGTGATGGATGCGGAGAAGATGAACGGACGGCTCACATGGCGCAGCCAGTCGGCCACGCGATGGCTTGTCAGCATACATCCTCCGATAGAAGCCAGCGATTTCGAGAAGGTCAACATCGTGATATCCACCTTATCGGTCAGGCCGAAATGAGCAGCCGTACCGCGTCCACCGGGACCGAGCACGCCGAAGCCGTGTGCATCGTCCACCATGACGCGAGCGCCGTATTTCTCCGCCAGCGCACAAATCTCCGGCAGCTTACATATATCGCCGCGCATGGAGAACACACCATCGGTGATGATGAGTTTGCCAGCATTCTCCGGTATCGATTTGAGCTGGCGCTCCAAATCCTGCATATCGGAGTGGCGGTATCTCAGCACTTTCGCATAACTCAGACGGCAAGCATCGTAAATAGAAGCGTGGTTTTCACGGTCATTCAGGATGTAATCATCCTTTCCGGCGATGGCAGAGATGATAGCCAGGTTGGTTTGGAAACCGGTCGAAACGGTCATCGCCTCTTCGTATCCGGTGAACTCAGCTATCTCTTTCTCCAGTTGGAGGTGGAGGTCCAGCGTACCGTTGAGGAAACGGCTTCCGCTGACGCCCGTTCCGTACTTATCCAGCGCCTCGTGACCAGCCTTGATGACTGCCTCATTCTCGGTGAAGCCCAAATAGTTATTACTACCCAACATAATCACGCGATGGTTCTCCATCTGCACGATTGGCGCCTGGCGACTCTCAAGTTCGTGGAAATAAGGATAGATACCTAATTTACGGACAAGTTTGAGAGTTTCAAAATGGTCACATTTTTCAAATAAATCCATAAAATATAGCGGTCTATTAAAGAACGTTCAGATCTTTGAGGATAGCGGTTGTCTTGCGCACGGCTGCCTCACTCTCGTGGAGTTTCTGGCGCTCAGCATCGGATATCTTGAGCTCAAGAATCTTCTCAATACCATTCTTACCGATGATACAAGGCACACCGATAGTGATATCCTTCATGCCGTACTCTCCTTCGAGCGCAGCGGAGCAAGGAATCATCTTCTTCTGGTCCTTGATAATCGCCTCTGCTACGGAAGCAGCTGCAGCACCCGGAGCCATCCAAGCGGACGTGCCGAGCAGACCGGTCAGCGTAGCGCCGCCTACCATGGTGGACTTAACCACATTCTCCAACTCCTCTTGGCTCAGGAACTCGGATACGTTGATGCCCTTGTAGGTCGTATAGCTGGTGAGCGGAATCATCGTGGTATCGCCGTGTCCGCCGATCACGAAGCCGTCTACATCGTTCGCATTGCACTTCAGCGCCTGGCTGAGGAAATATTTCAGACGTGCGCTATCGAGCGCGCCACCCATACCAATCACGCGGTTGCGAGGCAATTTGAGTGCGTGCAGCGTGAGGTACGCCATCGTATCCATCGGGTTAGAAACCACCACGAGGATAGCGTTCGGGCTATATTTGAGCACCTGGTCACATACACTCTTCACGATACCGGCATTCACACCAATCAACTCTTCACGCGTCATACCGGGTTTACGGGGCAGACCGGAGGTGATGATAACCACATCCGAACCGGCTGTTTTGCTATAGTCATTCGTCACACCCTCTACCACGGTATCAAAGCCCATCAGCTGAGCCGTTTGCATGATATCCATGGCTTTGCCCTCAGCAAAACCTTCTTTGATGTCAATCAGACATACTTCGTTGGCCACTTCGTTAACGGCCAGCACATTTGCGCACGTAGCACCTACGTTTCCTGCGCCTACTACTGTTACTTTGCTCATAATAGTATCTTTTTTTATATTGTTGATATTCTTTTTCTTTTCTATTAGGGTCCCCGCGGAACGCTAGTAAAACGATGTTCCGTGGGGGGAGCGTAGGGCGTTACGTAGCGCCTTTGAGCGACGGGGTCGCGAGTCGCGCGAGTAACAGCCTAAGCGAAATAGCTTGCAAAGGTACAACTTTTTTTGTATATATACAAATTTTAAGAAATAAAAGTGCTTTTTTTATTCTTTTTGCTCAGTAAACATGCGTATCAGCCCTATTTGCCAATCGATATTTGCTCCAAATAGCGCTTGTCGGTATTGTCAAACGTGTTGTATTCGGAGCTGTCGATATCGAGGACCGCTATTATCTCATTGTTTCGGCGAATAGGCACCACTATCTCGCTCCGCGAGGCTGCAGAACAAGCGATATGCCCCGGAAAAGCGAACACATCGGGCACGATGACCGTCTCTCCCCGTTCCCACGCGGTGCCGCACACGCCGTGACCGTATTTGATACGCGTGCAAGCGATGGGGCCCTGGAATGGACCGAGCACCAATTCCTCTCCTTCAACGCGATAGAATCCCACCCACCAGAAATGAAACGTATCCCGTATGAGCGCCGCTATATTCGCCATATTCGCGATGAGGTCTTTCTCGTCCGCAATAAGCGCCTCCGCCTGCTTCAGCATGGTCTGATAAAGCTGTTCCTTGTCTGTCATTTTTTGTGCCACTTCTGCCATGATATGCTTCTTTTAATCGGCTGCAAAGGTACTACAATTTTTTTAAATTTGCAAGGTTTTTAGCAAAAAATTATCGTCTGTGCTTGCACAAGCGTAGTTTTTGGCTAAGAAGTACTACAGTTACTCCAAAAATAGCAGCGTGTTTCATGCATATTAAGACGAACTATTGACGAACTATTGACGAATTATTAACGAATTATTAACGAACTATTTAGATACTCACGTAATAGTCACAGAATCCTTTGGCAAACCTGATTGCATCATTTTTTCTCTTTTTTCTTGCATATATCAAAAAAATGTTGTACCTTTGCGCCGCAAAGGTTGGTATAACTCCTTCGTCCCCCGCCCGAGACGTTAAATTAGGGCAACATAATACATGGCGCAAGCGAGCGCCAAAGAAAAGCGTAATAAGCCGAAAAACTTGATTACTTGAAACCCTAGACAAGTTTACAAGAATCATTAATACTTCAAGTCACGGTTTATGCACGCTCACGTACCAGCGTGAGTTTTACGTGCGTAAATTTGAAGTATTAAGGTAAGTCTAGGACCTCAAGTAATCAAATGAAGCGAACGAAAGCCCGCGCTTTTTCGTATCTATAATCAACCGAAAAACAACATTCACCCTATTAATAAACAAACGTATGAAACAGATTCTAACGCTCGCTTTGGCACTTCTGTCATTCATGACAATGCAGGCACAAACGTACTGGAACGGTACGAGTGACAAAACCTTCAGTGGTTCAGGTACACAGACCGATCCGTATTTAATTAGTACGCCGGAACAGTTAGCCGGTCTGGCTGAACTGTGTAATGACCCTGATACCCCTAATGACTTTGCCGGCAAGTACATTAAGTTGACAGCAGATATCTACCTCACGAACTTTGCTAATCTTGATACAGCCAATTGGCCACAATGGGAGCCGATTGGACATATCTGGCGGATAGCCGGAGAAGATACGGATACATGCCATTTTAGAGGCTATTTCGATGGAGACGGGCATACCGTATATAATATGTATTACGGAGATGGTCTCGGTTGGGGCGATGACTGGGAACCGGAAGATCCGGATTTTGATATAGACGCTTATCTGGCACAATTGGATTACTCTTCATGGTATCGTGCCTTGTTTGGTGTTATCAGCGGTAGTGTGGAGAATCTGACATTAAATAATTCCTACGTGTGTGGTGTGAATATCGCTCCGTTGGCAATAGAAATTGCACCTGAAGGCATTGTTCGTAATTGCCATGCCGTCAATACGGAGTTGAAATCTACTACCGGAACTCTTGCGGGATTGGTAACCAACAACTACGGTCTGTTGGAAAATAGCAGTGTCACTCTTTCCCTTTCGTCCAAGCGTTTAGCGATAGGCGGCTTGGTGCATGAGAATAAAGAGACGGGTATTATCCGTAACTGCTCAGCAACCGGCACACTTAGTCTGCAAGGCGTTAGCGGTGCTGCCGGGTTGGCATATGCCAACGAAGGTCTGATTGAGCAATGTACCGCGGCGGTGGATATCACTACCATGTATTTGTGGTTCAAGACGAACCAAGGTAACCATATGGCATCCGGCTTTGTGCAAGTTAATAGACCGACAGGTATCATCCGCGAGTGCGTCGCCTCTGGCAACCTGCAAGGAGACGGTTTTAGTCAAATGGCCTATATTGCCGGTTTCTGCTATCAGAATCTTGGTCTTATCGAATCGTGCTACGCTACTGGAAACTTAACAGACCTTGGTACAAGCGAAGACTCCGGTAGTCATATATCCATGGCGCAGTTCGTGTATAAGAATGGCGTGCCAAGCAATTGTGCCACGTGTGTACCGGAACCCGGATTTATCTCAAACTGTTTTGCGACAGGAATTGTTACGCTCACGGATGTCAGCACAGGAAACATGATGGCTTGCGCCAATTCTTTTGTGGCAGAATATTATGGCGGAGGATGGGAGATACGCGTGCCGAGCCGACAGATCAACTGCTATTGGAATACGAACGGTTTGCCTTCATCCTCTGTCAAGAACCAACTCGGATGGACAGGATATCCTGTAACCATTTCGTATATGCAAAGTCAGGCATTCGTGGACACACTTAACGCGGTTGCCTCTTTCTTGGGTACCAGCCAATGGGAATACCGTGCAGGTCAGTTACCGCGTGCTACCGGTGTAAGAACAACCGATAAGACCGTCCTGTTTGCCGGTGGTCAAGGAACCAAAGAAGACCCTTATCAAGTGGCCACCAAAGAGCAATTAAGAAATGTATCTTGGCTTACCAATCACGGCTACGATTTCCGTAATGAGTATATTCTGCAAACAGCGGATATCGCGTTAAACGCACCGCAAAGCGAGTGGGGCGAGGTCGCACCTGTTAAATGGCAGGCCATCGGTACAGAGCACTCTCATTCCTTCTATTCACATGCGACGCAAGACTATTTTAGAGGCACGTATGACGGCGGTTTCCATGAGGTGCAGAATATGTATTTGAGCAATACACTGACCAAGCAAGGTTTCTTCGGACAGATAGATGAAGCCTATGATGATATTGTATTCACTTCTATTCGCAATTTGGCTATTACGGACGCTTATGTACGGGCCAAAGGAGCTGTCGGCATCTTAGCAGGTGATGTTCCTGACGGTTATATCCTTATTCAATGCCGCACATCAGGTGATGTGCGTGTCAACGGAGCAGATGCCGCAGATGCCGGTGCTTTCATCGGAGCCGGCAGAGGATGGCACGGACGCTTGCTCAACTGTTCGTCCTCCGCGTATGTGGATGGAAACAGTGCAGGTACCCATTATACCGGAGCCGTCTATGGCGCGAACGACTCTTGGCAAAGAGACACTTGCGTTAATTATCTATTTACCGGTAATATGCCGGTAAACAACCAATATGCCATTGTTAATCACGCGTATGAATATAAGGTCAATTATTTCTTCAACGGAGAAGAATTCGTTGATCCGAATGCTTTGCAGAATTATGCAACATCACGAACCACAGCGTGGTTGCAGTCAAAAGAGTGCGTGAACCAATACAACGAAGCCGTGACTCAATGGAATCGTACGCACGGCGAAGATTTGCGTTTGAACTATTGGGAATGGCGCGAGAATGACTATCCGCGTGTTAGCCCGGATGCATCCTTCACCCCCGGTGCAGTAATCACATACCATTCAAACGGAGGTACAGAGATTCTGCCTGCTTCGTTCTATGTCGGCAGTCTGGCTATCCCGCCTACTCGCCCTCATAAAGATGGTTACATTTTCGCAGGTTGGTACAAAGATGCCGGATTGACCCAATTCTACGATTTTACCCAAGATACCATCCTTACCGATTTAGATTTGTATGCGAAATGGCTTACAGACGATCGCAATATATATGACTTGACTCCGTTCCAAAATGAATTTGCTACGACGTATCACATCAAGACTGCTGCTCAATTGCGAGGTTTTGCCGTCATGCAAAACGGCTTGTGGGAATGGAACTATGCGGAGTCATGCGGAGGATACACTAATCCAACTCAAACGGTGGCTCCAATGAGTTTTGCTGGCAAAACGGTTGTGCTGGATAATGATATTTTCATAAATGACACGACAAACTGGCAGAACTGGGGCAAGAACGCTTATGCAGTACCTTGGAAGCCAATAGGACAACCAAGTGCAGATGAGGACGGAACGGATTTTCTCGGCACATTTGATGGTAACGGACACATCATTTATGGTCTGTACTGTGAGTTAAACGCTGCTCCGGCGGATGTTTACGGAGGTAAATATGGTTGGGGCTTGTTCGGAAGTGTGGGTGCAGGAGCGATTATTCGTAATCTGGGAATCAAGGCTTCTGTGATAGACGGACGTAATCATCCGGGAGAATGGCTCTTTACCAAATGTAACGCAGCCACGCAAAACGCCTCTCACGTAGGTATGATAGCCGGTCGAATCAATGGCTGTAGCATAGAGACTTGTTTCGCGGAAGGTCAGATTATTGCTTTTGATAATGAAGCCGGCACAAGTGCTTGGTATGACGGTTACGCGGGCGGATTAGCCGGAGCAAGGTTGAATACGCTGACTATGACCAATTGTTATTCGCGTGTGAACATTGCGCAATACCCGTCTGTCAAATACCCCTATGCCCTCAAAGGTGGCGGTTTGGTCGGACCGGATAATAGCGGCAACACGATCACGTTTACCAACTGCTATAGTGCATCGCACACACGTGTGGCAAAAGCAGCTACCTCTGTTTATTACGATAGAGAAATGGTGGCTGAACCGGGCACAGACTCGTCGGCAAAGAGTTCCTTCTCCTTGCACACAATGAGCAACTACACCGGTTGGGACTTCACTACTGTCTGGGGACGCAATGACTCCATCAATGACGGCTATCCGTTCCTGCGTCTCTTCCACCCAAATGTAGAAAATAGTCCTGAACCGATAACAGTAACCGGCATCACGCTGCAAGAAACGAGCGTAGATATCATGATTGGCGATAGTATTCAATTGCATGCTTCCGTTATACCGGAAGATGCAGCCAATCAGAATATTACTTGGTCTACCAACAAACCGACTATTGCGCCGGTAGATGAAAACGGCTTTGTGCGCGTGGGTATTATCAGCTATACCACTACGGTTGTTATTACTGCGACTACCGAAGATGGCAACTATGCCAAGAAATGCACATTGAATATCAAAATACCGAACATAAATAATTACTATCCGGCAGTCCTCAAATCTCGTCGCATAGGAGATGCGGAATGGCTAGAAGGAAAGGACGCAAATGCCAAATATACCCTTAACTGGGAATATATCGTGGGCGCATATACAACCCAACCTCTTTCCTATGCGCCGTTTGCATGGCAGAGTAGCGATGAGTCGGTGTTGACAATCGCATCCTACAAGGACGATACCACGCTTGTCTATTCCGGTAATACGTATCGTGCATCGCTGGCTGTCGTACAATGTGTGGGAGAAGGAACTGCCACGGTCACCGTTACCAATCCCAAATACAACGGTATATCCGCGCAACGCAATTATACGGTTCTGCAATATAACCCGACAAGCATGGCTATCAACGAGAACTACGAACATGTTGTAGAAGTCGGAGATGTGAATAAGCTTACCGTCACCACAGAACCTGCGGCAACTTCGTTCGTGCCGGAGATAATATGGTCAACCGATGCACCCAACGTGGTGGCTGTAAATGAAAATGGAGTTGTGGAAGCGTTGGCTGCAGGAACAGCGACAGTAACTGCTACTTGTGGTACGCTAACGGCATCCGTAACCTTTACTGTAAATGCTGTTGAAGTGGAACTCACTTCTATCGCATTGAGCGAGGACTCTGTTTTCCTCTATGAGGGCGAGACGGTGCAAATGGTGGTTGTACCTACGCCTGCTAATGCGCTCCTGCCGGCGGTTACATGGACAAGCAACAAGCCCTCTTTTGCTACGGTTGATCGGAATACAGGGCTGGTTACGGCCATTAGAAAGGGCTCGGCGCGTATCACGGCCTATGCAGGCAGTCTGTCCGCTTCATGCGTCGTCACCGTTGAAAGCGACACTTACTATACCATCACTTTTGTCAATTACGATGGTACAGAACTCCAGTCCTCGCAGGTTCTTGAAGGAGAAACGCCCGTATATACAGGCACCACTCCTGTGCGCCCGGAGGATGATACGTACACGTATGAGTTCAGTGGCTGGTATCCGGTGATTGTTCCTGCAACCGCCAATACCACCTACACGGCTCAATACAGGGCAACTCAGAAAACGGTTTCTGAATGCGAGAATGTCAGCGGTAGTTGGCTGCAGACCGGCGGAAGCGGCTTGGGAGAAATCACAACAGACAATACGTCTGTATGGACTTATAACAGCAGTTACGGTGCTGTAGGTAAGAAGCAAGGCGGCTATACTGCTTACCTGATGACCCCTGCAAAGAACCTGAACGGCATGCAGACTGTCACTCTCGCCTTCAACCACGCGCACCGCTATGCAAGCAATCCTTCTGACGAACTCACTTTGTGGGTGACGCCCGATTACAAAGGCAGCGTAGCAGCCTCGCAGTGGCAACAACTGACTATCTCACCATACGCAAGTAACACTAACTGGACATTTGTTAATGTGACGATTAATGTCCCAGTGTCGATGGTTGGCGCAAACACCGTATTCGCATTTAAGTATAAGAGTACTGCCTCTGCTTACGCTACATGGGAGATAAAGAACCTAACTCTAACCGCTGTCTGTGCCGGTGACACACCGCAACCGGAGTATTACACTATCCGTTTCCTTAACTGGGATAATACGGTTTTGCAATCTTCGCAGGTAAAAGAAGGCACAATGCCTGCTTATAGTGGTGCAGCACCTACACGCGCCGAAGACGACAACTACACCTACGAGTTCAGCGGATGGTCACCGGCTATTGTGGCGGCTTCCGCAGATGCAGACTACACTGCGCAATTCACAGCTACGAAAAAGAGCCAAGGTTTTGAAGATGTACAAAGTGACGATGTACAATGTACAAAGGTGCTCATTAATGGTACTATCTACATCCTCCGCGGGGAGAAGGTTTATACAATAGAAGGACGGATATTAGTCCGTTAGTTGGGGTATTCATATGCTAAACCTCCCGCTCGATGAAAGGTGGGACTGCAAAGGTATAGAAAAAGCGCAATTTTCGTGCGCTTTTTCTGTTTTTTATTTGCATAATCAAAAAAAATGTACTACCTTTGCTCCAAAAAGACAATATGACACGCAAACACATCTATTTAGCAGGGGGATGCTTCTGGGGAACGGAACATTTCTTCAAACAGATAGCCGGAGTGGTCGAAACAGAAGTGGGCTTTGCCAACGGGCAGACGGACAACCCGACGTACGAACAGGTATATACAGATAAGACCGGTTATGCCGAGACAGTGCATGTGACATATAATCCGGATACAATAAGTCTGGAGTTCCTGCTACGGATGTTCTTTGTGGCTATTGATCCGACGAGCCTGAACAAGCAAGGTCACGACGAAGGCACCCGTTACCGCACAGGCATATATTATACGGATGCAGAGGATTTGCCAACTATCGAAAAAATCTATGCGGAGGAGCAAAGCAAATATTCGCAAGCCTTAGCGGTCGAGAAACTGCCTTTGCACAACTTCTATCCTGCCGATGAGTATCACCAAGACTATTTGGAAAAGCATCCGGATGGATACTGCCACCTTCCAAAAGCATTATTTGACTTTGCCCGAAACGCAAAAAAATAAGTTGTATCTTCGGCACTCTCTGCAAAAAAACACCTAAACTCTTGCATATGTGCAAAATTTGTTGTATCTTTGCACGCTAATTTGGAGTAATAGGCGCCAAAGCGGCACCTAAAGATATAAAGAATATATTATAAATACGAATGAAAGAGATAACAACAAAGAAACTTTTGGATACGATAATTGAAGGTATCCGCAACCGCAAAGGACAACGTATTGTGACCATCGACCTGCGCAAAATCAAAGAAGCACCGGTGGAGATGATGCTTATTTGCGAAGGTCAGAGCAACACTCAAGTGTCGGCAATAGCAGACGAAGTGGACGATTTTGTGCGCACGAAGACCCATGTTCATCCGCTGAGCGTGGCAGGTCAGGAAAACGCCGAGTGGATAGCGATGGACTACGGTACGATTTTTGTGCATATCATGCAACGTGAACCGCGTGCGTTTTACGACATCGAACACCTGTGGGCGGACGGAAAGATTACCGAGCTGCCGGAGGTGCTGTAGAAAGTAGAAAGACCGGCCTGCGGCCTCAAAGACAAAAAATAAAAGACAAAGATAAAAGAAACTATATGGCAGAGAAGAAACGAAGCAACAGACCACAGCGGCAGAACGGACATCCGCGCGGACCGCGCAGATGGCTGAGTATATTATTCTACACCATTGCATTTGCGCTGATGGGTTTTTACCTATTCGGTGACAAAGACGGCAAGGGTGCCAGCAAAGAGTTGAGTTACACGAAGTTAACCGCTTATATCGAAGTGGGCGCTATCGAGAGTATCGATGTGTCCGACGACCTGATGGCCATCGCCACCGTCAAGCCTCAGAGTTACACGCTGGTGTTCGGCACGCAAGGCGACGGGGAGCGCTCGAAAGGAAAACTGCGTACACAAGTGCCCTCCATTGACGAGTTTTCGAAATATATCGACGGCGTGAACGCGACACGCAAGGCCAACGGCCAGGCGGCGATAGATGTGAAATACAACAAATCGCATGACTACTGGTATCTGATATTGGTTAATATCCTTCCCTTCGCGCTGCTCATTCTTTTCTTCGTGTACATGAGTCGCGGCTTCGGCGGCGGCGATGGTCCCGGCGGTATTTTCGGCGTCGGCAGAGCGAAAGCACAGCTGTTCGACAAAGAGAAAAAGGACAAAGTGACCTTCCAGGACGTGGCCGGTCTGTACGGCGCGAAGCAGGAAGTGCAGGAGATAGTGGAGTTCCTCAAGAACCCGAAGAAATACACAGAGATAGGAGCGAAAATTCCTAAAGGCGCTCTGCTGGTAGGCCCTCCGGGCACAGGAAAGACGCTGCTTGCCAAAGCCGTAGCCGGCGAGGCGGACGTGCCGTTCTTCTCGATGTCGGGTAGCGATTTTGTGGAGATGTTCGTGGGCGTAGGTGCAAGCCGTGTTCGTGACCTCTTCCGTCAGGCGAAAGAGAAAGCGCCGGCCATCATCTTCATCGACGAGATAGACGCCATCGGCCGCAGCCGTAGCAAAGGAGTGATGACCGGCGGCAACGACGAGCGCGAGAGCACACTGAACCAACTGCTGACAGAGATGGACGGCTTCGGAACCAATAGCGGTGTTATCATTCTGGCAGCCACTAACCGCGCTGACGTGCTGGACGCAGCGCTGCTGCGTGCAGGTCGTTTTGACCGACAGATACATGTTGAACTGCCTGATTTACAGGAGCGTAAGGAGATATTTCAAGTACATCTCCGTCCGCTGAAACTGGACGAGACGGTCGATTTGGATTTCCTGAGCAAGCAGACTCCGGGCTTCTCTGGCGCCGATATCGCCAATGTATGCAACGAGGCGGCGTTGATAGCAGCCCGCGGCGGCCGTAAGAAAATCGGCAAACAGGACTTCATGGATGCCGTAGACCGCATCGTAGGCGGCTTGGAGCGCAAGAACAAAATCATGACCGAAGAAGAGAAGAAATCGATTGCCTACCACGAAGCAGGGCACGCCACCATCAGTTGGATGCTGCGTTGGGCCAACCCGCTGGTCAAAGTGACGATTGTTCCTCGCGGCATGGCATTGGGCGCAGCCTGGTATCTGCCTGAAGAACGGCAGCTGACCAACGAAGAGCATATCCTCGATGAGCTATGCTCATTACTCGGCGGCCGGGCAGCAGAACAGCTATTCCTCAACCAGACCTCGACGGGCGCTCTGAACGACCTGGAGCGTGCCACCAAACAGTCCTACGCGATGGTGGCCTATTACGGCATGAGCGACAAGCTGAAAGATGTAAGCTTCTATGACTCGACAGGCCGCTATGACTACGGATTTATCAAGCCCTATTCGGAAGAAACGGCGAAACTGATTGACGAAGAGACGCAACGCATCATCGCCGAACAAATGGCCCGCGCCAAACAGATACTGACCGAGCATGCAGAGGGACATCATCAAATAGCCCAACTGCTCATTGAGCGCGAGGTCATTACTGCCGAAGATGTAGAGCGCATCCTCGGTCCGCGTCCCTGGAAGAGCCGCGGCGACGAGCTATTGGAAGTGAATGCGCAGATAGCGGCCGAAGAGGCAGAAGCCGCCGCTCAGAAACCCAAAAGAAAACCCCGTAAAAAGAAAGACGATAATGAAACGAATCCTTCTTAACATCGCGCTGCTGTGCGCAGCTGTGATGGTGTCGGCGCAAGAGGCGCCGGAGAAACTGCCGATGGACCCGGAAGTCCGCTACGGAAAGTTAGACAACGGCCTGACGTACTACATCCGTCACAACGAACAGCCGAAACAACGCTGCGAGTTCCATATCGCACAATCCGTGGGCGCCATCCTCGAAGAGGATAACCAAAACGGTTTGGCGCACTTCCTCGAGCATATGGCGTTCAACGGCACGGAGCATTTCCCGGGCAAGGGCATCATCAACTACTTCGAGTCCGTGGGTGTGAACTTCGGCGGCAATATCAACGCCTATACCTCCATTGACGAGACCGTTTATCGTCTCTCGGACGTGCCGACATACCGCGAAGGCATCATCGATAGCGCATTGCTAGTGATGCACGACTGGAGCTGCGGCCTGCTGCTCCTGCCGGAAGAGATAGACGCAGAGCGCGGTGTGATTCGCGAAGAATGGCGTACCGGAAGGACCGCAAACCGCCGTATATGGAAAGAGATGAACGCGAAGATGTATCCGGGTACGCAGTATGCAAAACGCGATGTGATCGGCGATACCGCCGTCATCAATAATTTTGAATATCAAGCGTTGCGCGACTACTATCATAAATGGTACGGTCCTGACAACCAGGCGATTATCGTAGTAGGCGACATTAACGTAGATACCATCGAGGCAAAGATAAAAGCGCTGTGGGCAAATGTGCCACGTCGTGCCAACTACGGCGAGCGCCCCATCTACACGGTTAACCACAACGACAAGCCGCTGGTGGCCATCGTGACCGACCCGGAGGCAGAAGGCAGCCGTATCACATTGGAGTATAAATTCGACCAACTGCCCACGTTGCTGCAAGGCACAGCCCAAGAATACATGCTGAAACTGGTTCGCGGCTTGGCTTGCGACATGCTGGACAATCGTTTCTCGGAACTGGCACTTGACCCGAAAGCTTCGTTCACCGGCGCCGGTTGCTACTACGGCGAGACGGTGAAGAAAATGGATGCTTTCAACGCTGTCAGCATTCCGAAAGAAGGACGCGAGACAGAAGCCTTCAACGACCTGCTCTTCCAATTGGAGAAGATGCACCGCTACGGTTTCACGCAGAGCGAACTGGACCGCGTGAAGAGCGAGAAACTCAACTCGATGGAGAAATACTACAATGAGCGTAACACCCGTCGTAACATCACGCTGGCACGCGAGTGTATCCGCCATTTTGAAGACGGAGAGTCGATGCCCGGCGCACAGTGGGAATACGATTTCATCCAGGCTGTACTGCCTATGGTGAGCCTTGAGACCATAAACAACGTGGCTAAAGCACTTATTCATGCGAACCCGACTGTGGCTATCTCCGGTCCGGAGAAAGAAGGCGTGAATATCCCGTCCGAAGAGACCATCTTAGCGGCTCTTGCGGGACAAAGCGAACTGGAGATAGAGGCACCCGTAGAGGAGGCCATCGACAGCGAACTGGTGAAGAAAGCACCGCACAAGGGCAAAATCAAATCCGTGAAAGAGGATGCAGAACTGGGTATCACCGAATGGACGCTGTCCAACGGCATAAAAGTGGTTATCAAACCGACCGAGTTCAAGGCAGACGAGATACTGATGCAGGCCTTCTCGAAAGGCGGTTATTCACAAGTGAAGACCGCAGACCTGCCTTCGGCACAAGTGGCACAATATATCATTTCGTACAGCGGCATCGGGCGCTTCAACGCCACCCAACTGCAAAAAGCCCTAACCGGCAAGATGGTTTCCGTGAACCCTGAGATTTCAGAGAACACCGAGCGCATCCATGGCTCATCCAGTGTGAAAGACCTGGAGACCATGCTTCAGCTGACCTATCTTGATTTCACAGCTCCGCGCCGTGACGAAGAGGCGTACGAGACGCTGATGGGCCTGCTGCGCAATCAATTGCTCAACCGCGACAAGAACCCAAAAATCATCTTCTCCGATTCCGTACAGGTGATGAGCAATAACCACTCGCCCCGTGCTCCGCTCTTCAACATGGAATTGCTGGACAAAGTATCACTGGACAAAGCGCTGGAGGTATACAAAGCACGCTTTGCGAACCCCGCAGACTTCACCTTCATCTTCGTGGGAAATATCGACCCGAAAGACCCGAAAGTGAAAGACCTTATTTGCCTGTGGCTGGGCGGTCTGAAGACCAACAAACATCAGCGCGAGGGCGTTATTGACCACCACGTGACTGTGGCGCTGGGGCAGCAGAAGAACTACTTCAGCCGCCAAATGGAGACGACAACGGCCTCGAACCGCATCCAGTATACCTCATACGACATGCCTTACACGATGGCCAATGACCTGAATATGGATATCATCGGCCGCATCCTCAGCACGCGTTATCTGGAGTCCATCCGCGAACGCGAAGGCGGTTCGTACGGCGTAGGTACCTACGGATTCATGACCATACTTCCGACACCGAAAGCCGGCCTTATCATGCAATTCGACACCGACCCGCTCAAACAGACGCGTCTGATGGAAATCATCCACGAAGAGATTCAAACCATCGTGGAGAACGGTCCGTTGGCAAGCGATCTGCAGAAAGAGAAAGAGTCGATGCTCAAAGACTTCCAGGAAGACCTGGAGAAGAACACCTTCTGGCGCCAGACGCTTTACATGTATTACATGTACGGGGTGAACGAGGTACGCGACTACAAGTCCGCAGTGGAGGCCATCTCGGCTGAGAGCGTACAGTCGACACTCAAAGAGTTGCTCAAATCCGGCAATATGTTCGAAGTAGTCATGTTCCCGGAATAATGAGGAAAGCGTGAATGAGTGAAAGAATAAACATAGTTGTTGTCAACGACGACGGCTGGGGCACAGCGGGTATCCGCCTGCTGGCCAAAGAGATGACCAAATTGGGCAATGTGACCGTTATTGCGCCGGATAGCGCGCGTAGCGGTTACGGAGCCGCCATCAGTGCCGCCAAACCGATTTACCTGAGACGCATTGAAGAACATGACCTGAACGGCGCAGAGGTATATACGACCAACGGCACGCCGGCAGACTGCGTGAAGATTGCCCGTGAGATACTATTCGCAGACAAGGAGATAGACCTGCTTGTATCGGGCATTAACCACGGCAGCAACGCAGCCATCAACGCCATGTATTCAGGCACTATCGGCGCATGTCTCGTGGCAGCGGAGAAGGGCATTCCGGCTATCGGCTGGTCTATCAACGACCATCACATGGACGTCGATTTACATTGGTTGCAACCCTTCCTATGCGAGGTGACGCAACACCTGTATGAAGAAGGCATCGCGCCGCGCACATGCTTCAACATCAATGCGCCGGTGGGTGAAATTGAGGGTATGCGATGGACGCGGCAGTGTGTCGGCCATTGGGCGAATGAGTTAGTGCCCATCGAAGGCGAAACACCGGACGGAGTGCTTAATGGCTGGACGTTAGGCGGGCAGTTCGTCAATGATGAGCCGTCTGCAACGGACACAGATATTTGGGCGATGGAGCATCAGCTGCTCAGTATCACCCCACTCCATTTGGACTGGACGGATTATGGATCGCTTTGACCGCTATTGGATAGGGATAGTGATAGGCCTAATTCTGCCTGCCGCTTTCGCGCTCATCTATATCGATGTGATGAACTTGTGGTACACACTCGAAGCGCTTCAATATCATGCCGGCAGCGTGTTCAGCAAACTGCTGATGGTAAGCGTGTTTCCCGATTTGGCACTGGTGTTTGTGTTTTACACAACCGACACCTGGCGATTAGCCAAAGGCGTCCTGGCGGGTGCTTTGCCATATTTGCTGGCATCCCTTATTGTCTCGATGTGATGATGTCAGCGGCCGTAGCCGAAGCGGGCAGAGAGCCCAGAGAATCAGAGAGATGCTTGTAGTTCGCAAGCATCTCTTTTTTATATGCTTCATCGGTCAGCAAGCGTTGCAGTTCGTCCGCCACACAATCGCTTGTAAACTCATTGGCTATACATTCTTTGATAACCTCTTTGCCGGCGATAATATTGACGAGCGTAAAATGCTTGACGGAGAAGAAGAACGGCTGCGCCCACCGGATGAGCGCTACCAGCGGTGAAAGAGCCAGATGGTACACCGCCACTTGCGGACATCCCAGCAATGCCGTTTCCAAGGTAGCCGTGCCGGAATTGACAACAGCCGCAGCGGCTTGAAGAAGCGTCGTGTATGTATCGCGCGTGAGCGCTTCGCCTGCGCGTAAATAAGGAGTATAGAACGCATCGTCTATCCCCGGCGCAGCGCAGACAGTTATACTATACTCTGGGAAACGCCGCGCAGCATCTAACATCCGCGGCAAGCAGTGGGATACCTCCGAAGGACGGCTGCCGGGCAGAAGGGCAATCATCTTTGAGCGTAGCGGTCTTTCTACTTTGAGTGTAGCGGTCTTTCTACTTTGAGCGAAGCGCTCTATCCCTTCCATCGTAGGATTACCTACATATGTACAGCGATAGCCGTACTTGGCATAATATGCCGGCTCGAAGGGGAAGATAGCCAGCACTTCATCGCACAAACGGGCTATTTGATGAATCCGCCTGCGCTTCCACGCCCATACTTTCGGCAAAATATAATAGACGATTCGGGTGTTAGGCAAGTGCTTGCGGCAGAAAGAGGCCATGCGGAGGTTGAAAGACGGATAATCAATGAGAATCAGCACGTCCGGCCGCTCGCTCAAAAGAGCATCTTGGGCAATACGGAAATTATCCCGTACATCCCGCCAATGACGCAAGACAGCATCAAAGCCCATAAACGCCATATGGCTATAATCCCTGTATAACCGGCACTCGGCAGCGACCATCCGGTCACCACCGAGTCCTATGAACTGTGCCTGCGGGTCACGCTGCTTGATCTGCTCAATAAGTGCAGCTGCGTGCTGGTCTCCGGAAGCTTCGCCTGCTATCAGGAAATATTTTGCCATCAGCCTTTGACCACCGCCATCACTTTCTGCGCCAACGCATTGGCTTCATCCATTGTGGCGGCCTCTGAATAAACACGGATGATAGGCTCGGTATTGGATTTACGCAGATGTACCCAGCCATCTGCAAAATCTATTTTCACGCCATCACGGTCGTTCACGCGTTCGTTCTTGTACAACTCCTTCACCCGTGCCAGAATGGCATCTACGTCTGTGTCGGGCGTCAAGTCGATACGATTCTTACTGATGCAATAGTCCGGCAGCGTACGGCGCAATTCACTCACCTTCATATCAAGATGCGCCAAGTGGCTCAGGAACAATGCGATACCTACTAGTGCGTCACGTCCGTAGTGGCAAGCCGGATAGATAACCCCGCCGTTGCCTTCGCCACCTATGACCGCATTGACACGCTTCATCTCCGCTACCACGTTTACCTCGCCTACGGCGCTTGCGCTATACTCACCTCCGTGCGCTTTGGTCACATCGCTCAGCGCACGTGTGGAGGACATATTGCTGACCGTATTCCCCGGCGTATGACGAAGGATATAATCCGCCACGCTGACCAAGGTATATTCCTCTCCGAACATCTCGCCGTTCTCGCAGATGATCGCCAAACGGTCCACATCCGGGTCGACCACAAAACCTACATCCGCCTTACCGCTCTTGAGCAGGTCGCTTATCTGCGTCAGATGTTGCGGCAGCGGCTCCGGATTATGCGGGAAACGGCCATCCGGTGTGCAGTTCAATTCAATGACATTCTTCACGCCAAGTGCCCGCAGAATAGCAGGAATAGCCAAACCTCCAACTGAGTTCACACAGTCAATAGCCACGGTGAAATTGCGTTTCTCTATCGCTGCTTTGTCCACCAGTTTGAGGTTGAGTACTTGCTCCACATGGTAAGGCAGATAATCCTTGTGAGTCATGTGCCCCAAATCATCTACCTCGGCGAAGGTAAAGTCTTCCGCCTCAGCTATTGCCAATACGCATTTTCCTTCGGCATCATTGAGAAACTCACCATGCTCATTTAGCAATTTGAGTGCGTTCCATTGCTTGGGATTATGGCTAGCGGTCAGGATAATACCGCCTGCTGCTTTCTCACCAGTGACCGCCAGCTCGGTGGTCGGCGTGGTTGCCAAGCCTATATTGACCACATCATAGCCCATGCCCATCAGCGTGCCGCAGACGAGCGCTTCTACCATATGCCCGCTCAAACGGGCATCACGGCCAACCACAACCTTGTTATTGCCGGGCAAGGCTGCACGGCGTTGCGTAGCATAGGCTGCTGTGAAACGAACGATATCTACCGGATTCAACCCGTCTCCTACGCGCCCACCTATCGTGCCGCGGATTCCTGAAATACTCTTGACTAAACTCATATTAATGCTTTACTTTGATTTTCATAATATATACATACGGCGTTACCGTCGTCTGATCATCGGCGAAGCCCAACTTGCTGGGTACTATAATCTCGCATTGCGAATTCGGGTATTTCATCAACTGGACCGCTGCATGCCAAGCCACACACTCGCAATCGCTGGTATTTCCTTGATGAAACTCCATCGGGTAGGCTTCGTCAAGTGTGGTCCAATAGCTCATTGTATCCGCTATCTCCGTCAATCCAAATTTCTTATAGCGAACTACGATTACATCGTTCGACACTATTTTCTGGTTCACCGTGTCCGTCTCTGTAGGACTGATAGAGTCCACACGAATGGAATCTCCACGCTCGATGAGATGAAAATAGAAGTTGTCATATCTCCGCACTTTGTAATACTCTTTCTCGCCCCACACATGGTTCTCATCAGGTTCCTCGGAAAGGATGACCAGTTCATTGCGGCTGATATAGTTCGCAATCAATCGGTCTTCCTGGTCGCGAAGACGCGAGTAGGTATTCTGACTACAACCAGCCAGAACAAGGCTGATGCCGGCAAACAGAAAAAAGACAATTCTCTTCATTTTTTATTTCAATTCTATTTCTATAATTACGTTTTCATAAGGCGGAATGGCGTCCGTTCCGGTCACTCCATAGGCGGTGTACCATGGTACGAACATTCGCGCTTTTCCTCCCCGGTGCAGTTCATCTATATTCGCTTCCACACCAAGTGGCAGTTCCTGTTTCCCAAGCCGGTACGAACCGTCGCTATCGATGAGCAGTCTGCCGTTCAGGTCATATATACGCATGGCAACCCGCCATTCTTCATTCGGCGCAGGCGTGCCTTCCTCTTCGTTGCCTCTATCGAGAATCGTCATCCATACATTTCCCTCGTAGAGAGCATACGGCTCGTCCTGCGCTTGCGCCAATTGTGCCAGTTGCTGATCTGCCGCCACCGTCATTTGCCTGTTCAGTTCCAGCAGAGCCAATTGTACACTATCCACTTGCGGAGCCTCTCCCATGCGCTGGCTCGGTCGTTGCGGTGCCTGACGGGAACAACCGGCAATAAGGAGACCAGCAATTACTATGAGCCAAGTTTTTCCAGACATGTCTTTCTGTATTCACTCGGCGTGACGCCATATGTATTTTTGAAGCACTTCGCGAAGTAGCGCGAGTCGTTCATGCCCACCATATAGGTCACTTCGGTAATGTTATATTTACGTTCCTCCAACAGCTGTGCAGCCCGTTTGATACGTATCTCACGGATGAACTCCACAGGACTGAGGCCTGTCATACTCTTCAGTTTGTTGAAGAAGACCGTCCGACCCATTCCCATCTCGTCCACCAGTTCATCTACGGTCAGGGTATTGTTGTCCATCTGCTTTTCCATAACGGCCAGCAGTTTTGCCAGGAATGCGTCACCCGGTATCGGTTCATCCGGATTCTGTGACTCCAGGCGAAGCAGCCTCTGTCGGTAGTTCAGCTCCAACTGGCTGCGCTGAACAAGTATATTATGGACGCGTGCGCGCAGGTACTCCGGTTCAAAGGGCTTTGTCACATAATCGTCCGCTCCGTATTCGAGTGCCTGCAAACGGCTCTCAATGGCCGTCTTGGCGGTTAGCAGGATAACGGGGATGAAATTGTAGTCAGGACTCTTCTTTATGAATTGCGTTAGCTCCAGTCCGTCCACATTCGGCATCATCAGGTCGGTAACCACCAAGTCAATGGGCCTCGTGCGTATGATTCGCTCGGCATCCTCTCCGTCCACAGCCGTCTCCACATGATAGTCTTTGCTCATGATGTTTGCCAGGAAATTGCGCATATCCTGACTGTCGTCCACCACCAAGATGGTCCGTTTGGACTCCTGTTGCTCTTGCTCTAGTTGGTCTATCTTGTCTTCAAATGTCGGGGTTATCTCCGTCGGCACATTCGCTGCTTCTCCAGTCAGGAACTCCACCTCATCGCCGAAATGATCCTTGCCTGTATGCAGGAGCACCGTGATGGTGGTTCCTTTGCCCACCTCGCTCTCCACGTCGATGTAACCGTGGTGCAGATCCACCAGCTCTTTCGTCAAGTTCATGCCGATGCCCGTGCCGGTGGTGCCGGAGTTATTGAGTTCATTGTTCGATGAGAAACGCTCAAACAAGACACTTCGTTTCTCCGGTGCGATTCCCACTCCCTCATCCTGTACCGACAGGGTTACAAATCCCGGTTTGTCCGCCACGATGACGCGGATGGCCTTGCCGGCCGGCGTGAATTTGAATGCGTTGCTCAGCAGGTTCCATAGGATGGTATCCATACGTCCGCGGTCCACCCATACAGTCGAGTCTTCGGCCTTGTTGATAATCTCGAATTGGATATGTTTCTCGTACGCCTCTTTCTTGAAATTGGCGCTTGTATCCTCCACTAACTCACTAAGCAAGGTCGGCTGCACCTTCAGCTTCATCTTCTGATTTTGAATCTTTCTGAATTCGAGCAGCTGATTAACCATACGGAGCATGCGCTGGCTGTTGCTTTGCACAATCTCCAACTGGCTGCGTACGTTTTGGCTGATACGCTCCGTCTGCAAGATATTCTCTATCGGTCCGATGATGAGTGTGAGCGGCGTACGCAACTCATGGCTGATATTGGTGAAGAAGCGCAGTTTGATATCCGTCACCTGCTGCTCCACCTCTACGCGCTGGCGTAAGCCGTTATAGATAGAGATGGCGTAGATGGTCAGACCGATAAATAAGGCTATACCCGCTCCATAGAGCAACAGCATCCACCATGCCAACCAGAGTGGTTTCTCCACGAATACGGCCAGCGTTATCTCATTCTCCACGTCTGCTCCTTCGCGGTTGGTGGAGCGCACATGGAATGCGTATTTGCCGTGACGGAGATTGCTATATGTCACACGCCGCATGTCCGTCGGCCCGTTCCAACTCTTGTCCACCCCGTCCAGCTTGTAGTAATAGTATATTTTGTTGATGCCTACATAGTCCATAGCAGCATACTCTATGGTGATGTTGCTGCCATTGTCGATGGTTATCGTGTCGCCACTCAAATGTTGGTCCTGCACCTCGATGCCGGTGATACGCATCGGAGGTATCGATGTGGAGCGATGAATGAGCGAAGGGTCAAATGAACAGTAACCATTGGAATAACCGAACAGAATAGTTCCGTCCGGAGTGCGCAACGCCTCAGCTTCCGTAAAGAACGTGTTATTCTCGCCATCCAGAGCGTCATAGTAATACAGGTCGCCCGTCTCCAGGTCAAGTTGCGCGATATCGCTCTCCGAACTGAACCACAGGTTCTTGCCGTCACCCGTCATGCTGAGGATGATGTCATGGAAGGTCTCCACATGTGTGATTTCCTCCTTAGGGTCTTTCGGGTCCAGCGTGAGCAGTCCACCTCCGAACGAGCCAAACCATAGACGATCATGGCTGTAGTACAACGCACGTATATCATAACTGGGCAAAAGGGTACTTTCCTCATTATCCAGATTGATGCGCAGGATACCGGTTGTGGTGCCGCACCAGAGTGTATTGTCCACTATCTCGATGTCACGCACTTTCATTCCCGGTCCTACCACTCTCGGCTTATCCCATCCATGACCATTCCAGCGGATGATGTTCACACCGCCGCCGTACGTAGCCACATACAGCGTGCCGTCAGCGCCTTCCTCGATGTCGTAGATGTCAGGATGAGAGGTGGCAATAGTGGTACCGTTGGACATGTTTTTCAGCCCTTTGCCTTTCGTACCATAGAGCAAACCGTGGGAAGTCTCCAGCGCACAATACACGCCGGTCTCAGATTTAACCAGCGTCAGCACCTCTCCTTTGGTTGTATGGGCGAATGCCCGCACTTCTCCATTGTCCTTTGCCGAGTGGCGCAGGTCGTGGAGCTGGTAAGGCGTCTGCTCCATATTCACACAGTCCACTCCGCCGTCGTATGTGGCAATCCACATCAGTCCGTCGCGGTCTATGTACGCCGTGTGAATCATATTGGTCACACCCTCGATTGGGAAAACCAGTTCGTCTTTATCGTAGTCGTAATAGCTCCATCCTCCGCCTGTGGGATTGACCCATGTGCGGCCCATGTTATCTTCCAGCAGGAAGAAATGCTGCCTCAGCTGTCCGGCATAGCGTGTGTCCAGAGGCGGTGTGAAGCGCTTCCATTGGCCGAAGCGGTAACGCAGGATACCCGGTTTGTCGTCCGTCTGCCAGATGACGCCGCGTGAGTCCACTTTGGTATTCTTGTCAGCGTCTGCCATCTTGGCGAGCATGCCTTCGGGCAGACTGTCATAGGGCTGCTCCTTCGTCACTTCGCGGTCCGCATCCAACAGGTAGTAATGCCCGTCGTACGTGCTCCACCATATGCGTTCTTCCTCATCTTCGTAAATCATCTCCACGCGGTTGTTCACATGTGCCGCTACGCCATTATTCATGGCCTTATAGACACGGAACTCATAGCCATCGAAACGGTTGAGACCATCCCATGTGCCGAGCCATATAAAGCCTTTCCGGTCCTGCAGAATGGCCATCACGGTATTCTGGCTCATGCCATCCTTAATGGAATAGTGTTGGATGACGTAGTGCTCATGCGCGGCAGCAGAAAGACCGAGCGCAAGCAAACAGAAAAAGAGGAAGAATCGTCTCATATCAGAATCCCTTTTCGGCTACCCGTTCCAGATAGCGTCCGTATGCTGTTTTCATTTCTTTTCCGAGTGCAGCAAGCTGTTCGGTGCTAATCCATCCGTTGCGCCAAGCAATCTCTTCTATACAGCTGACGTAAAATCCCTGCCTGTTCTGAATAGTGGCGATGAAGTTACCGGCCTCGAGCAGACTGTCGCAATTACCGGTGTCGAGCCATGCAAAGCCACGGCTGAAGAGTTTCACCTTGAGCGTTCCTTCAGACAGGTAAAGCTTGTTGAGGTCGGTGATCTCATATTCTCCACGCGCGCTGGGTTTGAGGTTCGCTGCTTTCTCGCACACGGTGGCATCGTAGAAATACAGTCCCGGCACGGCATAATTGCTCTTGGGGTTCGCCGGTTTCTCTTCCAGGCTGAGCACCTTGCCTTCTTCGTCAAATTCCACCACTCCGTAAGCACGCGGGTCCGCCACTTCGTAGCCGAAGATGCATGCACCTCCGGATTGCGCGGAAGCCACCGCCTCCTTGAGCATATGGCCGAAATGCTGGCCGTAGAACATGTTATCGCCCAAGATAAGACATCCGGGTTCACCATTGAGGAACTCACGGCCCAGCACAAACGCTTGCGCCAAACCGTTCGGCACCTCTTGCACTTTATAATGCAGTTTCATGCCAATGCGGCTGCCGTCGCCCAGCAACTCTTCAAACATCGGCAGGTCACGCGGCGTACTGATAACCAGCACTTCACGGATGCCCGCCAGCATGAGGGTACTAAGAGGATAATAAATCATGGGCTTGTCATACACCGGCATGATTTGTTTGCTAATCGCTTTGCTCAATGGGTAGAGACGTGTTGCGCTGCCACCCGCTAAAATGATTCCTTTCATTATTTTTTCATTTGTATTAGTTTCCGTTATGCATTTCGGTACGCTTTGGGCGTCATGCCGACATGGCTCTTGAAGAAACGGTTGAAGAAAGCCACATTGTCAAATCCGAGACTGAGTGCAATCTCTTTGACCTGAAGGTTTGTGATTTTCAGTTGGGACTTGGCGTCCGTGATGATGGCTTCGATGATGATGTCTCCAGCCGTCCGTTCGCCCACGGATTTGATGGTCGAGCACAAGTGCGGGAGCGTCAGACGCATCGCCTCGGCATACTGGCTCACATGATGCCACTCGTGGTAATGCTTCAGCACCAATTGGCAATAGTCCTGATATATCTCCGTTTTGCGGTCGAGCGGCTTCACCAGATATTCGTCCTGCTCGTGGGCATACTTGGCATAGCTGGTCTGGAGGAGGTTGAAGATATGCACCATTTTCTCCGTATCCAACATCGTAGGCTGGGCATTGAGTGCCGCAATGACGGTGCCGTACATCGAGCAGAGCACCTGTGCATGGTTCTCGCTGACGCTGATTTTGGGCGAATGCAGTTGCAAGGCCGAAAGCGACATCTTGTTGTTCACCGTATATTTCTCGAGGAACTTACTGCCAAACACAATCCAATAGACGAGTGCGTCTTCCGAGAACTCACGGATGAGCAGAAAACTGCCCGGCTCGAGGAGAAGTATATCATTGGCTTTGAAGTCATACTCGGTCACATTAATGGTCGCGTGCGCCGTTCCGCGAACGAGGAGCGCGTACACACCGCACTTGATTTTACATGGATAGCGACCATATTCGTTCATCAGTTTGCCACTGGCATCACCAATCATGTAATCGCCATGAGGACAGTCCACAATAGGGATGTTATTCTCTTTCATTTGAGTACATTTTTATGCAATTCTTAACAATCGTATCAAAATTCGGTGCAAATATACTGCTTTTTTTTGATATATGCAAGAAAAAAGGAGATTTTGTGTGTATTCTTTATAATTGTCATCCTAAACTTTAGCAGTTCCTTTGTGAAAAATTGAACATTATTGCATAGGTGTCGAGTACGGGTTGAGTCCGAGATGAGTACGAGATGAGTCCGAAGGTAAAATAGAACATATTCGTAACATATCGCAAAAAAGAAGAACCACTTTTGTGATTCTTCCGTTGACCTTAAGTGCGTATATACGCCCTTCTGTCTTACGCCATCTTGTTGACAAAGCGAGCCAATTTCGATTTGAGGTTGGACGCCTTGTTCACATGAATGATATGACGCTTAGCCAGTTTGTCGAGCATAGAGCTAACCTTCGGCAGTGCAGCAGCAGCTGCAGCTTTGTCGGTAGTCTTGCGCAGGTCGCGCACAGCGTTACGTGCGGTTTTAGCGTAGTAATGATTGTGTGCTTTGCGCGCAGCCGTTTGGCGTATACGCTTCAAAGATGATTTGTGATTTGCCATCTTGTTTGTTTGTTTTGTGCTTTGGCTTTGGCGTTAGCCGTCAGCCTAAGCGGTTTCGTTACTATCCGTTGGCCTTGAGAGGATTAGCCATTGGACTTGACTTTAGGGAAGGTCTTGGTAGTGCCAAGGGGAATCGAACCCCTATTGCAAGAATGAAAATCTTGAGTACTAACCGTTATACGATGGCACCTCTCGCGCGAACTACGGCTCAATACGATTCGCAACTGCGTTGCTCATATGAATTTTCGCCGTGTTCTCGCTCTTCGGTCTGCAAACGCTCCGCTGGTTTGCATCCCGAGGGAAACTATACGCAGGGCGCTTTCTGACGAAAAAGCGTGCAAAGGTACTGCTTTTTTTTGAATTGACCAAATTTTTCTGCATTTTTTTGAAAAAAACTTGCGTATATGCGGAAAATATATTATCTTTGCACGCTAAAATCTTTTATTATTATGATACTTGATAAATTAGAAAATGCTGATTGGTACTATGACAGCGTACCGGGATTGAAAGAATTCATGAAGTTTTACAACGAGAATGACCTGGAGGAATTGCCTGCTTGCAAGATATTCCTGGACGGCAAAGACCTATTCGTGAACATCGTTGATTTCAAGGGGAAAGAGGAGTCCAAATGCCGTATGGAGGCGCATCGCGATTATCTGGATATCCAGATACCTCTGGGCGATGACGAGGAGATGGGCTGGAAAGCTCAGGTGGACTGCCAGGAGATTACGCAGGAGTATGACGAAGGCAAGGATGTAGAGTTCTACGGCGACAAGGCTACCGCTAAGTTTACCGTTCCTGCCGGCCATTTCGCTGTGTTCTTCCCGTCTGACGCTCACCAACCGGGTATAGCTCCGGGCAAGGAGTACCGCAAGTTAATTGTTAAAGCACGCGTTAACCAATAAACACATAATTCACCATGACAAAGACACAAAAACATTTGAAAATCGTTGAGCGTGACCCGTATCTGCAGCCGTATGAGAACGCGTTGCAGGGACGGTATGACTACGCTGCCTATAAAGCGAAAGAATTAGCGGGCGACAAGTCGCTGTCAGATTGGGCTACCGGATATCTCTATTTCGGTCTGCACCATATGAAGGGCGAATGGGTGCTTCGCGAATGGGCGCCGAACGCCACTGCCATCTATATCAAGGGCGACATGAACGGCTGGCAGAAGGATGAGAACTACCGTCTGCAGCCGATAGGCAACGGCGTATGGGAAGCCAAACTGCCGGAAGACGCCATCAAGCACGAGCAGTACTACCGCCTGTTGGTGGAGTGGAACGGCGGATGGGGCGAGCGCATCCCCAGCTACGTACGCCGCGTGGTGCAGGATGAGCAGACGAAGATTTTCTCCGCTCAGGTATGGGACGAACCCGAATACCAATGGAAGAACCGCGGCAAGAAACTCAAAGAGAAAGGCGGTCTCTATATCTACGAGTGCCATATCGGCATGAGTTCATCGGAAGAGAAAGTGAGCAGCTATGAGGAGTTCCGCCGCGATGTGCTGCCGCGTATTGCCAAATTAGGATATAACTGCGTGCAAATCATGGCCATTCAGGAGCACCCGTATTACGGTTCGTTCGGCTATCATGTATCCAATTTCTTTGCAGCCAGCAGTCGTTTCGGTACGCCGAACGAGTTGAAAGCGCTGATAGACGATATCCACGGACGCGGGATGCACGTGATCATGGACCTGGTGCATAGCCATGCAGTGAAGAACGAGCTTGAGGGTCTCGGTAATTTCGACGGTACACCTTATCAGTATTTCCACGATGGCGGCCGCCGCGAGCACCCGGCATGGGACAGCCTCTGCTTCAATTACGGCAAGAACGAAGTGCTGCATTTCCTGCTGTCGAACTGCAAGTTCTGGTTGGATGAATATGACTTTGACGGCTATCGCTTCGATGGCGTGACCAGTATGATATACCGCAGCCACGGTCTGGGTGAAGATTTCAACGGCTATCCGAGTTACTTCAGCGGCAATGAGGATGGCGATGCGTTGATGTATCTGACGCTTGCCAACAAAGTGATTCATGAGGTCAAGCCCGATGCTATCACGATTGCCGAAGAGATGAGCGGTATGCCGGGACTGGCAGCTCCGATAGAGGACGGCGGCGTAGGATTCGACTACCGTCTGGCAATGGGTATTCCTGATTTCTGGATTAAATATATTAAGGAAGTGAAGGACGAGGACTGGAAAGCCGGCCATATCCTATTCGAGATGACGAACCGCCGTGAGGACGAGAAGACCATCAGTTATGCCGAGAGTCACGACCAGGCTCTGGTGGGCGACAAGACCATCATCTTCCGTCTCGTGGACTCGGATATGTATTGGCATTTCGAGCACGGCCATTCGACCTATATGGCGGACCGCGGTATTGCTCTGCATAAGATGATTCGCCTCATCACCGCCTCCACCATCAACGGCGGTTACCTCAATTTCATGGGTAATGAGTTCGGCCATCCGGAATGGATTGACTTCCCGCGTGAGGGAAACGGCTGGAGTTACAAGTATGCCCGCCGCCAATGGGAACTGGTGGATAATCCCAACTATTTCTTCTCGGACCTTAATCACTTCGACGAGGCGATGATTCACTTGCTGCGCAAGCATATTCTCATCGAGAACCCGACGGCTGAAGAGAAGAAATACCACGTAGGCAAACATCTGCCGTGGGTGATGAAATGGTGGGACAACGAAGGCGACCAAGTGGCCGCATACTCCCGTAACGACCTGCTATTCATCTTCAACTGGAACGGACAGAAATCATTCCCGGACTACGGTATTCTGGTTCCGGAAGGCAAATACAAAGTGGTGCTCAATACCGATGCGAGAGAGTTTGCCGGCTTCGGTCTAGCGGACGACAGCGTGGAGCACCTGACAAACTACGACCCGCTGTACCAGAAGGACGGGAAGGGCTGGCTGAAGATGTATCTGCCGGCTCGCAGCGCTGTGGTATTGCAGAAAATAGATTAAAAACTAACCAAATATAAAACAATGCGAGTAATTATTGAACCATCGTATGACCTGCTGAGCCAGTGGGCTGCGAATTATGTAGCAAAACGAATCAATGAATTCGAGCCCAAAGAGGGCAAGCCGTTTGTACTGGGTCTGCCGACCGGCAGTTCGCCTCTGGGTATGTACAAGGCACTCATCAAACTGAACAAAGAGGGCAAAGTATCCTTCCGCAACGTGGTGACCTTCAACATGGACGAGTATGTCAACTTGGCAGAAGAGCATCCGGAGAGCTATCACAGCTTCATGTGGAATAACTTCTTTAGTCATATCGACATCCGCAAGGAGAACGTCAATATCCTCAACGGCAACGCTGAGGACCTGGCGGCTGAGTGCGCCCGCTATGAGCAGAAGATTAAAGATATCGGCGGTATTCACCTGTTCCTCGGCGGTATCGGTCCGGACGGACATATCGCTTTCAACGAGCCGGGTTCGTCCCTCACCAGCCGCACCCGTAAGAAAGAGCTGACGACCGACACCATCATCGCTAACAGCCGTTTCTTTGACAACGACGTGAACAAAGTGCCGAAGACGGCTTTGACCGTAGGTGTAGGTACCGTGATGGATGCGAAAGAAGTGCTGATCATGGTGAACGGTCATAACAAAGCCCGTGCGCTGCAGCACGCTATCGAGGAGCCCGTGAGCCATATGTGGACCGTCTCCATGCTCCAGATGCACCAGCATGGTATCATCGTTTGCGATGAGGCGGCTTGCGACGAGCTCAAGGTAGCTACATTTAACTATTTCAAGGACATCGAGCGAAACAACCTCGACCCGAAGACGCTTTTGTAATGTTAGAGATATATAATTCATTAACACGACTTAAAGAGACTTTCAAACCACTGCACGAGGGACACGTAGGCATGTATGTCTGCGGTCCCACCGTGTATGGGGATGCGCATCTGGGCCATGCGCGTCCGGCTATCACCTTTGACCTGCTCTACCGCTATCTGATGCATCTGGGTTATAAAGTGCGCTATGTGCGCAACATCACCGATGTGGGGCATTTGGAGCACGACGCGGACGAAGGAGAGGATAAGATAGCCAAGAAAGCGCGCCTGGAGCAGTTGGAACCCATGGAGGTGGTGCAGTATTATACCAATCGCTATCACCGCGACATGGCGGCGCTGAATGTACTGCCACCCTCTATTGAACCGCACGCCTCAGGACATATCATTGAGCAGATTGCCTTTGTGCAGAAGATATTGGATAAAGGCTATGCCTATGTGTCCAACGGCTCCGTTTATATGGACGTGGAGAAATATGCGAAGGACTACCCGTACGGCAAACTGTCCGGACGCAACCTTAACGATATCGTCGCCGAGACCCGCGAACTGGACGGACAGAACGAGAAGAAGCACAGTTATGACTTCGCGCTGTGGAAGAAAGCAGCGCCGGAGCATATCATGCATTGGCCTTCGCCATGGTCGGAGGGTTTCCCCGGATGGCATATGGAGTGCTCCACGATGGGCACGAAATATCTGGGTGAGCAGTTTGATATCCACGGTGGCGGTCTGGACCTTATCTTCCCGCACCACGAGGCAGAGATAGCGCAGAGTTGTGCAGCACTGGGACACGAATCTGTACACTACTGGATGCACAATAACATGATTACCATCGCCGGCAAGAAGATGGGCAAGAGCTACAACAACTTCATCACGCTGGAGCAGTTCTTCAGCGGCCAGCATGAGTTGCTGAGCAAGCCTTTCGGTCCGATGGTCATTCGGTTCTTCATTCTGCAGGCACATTATCGCTCAACGGTGGACTTCTCTTCCGAGGCTCTCGAAGCAGCAGAGAAAGGATTGCAACGTATGCAGGAGGCTTACGCAAGATTGCAAAAATTGCAAGCAGGCAAGGAAACGACGGTAGAAATAGCAGGTCTTCGTCAACGCTGCCAAGAGGCGATGGACGATGACCTCAATACACCATTCGTGATTGCTGCATTGTTTGACAGTGCCAAGGCGATCAACACTGTTTGGGACGGCAAGGGCACGATTAGCGAGGCGGACCTCAAAGAGTTGCGCGAAGTATGGAAGACCTATGCTATCGATATCCTCGGTCTGCGATTGGAGGCAGAAGAAGGCACTAACACCAATGCCAAAGCTTTCGCCGGAGCAATAGACCTGCTGCTGGGTATACGTTTGCAGGCCAAGCAGAACAAAGACTGGGCTACTTCCGATAAGATTCGCAACGAACTGACGGCTCTCGGATTCCAAATCAAAGATACCAAAGACGGCTTCGAATGGAGTATTTGAGAGAACTTTGGGAGAAATGCAATAAGAATGTTGTTGTCGGTATTACCGTATGCTTTCTGGGATACTTTTGTATCAATGCGATGGTGAGATGTGCGCGGGAGAAGGGCGACAAGCAGTCTGCCGTAGGAAACACCATCGTAGAAGATAGCCTCGTTTGGTATCCGGGCAGAACATTCGTATATAAGGAGAAGTTCAACGATATGCATGCCAAGCAGCATGCCGTCGCCTCGCAAATCGGTCTGCCCCGTCCTCCGAAAGACAGGGATGACGCGGCATCCATGCACCGGCAACTGGTAGAGCTGAAGACGAACGAGAACTATATCGTGGATAGCCTGACGCACTCGGTGCCGTTTCTCATTCCTTCCGCCAAGCGCGAACTGGACGCCATCGGAGAGGAGTGGGCGGATATATTGCAACGTAACGGACTGCCACATTACCGATTTTATGTAACCTCCGTCCTGCGTACAGAAGAGGATATCAAATACCTGCAGCGCAGCGGAAACATCAACTCCGTCACCCAGTCCTGCCACTGCTATGGCACCACATTTGACATTGCGTACATGCGTTATAATAAGGTAACGCGCACACGCATGTACATGCACGAGGATAATCTGAAGCTTGTTCTCGGTCAAGTGCTACTGAACCACCAGCGAGCCGGAAAGATTTTTGTGAAATACGAAGCGAAGCAATCCTGCTTCCATATCACCGTAAGGCAATGATATATACATGCCATTTAGTGCAAAAAATGGTGTATTATAGATAAAATCATTAAAAAAATACAAAAAAATTTGGTCATTTCAAAAAAAAGCAGTACCTTTGCACGCTTTTTTCGTATAAACCCGTCCTCGGGAGAGGACATAAATAAAATAAAACAATGAAACGTACATTCCAACCTTCCCAACGCAAGCGTCGTAACAAACACGGCTTCTTGGAGAGAATGGCAACCGCTAATGGTCGCCGCGTTTTGGCTGCACGCCGTGCTAAAGGTCGCAAAAAATTGACTGTAGCCGACGAGGGTCGCCACAAATTTTAATGGAGTCCACTAGACAACACAAAATCGCTCGCCTCATCCAAAAGGATATGAGCGATATTCTTCTCCGTTACGCGCGCACGCTACATGGAACATTGATTTCCGTGAGCGAAGTGCGCGTAACGCCTGATTTGTCTCTTGCGCACATCTACCTCTCCGTCTTCCCGCAAGACAAAGTGAAAGAAACGATGGCGCAAATCGAAGAGAACACTCACCGTTTCCGCGGTGAACTCGGCACGCTTGAGCGCCATCAACTGCGTATTATTCCGGAAATCGTCTTCCATTTGGACGAGACCATCGATCGGATGGAGCGCATTGATGAGTTGCTCCATGGCTAATTTCGAATCCCACATTGCTTGGCGGTACCTTTTCTCAAAGAAAGGACATAACGCTATCAATATCGTCTCCGGCATCAGTGCCGCTGCGGTGGCCGTGGTTACGGCTGCCATGATTTGCGTGCTCAGTGTGATGAACGGATTCGGCGCGTTGGTAGAGCAGATGTTCTCGGAGTTTGACCCTATCCTTTTGGTTACGCCGGCAGAAGGGCAGATTTTACGCACAGACACCGCGCCCGTCCTTTCTTTGTACGCGCGTGAGGACATAGAGGCGATCTCCATGCAGCTGGAGCAAACTGCGCTCATCCGATATAAGGACCACCAGATGCCGGCGCGTGTGATCGGCGTGGACACGCTCTTCACCCGCACAGCACATATTGACAGCATCATTACGGATGGTTTCTATTCGGTTTGGGATGGCGCATTTGAGCGCACAGTGCTCGGCCGCGGCTTAGCGGCGCAGTTGGGGATGAATGCGCATTTCACAGGAGCGCTGCATCTCTATGCACCGGAGCGCACGGGACGAATCAATATGCTTCGTCCGGACCTCTCGCTGCGGCATGAGCATGCCTTCATCGCTGGCACTTTTGCGGTGAACCAACTGGAGTATGACGACCAAGTGCTGCTTGTCTCGCTGCCACTCGCTCAACGCCTCTTCAACTACGATGAACACTCGGCAACCGCCCTTCGCATACAACTCAAAAACGAAAAGCAAACAGCGAGCAGCCAAAAGCAAATAGCACAAACGCTCGGTGAGGGTTTTCGGGTTCTCAACCGCTATGAGCAGCAGGCGGATTTCTTCCGTATTCTCCGTATAGAGAAACTGCTGACCGTCTTGCTGTTAGTCTTCATCTTGCTCATCGCCAGTTTCAATATCATCGGTTCGCTCTCGATGCTCATCATTGATAAACGCGAGGATATCCGTATCCTATCGGACCTCGGTGCAGACGACCGCACGATTCGCCGCGTTTTCCTGCTGGAGGGTTGGTTCATCTCCTCGCTCGGCACGCTCTCAGGCTTGCTGGCGGGTGTATTGCTTTGCCTCGGACAGCAGCATTTCGGATGGCTCAAGATGGGCTCCGGCACCGAATATGTCATTGCTTCTTATCCCGTGCAGGTGCAGGCTCCGGATGTTCTCCTGGTAGCCGTCATCGTACTGGTGCTTGGTTTTCTGGCTGCCTATTATCCAACCCGCAAAATGAACATACAATGAAAAAAATCGTCTATATCCTATCCGTGTTAGCAGCCGTTTTCACAGCCTGCAAGTCCAACCAACCGTCCAACTATCGGGGGCTGCCGAAGGAATACCAATCGGCGTATCAGCAGATCTACGGGCATTGTTATGATTCACTACCGGACGTGGCCGTGGTGGCACTCGACCTTTATTCGGACGGTCTTGAACTGGACAAGGATAAGCAGATTAAAGGAACCGGCTATAACCTATACTTGTCCGATATTTTCGTACCCGACTCATTACTGGAAACCGGCGAGTACAAATCCATCCCGCGGGATAGTCTTTCGTCCTCCACCTATAGCATTTCTTCGCACTCCTTCCTGCCCGGACGCGACTTTGAAGGCTACCCGACCGGTATGTATATCTTGAATATCGAGAAGGACAAAGTAATCAATATCCAGTTGCTCGATTCCGGCTCGTTCGTCTATCGCAACGACAGTCTGCTTTTCACCCTCTATTATCGCAATACTTACGGGGGCCGTGCCACCTACAGATGCACCTTCCACGGCGAACTAATCCCATGGCTAAAACGGTAAAAAATACAGACGAACTGCTTCGCGAATACCATACCTGGCTGCGACTGGAGCGCGGGTATTCGCCTAACACCATCGAGGGCTATGAGATGGACCTCGATAAGCTCCGTACATATTGCACGGAACATGTAGATAGCACAGGAAAAAAAATGGACTTCGTGCATATATCATTTGAAGCCCTCGAGGAGTTCATTTTTCAGCAATTCAAAGATATCAAATCCGAAGCCACACAGGCCCGCGTTCTCGCAGGCATACACTCGTGGTTCCGTTTTTTGCTATACAAAGATTATATTGAGCAAGACCCGTCTGAACTGCTCGAAGGACCGCGTAAATCCAAGCATCTGCCTACGGTTCTCACGCTGGACGAAGTAAACCGGATGATGGCAGCTATCGACCTTAGCAGCAATGAAGGCCATCGCAACCGCGCTATGATGGAGATGCTCTATGGCAGCGGTCTGCGCGTGAGCGAGCTGGTCAATCTCCAATTGAGTAAGATATACCTGGACGAGCACTATATGCTTATCGAAGGTAAGGGTTCCAAACAACGTCTCGTTCCTACCTCACCGGTCGCCGAAGAGTGGTTCGGTTATTGGATGCAGGAGCGCTCCACATGGCCACTCAAGCCCGAATCCAAAGATATCGCTTTCGTCAACCGCTACGGTCGTCCTATGACGCGCGCTATGGTCTTCACCATCGTACGTCGCCTATGCGCCGAAGCCGGCATCACAAAAACGGTCAGTCCGCACACGCTCCGCCACTCGTTCGCTACGCATCTGCTGCAGAATGGAGCAGACCTGCGGGTCATACAGCAACTGCTCGGACACGAAGATCTCGCCACCACCGAGATTTACACACATCTCGATGTGCAGGACCTCCGCGAAGCCGTACTCAAATGTCATCCTGCCAACAAATGAAGAAACGGTCTTACAAGCGATTCATCGCTGGTCTTGCAGCCATGCTAATAGCGGTCATCGTCTCGCCACTCTTTGCGGTAGAGACAATAGTCATCGGCGAAATCGTCAATGAGACTACCGGCGAAGCCATTCCTAATGTGAATATCCGTTTTCGCGGAACGAAGATCGGTACCACCTCGGATGAGAACGGCAATTATGTCCTGCGAGTGGACATGCAAGCGAAAGCACAACTCGTCTTCTCTGCTGTCGGCTATTACACTCAGCGTTTCGATATCGAACCCGGAGTTATGGCAGGTCTCCAAGTCGCTATGCGGGAGAAAACAGCTACACTCACCGAAGTTGTCGTATCCCCAAATGAAAACCCGGCACTCGAAATCCTTCGAAAGGTACGCGAGCACCGTGCAGAGAATGACCGAACGATGCATCCGGAGAATGTAGCCGTCCTGCAGCGCGAGCAGACGCTCTATGTATCGCATATCCAGAAACGTCATCTCCGTCGTGCATTATGGCGAAGCTTGCAAAGCGGTATGATTGCGCAAAATGACTCTTCATATATTCTGCCGCTCTACCGTGAGACACAGTCTTTCCGGCTCAGCGGAACGGATATGACGCCGGCCAATGACCAACGCACGCAGGCATTAATACTGACCGAAACGGACTATTCTTCGCTGCTGGGCGGAGAAGGAAATCTAAATTTCTACGCCAATTCTGTCTCGCTCATGGGCCATGCCTTCCTCTCGCCGCTTGCTGCCGGCGGAAACCTCTATTATCGCTATTATCTGGAGGGCGACACCATCTATTTCCGCACGCGCAATGCTTTCTACGCCACTTTCAATGGTTCGATGGTCATCGATACGACCACGTTTGCACTCCGTTCGCTCTCAGCATATGTGCCAGCCGAAGTGGCGGTGAACTATGTCAACACCTTGCATGTCTCGCAAACGCTGATGCCGGATGGCACTATTGCGGACGAACATGTCTCCGCCATCCTCGACCTCGCCATCAAATCCGAACGGGCAGGCACCGTCTTCCCCACCCTGCTCCTGACAACCAGTCTAAGAAATAAAAATCTGTCAAGCACAGAAAGTGCCGGTCTGCAAGCGGAGCGGTCTAACAGCCCGCGGGACGGCATAACAAGCGTAGCCAGCCTTAATACCGACTCCGCTTTCTTAACCCTGGATAGTCTCCCGCTCATCCGCACCGCCAAATGGATTGCCACTATCGCCACTACCGGATATATACCTACCGGCACTCCTGTGGATATAGGTCACGTAGAGGAGATTTTGCAAGTCAACAAACACGAAGGAGTGCATTTTGGTCTTCCTTTCCGTACGAATGAGCGCTTCTCCAAAGTTGTCTCCCTCGAGGCGTCCGTCGGCTATGGTATTAAAGATCGTTCTCCCAAAGGAATGGGTCGCATCTCTGTCAACCTGCCTACGTTGCGCAAGAACACGCTGCAACTGGAGTATAATGACCGCTATGTTTGGTCGGAGGTCGATGATTTCGACCGCCTATTGCGGGAGAACTCCATGGGTTGGGGTAACTTCGATTTCACGGCCTATGCGTTCGAAGCGCTGCATCGCGATAACCTCTGCGTAAACACTGCTTTACGTCAGCGCCAACTGCAGTTGCACTGGTTTGCCGATTGGGGCGAGTGGCTCACTGCCGGAACAAGCCCTGCGGTCAGTATAGAGACACACGCATATGTTCGCGCCGGATGGCAACCCGCAGATATCAGCAATTCGATGAATATCATCAGTTATCAGTCGCTCAGTGGTATCGCCCGCTTGTCATGGGGAGAACGCAAATACGATGGTTTCTTCCTGCGCCGCTATGCTTATTCTTCCAAATACCCGGTCCTGTTCCTTGGCTTCGAAACCGGCCATTGGGATGGAATCACCAATCTCCAATCTCCAATCTCCAATGCGCAGAATGCGCTCTACGCACATCTGCGCGTACTCCTCACCCAACATGCGCAACTCGGTATGGGCGGTCAATTGACCTACGCACTGCAAGCAGGAGCACTCTTCGGACGTGTTCCTTCCACGCTCCTTTGGCAAGCGAATGCTAACCAAGGTTATGCCTATGACCCCTATCGCTTCACCTTCCTGCACGGCAACCAAATGCTGGCGGATAAGTATGTCACGCTGCAAACGGAATGGAACGGAATGGGTATTCTCTTCAATCTCATCCCGGGTATCCGTTGGCTGCATCTCCGCGAACTCGTCGAAGCCAAAATAGCCTATGGATATCTGTCGGCCAATAGCCAAAACCAATTCTACGCCGAACTCGGCGTAGGCATCGGCAATATCTTGCGCGTCTGCGACCTTTATTCTATTTGGTCCCTCGCGCCGGATATACAGTGGGGTATGCGGTTTAGGATACATTTAGGATTATAAAAATGCTCAAAAAACTTGCATATATGCAAAAAAAGCAGTAATTTTGCATCGCAAAATGTCCTTAACATAAATCTATATGCGATATGAGAAATACTATTAATCGTGCCCTTGTGGCTAAGAAACGCTTGTTTTTCTTCATGATGGCAACTATGTTAGCCACAGCACTTTCCGCTGGAACAGTAAACTATACAGCTGATGATGTCTCTATCTTCCCCAACCCCGAACGTGGTTTCATCACCATGCTGGAGAGGCATGGCAACAAGACAAGATATGCTGTCAAAGGTAAGGAGAGTTATTTGACGGCCCTCAGAACGAATGACAAGGGCTCGCTTATCCTCGTGCTTTATTATCTGGATGAGTATAAAAACGCCGAGACGCTGCCGGATTCCATCCTCACTGCTTTCGACGAAGATATGGCCGTCCTGCGCAACTATGGAATGAAATGTATCCTGCGTTTTGCATATACAGCGCAAACGTATAAAATTCCTAATCCCGACCCCAAAAAAGACAGTATTCGTACTGCCGCGGACGCTCCATTATCTATTATCCAAAAACATCTTAACCAATACAAAAGCCACTGGGAGGCCAATGCGGATGTCATCTTTTGTTTCCAAGCCGGCTTTATCGGTGCCTATGGAGAATGGTATTATACGGATAACTTCACCAATACTTCTAGCCACATGACACCTGAGCGTAAAGCGTTTTTGGATACGCTGCTCAATGCCACGCCAAAAAATCGTACCGTACAACTCCGTACTCCCTTATTCAAGACCGACTATATGGATTCCATCTATGGTTCGCATGGAGCGATAACAGAATCAGAAGCCTATAAAGGTACACCAAAATCACGCCTTGCCCATCATAACGATGCGTTCCTGAATGGATACCAGAATCAGGGTACCTACCGCGATACCGCTACGCAAAAACCATACATCGCGCAGGAAACACTCTATATGCCTATAGGCGGAGAATGCAATATTGAAGATTCTATTAGGGGAGTAACCGCAGCTTCTCACGATAGCACTGTTATGGAGATGAGTCGTCTTCACTGGACATTTATCCAAGGTGGGTTCTCTACAAAAGTCACGAACCGTTGGCGCCAAGAAGGCACCTTTGACGAACTCAACCGCAATATGGGTTATCGTTATCAACTAGTGGAAGGCACCTATGATGAAGCCGCAACGGTAAATGGTACGTTGCATGTCAGTCTTCAGATTAAGAATGTGGGCTATGCACCGTTGTATAACGAACGCCACGCATATGTCGTGCTCAAGAATGAGAATGCCGCTTATGCCCTGAAACTCACCGATATCGACCCGCGCACATGGAAACCGGGCAATTCCTACACCATAGAAAAGACGCTCACTATACCCGACACAGCCTATAACGGCACATACGATCTCTATCTCTGGTTGCCGGACGCATACGAGTCGCTGCAAAACGATGCCCGCTACGCTATACGTATCGCCAATGAAGATGTATGGGAAGAAGCATCCGGCATGAATGCGCTCGGAGCACAAGTCGTTGTCTCTGGCGGATCCGATGCGCCCGACACATCCATCCATCTGCCCGCCACCCTCAACAAAGCTAACCATTCAGCCGTAAGCGACGAGAAATGGTATAATACCGATTATTTCAATTTCGGAGACGCTTGGGGGGAAGATGGAAGTGACGGACATAATCTGAGCCGCTGGATTGAATGGAAAGTGAAACTGGTATATCCTGGAGAATATATCGTATCGGAAGTTGGGTATTGTACTAATGGCCATAGTTATCTGTTGGAGTTGAAGCAAGGGGAAACGACCATTTCATCTTTTACAGCAGTAGATACCGACCATTGGGGCGAGGGAGACCAAAGCTACACACAAAAAGAAAAATGGGATCTCTCCTCTACTGTCACTGGCATCTATACACTGCGCGTGCACAATTCCACAGACTATGGCAAGCCCAAACTCAAAAGCCTCACACTGCAGTATAACGGAGACATACCGAGTGGAATAGACGAGGTTGCCGAGTTGGAACTCGATGCACAGCCATATGACATCCTCGGCAGACCTGTGGACGACTCCTACCACGGCATCGTCATCATGCGCGGCAAGAAAATCCTTCGGTAACAACACAACTTCTCAAATATGAAAGAACTGAAATGTCCCAAATGCGGTAATATCTTCTCCGTCGATGAGGCGGACTACGCGCTTCTGCTCAACCAGGTGAAAACCAGCGAATTCGAGGCAGAGCTGAACCGCCGCATCCACGAATTGGAGCAGACACAGAAAGCGCGTCAACAGGCGGAACAAGCACGTGCGGAAGCGGAGCAGCAACTCAAAATCCAAACGCTGCAAACGCAGATGCAGGCACTCCAAGCGCAAATCCAGCAGGCAGAGCAGCAGAAGCAATTAGCCGTTGCACAAGTGCGACAACAAGCCACAGAGGCTTACATGCGCAAGGAGCAGGAATTAGCTGCAGTGCGCAGCCAGACGGACGCGCAACTCAAAGCGCTCAAGGAGCAGGTCGATTATTACAAAGAGCTGAAAATCAAACTCTCTACCAAGATGGTTGGCGAAACACTTGAGCAGCATTGTGCCACCGAATTTGCGCGCATAAGACCGCTCTTCCCGAACGCCTATTTCGAGAAAGACAACGAGGTGCTCGAGGGAACAAAAGGCGATTTCGTCTTCCGCGATAGCTCCGAGGACGGTGTGGAGTATATATCCATCATGTTTGAGATGAAAAATGAGAATGACGAGACAGCAACCAAACATAAAAACGAGGACTTCCTCGCAAAATTGGACCAGGACCGCAGAAAGAAAAACTGCGAGTACGCAGTACTCGTCTCCCTGCTCGAGCCGGAGAGCGAACTGTACAACGGCGGTATCGTGGATATGAGCCATCGCTTCGAGAAGATGTATGTCATCCGCCCGCAGTTCTTTGTGCCGCTCATCACACTCCTCTGCCAGACAAGCCGCAAGAGCCTTGAGGCGAAACGCGAACTCGCGCTCATCAAACAGCAGCAAGTAGATGTGACGAATTTCGAAGAGAAACTCATGGCGTTCAAAGATGGTTTCACACGAAATGTTCGGCTGGCGAACGAGCGTTTTCAAGACGCTATCGACGAAATCGACAAGACCATCGCACATCTGACGAAAGTGCGTGAGAACCTCGTCAAGTCCGGAGACAACCTCTCCGCTGCGGATAAGAAACTGCAGGAGGTCACCATCAAGCGTCTCACTTACGGTAACCCGACTATGAAAGCCAAGTTCGACGAGGCACGCGACATCGAGCATATTAGTGACAAGGAGCACTGAGAAAACGAAACAAATACGCAATAAATAAAGAAAAAAGTGCTTTTTTAGCACAAATATTTGGTCATTTCAAAAAAAAGCAGTAATTTTGCAGCCCATTTCGTGTAAATGGAATCAACATTATTGTTTAACTCGGACAGACCACTCGTGCAGTTTTGGCTCGTCATGGTCACAAAGACTACGCTTTCTACCACATCGTAGTAGCAGACAGCCGCTCGCCGCGTGACGGCAAAATTATCGAACGTCTCGGTTCATTCAACCCGAACACCAATCCTGCAGCAGTAATTCTCAATTTTGAGCGTGCATTGTATTGGGTAGGCGTTGGTGCACAACCGACGGACACCGTACGTACCATCCTCTCAAATGAGGGCGTGCTCTTGATGAAGCACCTGAATGGTGGTGTCGCTAAAGGTGCATTTAGCGCTGAAGAGGCTCAGAAGCGTTTCGACGCTTGGAAAGCTGAGAAAGATGCCAAGAACGGCAAAATCAGCAAGGCAGAGGCAGACAAGAAAGTAGCTGCTGCGAAGGCTCTCCACGAGCAAGAGGTAGAGACCAACAAGGCTAAAGCTGCTGCTATTGCACAGAAACGTGCAGAGGCTGCTGCTGAGCTCGCTGCTGCAGCTCAGGAGGCTGCGCAAGAGGCTGCTGCCGCTGAGGCTGAGGCAAAGGGTGAAGAGACTCCCGCAGAGGAAGCTGCTGAAGAACCCGCTGCAGAAGCTGAGGCATAAAAAGCCGCTCCTTTCGAGCAAAAAAAGAGGTCCAAAACGAAAGTTTTGGGCTTTTTTTATGCAAAATAAAGAATTGTTTTGCATATATGCAAAAAATGTTGTATCTTTGTGCACTTTTTATGCGCAATGAGTTACGCGACATATGGTATAATAACACAAAAGTGGTGGAGAACTATGCGTTCATGACCATCCTGCAGGTATTGAATATCTGCTTCTACCTGTTAATCTATCCTTTCTTGATTCGTGTACTGGGCGCCGAGAGTTATGGGCTGTATGCTTTCGCTCTTGCGGTCGTCACGCTGTTTATTACGTTTGTTTCATTCGGGTTTGATTTGCCTGCAGCCAAAAAGATAGCAGAGCATGCCGGAGATAAAGAGCAAATGTCACGGGTTCTATCGGAAGTAACGGCGACTAAGATTTTCTTGGAAATAGCAGCTCTTATTATCTATGCTTGTTTGTTTCTTGTGTCCGGCAAGATGCGTGAGAACGCATTGCTTTTTGGTGTCGTTTTTGCCCAAACTATTACGAATATTGTATTCCCTCAATGGTATTTTCAGGGCGTGCAACGCATGCGCGTGGTGACCTATATTCAGGTAGCGTTCAAAGTAGCAACACTGCCTTTTATCTTTTGGTTGCTCCGCTCTCCTGACGATTGCTGGATTTACGCGTTAATTGTGTCGGCTTCATCGGTGGTGGGAGGTCTGGTTGCGTGGCTTATCGTTCGAATCAAAGATGGATTGAAAATGCATTATGTTGCGCTTCCGGCGGTATGGCAATCCATCCGGGATACTGCTCCATTCTTCCTGACCAACGCCACAAGCATACTGAAAGAGCAAGGTGTTGTGCTGCTTGTAGGCCAATTCTTAGGAATGAGCGAAGTGGCCGTATATGACTTGGCAAACAAGATTATTATTATCCCGCGTACCATTTTCAGCAAGATAAATGATGCTTTGTATCCCAAAATGATGGCACAGCCAAGTCCAACTCGTCGCAAGAAAATATTGATAGGAGAAATAGTTGTCGGTATCGTGGCAATAGCCCTAATTGCAGCCTTTGGCTATTGGGCTGTGCTGATACTGGGTGGCAAAGCAATGATAGCGTCCTATCCGGTAAGTGTCATTTTGAGTGTCACTATTCTTACATGGCTTGTGGCCGGTGCATTGATTGATTTTTACATTATTCCTTCCGGCAAAGTGTACTATATTACCATCAATCAAATCATTGCCATGTCGGTGACTTTCCTCATCGCAGGATTAGGATTATATTTCCTCCATAGCGTTTACGCGCTGGCTGCCTCATTGGCAGTAGCGGGACTTACGGAAATAGGCTATTGCAGTTATGTGGTCATTAAAAACAAAATGAGATGAAGTTCAGTGTGATAGTGCCTGTTTATGGCGTAGAGAAATACATAGCGCGCTGTGCTGAATCGCTTCTCAATCAGCATTATGCGGATAAAGAACTCATCTTTGTGGATGATGCTTCTCCGGATGATTCTATGACGATTCTGCAAAAGGTATTGTCTCGCTATTCCGCTCAACACGTCACTATCCTACGCCACACCATAAACCAAGGCCTGGCGGCGGCACGCAAAACGGGCATGGAGGCGGCTACCGGAGAATATATCGTTCATGTGGATAGTGATGATTATCTGGAACCTGACGCATTGGATATTTTGGCACAAAAAGCGCAAGAGACCGATGCAGATATAATAGGGATGGATTTCTATTTTGATTGGGGTGAGTGTAGAAAAGTATACAAAGGCCGATGGAGCGAGAATGCGCAAGAATACGGCCGGCTAATATTAAGCGGTGCAACGATGCCTAATATGTGGGCTCATGTGATGAGAAGACAGTTGGTCGTGCAGAGCGGTATAGAGCCTATTGTCGGATTAGATACAGGCGAGGACTATCTGTTCGTTTCCAAGTTATGTAACTATGCGCATCGCGTGGCGCATGTGGAGCGTCCTTTATACCACTATATGCAGACGAATAACGCATCGTATATGCATGTTCTTTCGGAGAAAAACATACGTAGTCTAACTCAAGTGATGAATGAGTTATCTGCTTTTTACGCAGATAAAAAAGAATTTATTAACGCACTTCGGGCGGGCCAATGGCTAAAAAAGACTGAGCTGATGATGCGTGTGCATAAAAGTCAATATCCGCTGGCAGATGAGATGCCAGCAGCACTACCTATAGACCATAGCACCATGACTCATGCACAGCGGTTAGCTGCCCCTTTGGTAGCCAAGCGGCATTGGCTGGCTTTGGCGATTTATAGCCAATGGTATAGAGCATTGAATGAACTAGTTCAAGTAGTAAAGGGAAGAAGAAAGACATGCTGACATATCTGCTCAATATTGCCTTTGCCATCGCGGCTACGGTGCTATATATCAAAGCACCGTGGACCTATAGTTATGATTATTGCGTAACGCTGATGACAATGTTTATTGCGCAGAACGTACTCTTTTTTGCTACCAACAAACGCAAGCATTGGCTGGGCTTTGAGTTCTTCTTCGCGTTGAGTTTCTTCCTTGTCAATTTCGTCTATCCCGTCTTCTATGCTCCGACGGAACGCATCTACTGGTCGTTCTTCAGTTTTCCATTTAACGATAATTATGTCACGCGAGCGACCGCGCTTGCCTATTTCGGATATGCATGGTATATGCTTGGCGCTACACGTATTCTCCAACTTAACCGGGAAGAACCGACGAAGCCTACTTTCACCATCTCCATGCGCCAATATCTTTGGTTCTTCGGCATCACAATTGTGGCATGGCTGCTGTTTATCGCTACCGGAGGGTGGACTGCTCTTCAGAATGTGTATTCAGGGGATGGCAATCTGCGTGATGTGGGTATATTCAGTTATTTCAATAATATCTTCACCGTCGGCTGTTACCTAATGGCCATCTTCGTGTTCCGTCTGCCCAAACAGAAGTGGTGGTTCTACCTATTGGTCATCATCAGTTTTATGCTGATATTGCTCTCAACCGGTAGTCGCCAATTAACCGTGGGTCTGGCACTTATCCTCGTCGTTGGCTTTAGTATGTATGTCTATCACCTCCGGTGGTGGCAAGTCGCGACACTGGTAGCCGGAGGATCGATAGTGCTTTTCCTCGTTATGGTACTCCGCAGGGAGGGATTAGATCCTGCCGCTTGGCAAGTTAAATTGGGACATACAAAATTAAAGGAGTTCTGGGATATCTACGAAGACCTTATTGTCAACGATGTCAACCTTTTCGGCCTTTTCGGCTGGGCGCAGACGCATGAACTTACTTGGTTCACAGGTATGTCGCTTGATCTCAGTTCACCTATCCCCGGTCTTGCCGGATATATTGTGGCGCATTCTGAACTGCCCCCCCAAATGTTGCATGGTGGAGACCTGCCAAGTTATATTTTCCTTGGTCCTGATGCCACATGGGGAACAGGCACCAATATGATTGGCGAAGCGTACCGTTCATTTGGCGCAGTAGGCACAGCCATCGCAATGTTCCTAATCGGCCTATGGGTTAAAGAAAGTTATTACCGTGCAAAAAATAATGTGTACTGGTATCTCATGTATTTCTTGCTTGTTGGCCACGCACTTATCTATCCTCGCGGTCCATTATTGTTCGACCCGCGTTTAGTGACATGGAGTCTTTTGCTGTTGCTGATAGTAATGACCATCTCTACCCATCTGACACAAATAGTGAATTGGCTCAATAGTTTAGGTAATGGAAAGGAGGAGAAGAAATGAATATCCTCTATTGCATTCCTCATTTGTATAATTCCGGCGGCATGGAGCGTGTGCTGACGCAAAAGGTGAATTGGCTGGCGGCTAATACAAATCATCATATCACTATTCTTACCACCGAAGCCACACCAGCGGGAAGGAACGAAACCTATTTCGATTTGGATGAGCGGGTTAAAGTGGTCGCTACAAATATCTGCTTCGATGCGGATTATCGCAATCCTCTGCTGAGCAAATGGTACGGGCATATGCGCAAGATGCGTAAGTACAAGGGTGCACTGACGCGTTACATCCGCACTCATGATATTGATCTATGCATCTCACTTTGCGGCAAGGAGATAGCTTTCTTGCATACCCTCCCCTGCCGCACCATAGCCGAGTTACATTTTGCGATGAACCAACGCCGGCAACTATTGGAAGCGAACCATACCAGCCGATTTTGGTCCTTGTTAGGCAGCATCCGCACATGGCAGTTAGTGCGTGCGGTGAAACCATTGGAGCGACTGGTAGTGCTCACCGAAGCGGACAAAGCCGACTGGCTGAAAGCGGGATGCACGAATGTGACAGTTATTCCCAATCCATGTAGCCTGGACGGCTTGCAAATACCTCAAATCAATAGAGAAAAAGTGGTACTCGCTGTCGGACGACTGCATGAGCAGAAAGGATATGACCTTCTACTCAAAGCATGGCAACCCGTAGAGCAGCATTACCCCGATTGGTCATTGCGTATTGTAGGCGAAGGACCCAAACACGCTGCATTAGAGGCACAGATTAAGGAACAAGGACTGAAGCATGTTATGTTGGCAGGACAGACCGAGAATGTTGCCAAAGAGTATGCAGCAGCTTCTTGTTTGGTGCTGTCGTCACGATATGAGGGATTTGCTATGGTGCTCTCTGAAGCCATGTGGTGCGGTACCCCATGCGTTTCTTTCGACTGCCCGCACGGACCTGCGGAATTATTGGCGGACGAACGAGGATGGCTGGTTCCCAATGGAGATATAGCAGCTTTGACACATCAATTGGAATACGTACTTTCGCACTATAAGGAAGCGGAAAAGCGCGCACAAAAGGCGCAAACATTCGCGCATACCATGTATAGCGAGAAAAACATAATGATTGTTTGGCAAAAAATGATAGAGCAATGATACCTATCACCTTTGATAATATCATCTTTTCACTACAGCGCTACGGCGGCATCTCGGTTGTATGGACCGAATTGCTGAACCGTGCGCGGGCAGACAAAGATTTGGCCGTTACGGAACTGGATTACAAAGACCAGCTGCCGTACCGTACTTTGGAACGATACCGCGTTCCTGCATGGACACCGACGCAACCAACACTCTTTCACTCTTCGTATTTCCGTATATGTCCGCACCCATTGGCAACGAACATCACTACCGTTCACGACCTGACGTATCATTATTACCGCAAAGGCATGGCTAAGGCAGTGCATCTATGGGAAGAACAACGGGCGCTCAGGCATAGCAAAGCGGTGATATGTGTGAGCGAGAACACCAAACGGGATTTGCTGAACTGCTATCCGTGGCTGGATGAAGAGCAAATAAAAGTGGTATATAATGGTGTGGGAGACGAATTCTTCCCCATTCCATCGGTAGAAAAGAAGGGTTACCTGCTCTACGTTGGTAATCGTGCTGTTGAGTACAAGCGCTATGATGTTGCGCAAGAAGTGGCACGATTGACGGGCTTGGAACTGGTCACGGCTTCCAATGTATCGCGAGAGCAACTCAATATCATGTACAACGAAGCTCTTTGTCTGCTGTACCCATCTGATTATGAGGGGTTCGGAATTCCGATTTTGGAAGCACAGAAGGCAGGTTGCCCGGTTATTGCACAGAATACATCGTCCGTACCGGAAGTTATCGGGGCAGCCGGACTGATGGTAAATCACAACACAGCAGCACGGGTGGCGGCCGATATGGCAGAGATAGTACGGCATTTGCTCTCGCAACCAACACAGGGCATCATAGCCGCAGGATTGGAGAACGCCAAACGCTTCTCGTGGGACAAGACATATAAACAAATGAAACAGATATACAGTCAGTTGGCATGAAAATATCCATCATTACTATTACATTCAATAGCGCAAAGACCTTGCAGCGCACATTGGCAAGCATACAAAGCCAGACCTACGGTGAAATCGAGCATATCATCGTGGACGGTGCCTCTACAGACGGTACAAAGGAGATGATTGAGGCCTACGCTAAAGAGCATAAAAACGTGCGATGGATATCCGAAAAAGATGAGGGTATTTATAATGCACTCAACAAAGGCATACGCATGGCAACAGGCGATATCATCGGCTTTTTGCACTCCGATGATGTATTGTTTTCTCCCGATTCCATTGAGCATATTGCAGGAGTATTCGAAACGCAAGAGGCAGATGTGGTGTACGGCGATTTGCTATATTGCAGAGGGAATAGAGTTATCCGCAGATGGGTAAGCAATGCCTATAATCCATGCGGTCTCAAGTACGGTTGGATGCCGCCGCACCCAACGGTGTATGTTCGACGTAAGGTGTATGAGCAGGTAGGCGAGTATGACGAGTGGTTCAGAATTGCTGCCGATTATGATATGATGCTTCGTATCTTCAAGGCCGGTTTCAAGACGTATTATCTGCCGGAGGTGCTGGTAAGCATGGAGATTGGCGGCGCCAGCAACCGCAACTCCAAAGCACGGCTATCCAAGACCCAAGAGGACTATTTTGTACTCAAGAAGAACCACGTAGGAGCCGGCTATTTGACGGTTGCATGCAAGCAATTGCGCAAGCTTCGCCAGTTTCTCCGTTAAACAATAAATCAATGCTGAACATATCCATCGTACTATATCATCCGAAATGGGAGCAGGAGGTGATGCCTCTTGTGACGGAGTTGTTGCGGGTGAAATGTTTGCGAAAGATTTATCTGCTGGATAATAGCGAGAAAGATTGGTTGCGCGAGCACGTAGATATGGAGAAAGCTCCGGTTTCATCGGATAAAATCCGCTATATGGCGATGCCGGAAAACCTCGGTTACGGGCGGGCGCATAACATTGCTCTGCGGGAAAGTGCGTACCACAACACGGCGTTCCACCTCGTTATGAACAGCGATATCCGCGTGCAGGCTGAGGATATCGATGCTATGTGCGATTTCATGCTGGAGAACCCGCAGGTCGGTCAACTGATGCCAAAGGTGATTAATCCGGACGGCACGCAGCAGTACCTGGCTAAACGACTCCCTTCTCCGATGGATGTGTTCGGTCGCCGTTTCTTGCCGAAATGGCTGATGAAGAAGCGCAACGAACGCTTTGAATTACGCGACAAAGACCTCAATCGGCCTATCAATGCGCCGTACCTCAGCGGTTGTTTCATGCTGCTGCGTACCAAAGCAGTTGTGGAAGCCGGGCTATTCGATGAGCGCTATTTTATGTACCCCGAGGATATTGACCTGACGCGTACTATTCATCGCAACTATCTCACGCTCTATTATCCGCAGTGGACGATTATTCATGCGCATGCACAGGCGTCTTATAAAGACAAGCACATGCTTCGGGTTCATATCCAAAACATGTGCCGCTATTTCAACAAGTGGGGTTGGCTTTTCGACCGCGAACGTCACACGTTCAATAATCTGTAGGTCAGATAGCCGGCATAGACGAGCAGAAGAATTGCTCCTCCCCATCGCTTTATCTCGCGTTCTCTATTGGTTTTGACAAACAGCCAAACGAGCATACTTCCCACTGCCGCCATCCATGCGTCCAGTTCGATGCCGTCGTATGCAGGAAGCGGAAGAACGGCTGCGCTGGTACCGAGGACAAAAAAGACATTGAAGATATTTGACCCCACGACATTACCGAGTGCAATATCCGAGTTATGTTTGGTAGCTGCAATCACGGAGGTAGCCAGTTCCGGCAGCGAGGTGCCCAATGCGACGATGGTCAGACCGATGATTGCTTCACTGACGCCCATCCGAGTAGCTAAATCGACGGCACTCTTAACGATCATTTCTCCTCCAACCACTAATCCCACCAGGCCGGCCAAGATTAAACAGAGCGCACGGCGAACCGTAATCTCCTTATCGGGCACTTCTTCAGTTGGCCCGTCATCGGGGTGGTCCTTAGCGTGGCGGAAAGTATTGTAGAGAAAATAGCAGAACAGCACCAATAGGATTATTCCTCCAAAACGGCTAATGCCGCGTCCGACTTCTCCAAACGGCGAATTGACCGCCACAAAAGCAAAGACCAGAATACCGGCGATGATAGAGAGAGGTATATCGAAGTCACGGCTTCTTTTCTGCGAGACAACCGGATAGACAAGTGCTGTGAGGCCGAGAATAACAAACGTATTGATGATATTCGAACCTAATATATTGGTAATCGCAAGGTCTGTTGTGCCTTCCGCTACGGATACCATGTTCACCATAAACTCCGGCATGGAGGTACCGAACGCCACGACCGTCAGACCGATGACCAAGTCGCTGATGCCGAAGCGTTTGGCGATAGCCGAAGCACCGTCCACCAGCCAGTCTGCGCCTTTGACCAAGGCGATGAAACCGGCAATAATGAGCACAATGCCCACCCACATGCCGTAGGATAATAAGTTGCTTATTATATCCATTTTCTTCTGTGGTCTTACACGTTGAATAAGAAATGCATGATATCGCCGTCCTGAACGATATAATCCTTGCCTTCCGTCGCCAACTTGCCGGCAGCACGGCACTGCGCTTCGCCGCCAAGCTCGATGAAATCGGCATATTTGATAACTTCTGCCCGTATAAAGCCGCGCTCAAAATCGGTATGGATAACTCCGGCACATTGAGGTGCTTTCATGCCTTCACGGAAGGTCCAAGCACGCACTTCATCGCTTCCGGCGGTGAGGAACGTACGTAGTTTGAGAAGGGCGTATGCGGCTTTGATAAGTCGGTTGACGCCGCTTTCCTTCAGCCCTATCTCTTCGAGGAACATCTGCCGTTCTTCGTATGTCTCCAGCTCTGCTATCTCGCTCTCTATCTTCGCGGCGAGCACCAATACCTGTGCATCTTCATCCTTGACAGCTTCGCGAACTTGCTCCACATAGGCATTGCCTGTCACCGCGGAAGCCTCATCCACATTGCATACATACATCACCGGTTTGTTGGTGAGCAGGAACAAATCGCGGGCAGCGGCCTCTTGGTCTTTGTTATCCAGCTCCACCGTACGTGCGTTCTTGCCTTGCGACAGGGCCTCGCGGTATTTGACGAGCACTTCCAGTTGCAGTTTGGCGAACTTGTCCCCGCCGGCTTTCGCGGCTTTCTCGCATTTCTGAATACGGCTCTCGACGGTCTCCAGGTCCTTGAGCTGCAGCTCGGCATCGATAATCTCTTTGTCGCGCACAGGGTTCACCGTGCCATCCACGTGCACCACGTTCTCGTCGTCGAAGCAACGCAACACATGGATGATGGCGTCCGTCTCGCGGATGTTGGCAAGGAACTTGTTGCCCAGTCCTTCGCCTTTGCTGGCGCCCTTCACCAAACCTGCAATATCCACGATTTCAACGGTAGTCGGGATGACTCCTCGTTCGGGTTTGCATAGTTCGCCCAGTTTGACGAGTCGCTCGTCCGGCACGGTGATGACGCCCACATTCGGCTCTATCGTACAGAAGGGGAAATTGGCGCTCTGCGCCTTCGCGTTACTCAGACAGTTGAAGAGGGTACTCTTGCCCACATTTGGCAGCCCCACTATTCCACATTGTAAACTCATGTATTATTTGACAATTTATTATTTGCTAACCTCCAAAAATCGTGCAAAGGTACTACAAATTTTTGATATATGCAAGAAAAAGTGAAAAAATGGGTTCTACATGTGCCATAATACTGTGGTTATAGTGTGATTACAGGAATAGTTCGTTAATAATTCGTTAATAATTCGTCAATAATTCGTTAATAGTTCGTCATAATAAGCATGAAAGACGCTGCAAAGTACTGCTTTTTGGCGAGATACACAATATAGACGCATGATTTTTGCACAAACATTTGCGTATTTCAGAAATTATTTGTATCTTTGCAGTCGAATAGCAAGCAATAAGCGAATATGAATCCATATATTCAGTCATTACGGTTACGTACGCTGCCCTTGTCGATGTCGGGCATCATTCTCGGAAGCGGGTTGGCGTATAGCGCAACGGAAAGCATAGAGGGCGGAGAATGGCATTTTTGGCTGGTTTTCGTCTTTGCCATTCTGACCACATTGAGTTTGCAGATACTCAGCAATCTATGCAATGAGTTAGGGGATGCGCAGAAGGGTACGGACAGCGACCAGCACCAACGTGCGGCGTACGGGCTGCAGGCCGGTACTATCACCGTGGAGCAAATAAAAGGCATGATTTGGCTTTTCGTGGGCCTGTGCGTCGTGTTCGGTCTTGCGTTAATATACTGCGCTTTTGGCAGTTTGTTCACCCTACAGAGTATCGTATTCATCGGCTTGGGTATGCTGGCGATGGCGGGTGCGGTAATGTACACGCTGGGTAAGCACAGCTACGGCTATATCGGGCTTGGAGACCTGGGTGTGTTTCTCTTCTTCGGTCTGCTGAGCACGATGGGCGCGTACTATCTGCAGGCGCAGACGATGAGTGGGGAAGTGTTCTGGTGCGGTGCGGCTATCGGCCTGCCGTGCGTAGGTGTGCTGAACCTGAATAACATACGCGATATGGCGAACGACCGCGCGCACGGCAAACGGACATTCGCGAGTTTGTTGGGTCCGTTCGGCGCACGGCTGTACCACTATCTGCTATTGGTCTTCTGCCTGCTTATTTTCATTCTTACCGGCCATTACTGGGTAGCGCTCATCGTTCCCGTCTGGGTATGGCATATGTGGTTCGTCGGGACTCATACGGAGGGGCTGGACACGCAGATGCCGGTGCTGATGTTCACCACTCTGATAGTAGCTTTTTTAGCCCTTTTGTAGCATGGATTTTCTGGAACAACTGAATGAGTCTCAACGCGAGGCGGTGACATGCACCGAAGGTGCCTCGCTGATAGTGGCGGGTGCCGGTTCGGGCAAGACGCGTGTGCTGACCTACCGTATCGCATACCTGCTGCGGCAGGGTGTGCCGGCAGGACGCATCATGGCGCTTACTTTCACCAACAAAGCGGCGCGGGAGATGAAAGAGCGCATCGTCAAGCTAGTCTCTGCATCGGATGCACGATACCTCTGCATGGGCACGTTCCACAGCGTGTGCACGCGCCTCATCCGCCCGCACGCAGAGGTCTTAGGCTTCACGCGTGACTTCTCCATCTATGACACGCCGGATATGAAATCCGTCATCAAAGCCATATGCAAAGAGCGCGGTTTGGACGAGAAGACCTACAAGCCCGGCGCCGTGCTGAGCAGGATATCGATGGCGAAGAACGGCGGTATTAGTCCTGCTGCATATGGCATGAACCAACAGCTGCTGCGCGAGGACCGCGAGATGCGGATGTATGAGATGGCGAGCATCTACGAGCAGTACCAGATACGCCTGAGGGCTGCCAATGCGATGGATTTTGACGACCTGCTGATTAACATGCTGCGGCTGATGGATTTAAGTGCCGAGGTGCGCGAGAAATACCAGCAGCAGTTCCAATATATATTGGTGGACGAGTACCAGGACACGAACTATATCCAGTTCCTGCTGGTCAAACGGCTGGCGGAGCCGCAAAATAACATCTGCGTGGTGGGCGACGATGCGCAGAGTATCTACTCTTTCCGCGGCGCTGACATTCGCAATATTCTCAATTTCCGTCAGGTCTATCCCGATGCCCAACTATTCAAACTGGAGCGTAACTACCGCTCGACGCAGACGATTGTCAATGCCGCCAACTCACTCATTCACAAGAATGTACACCAGATAGAGAAAACCGTCTATTCGGAGAAGGAGGAAGGCCAACCGCTGAACCTGCAGGCCTATATGGACGACCGCACCGAGGCATTGGGCGTGGCGACGAAGATACAGAAGATGCGGCATAAAGGCTACGATAGTTTCGCCGTGCTATACCGGACCAACGCTCAGAGCCGTGTGATAGAGGGGGAGTTGCGCAAACTGAACATCGCCTACCGCATCTATGGCGGCACCTCGTTCTACCAGCGCAAGGAGATCAAAGACGCGCTCGGCTATCTGCGTCTGGCGGTCAACCTGCGGGACAACGAAGCGCTGCTGCGCATCGTCGGTTTCCCGGGACGAGGTATCGGGGATACGACCATGAAGAAAGTGTCCGCCAATGCCATCGAACACCACCGCTGCTATATGGATGTGATGCGTCATCCGGAAGAGACGGGCCTAGACGTGAGTGCTGCCACGGCCAAGAAACTGCAGGCTTTCGCGCAGATGATAGATAGTTTCCACGACCAAAGCGAGATGATGGATGCTTTCGCTTTCGCCGAGAGCATACTGCGGGTATCCGGCGTGATGACAGCATTGGCGATGGACCGCACACAGGAAGGTATCGACCGTGCGCAGAACGTACAGGAACTACTCAACGCCATCCACGAGTTTGTGGAGCTGCGCGCGAACGAAGGCATCGATTTCACACCCGTGACGGACTTCCTCAGCGAGGTGAGCCTTCAGACCGACCAGGACGAGAACCTGGCAGACACGACGGAGCGGGTGACGCTGATGACGGTTCATGCCGCCAAAGGCCTGGAGTTTCCGGTGGTGTTCATCGTGGGCATGGAGGAGAACCTCTTCCCCTCGCAGTTCTGCACCAAGCCGCATGAGATAGAGGAGGAGCGTCGATTGCTATATGTGGCTATCACACGTGCGATGGAGCAATGTTATATCTCGTTTGCGCGTCAGCGATTCCGCAACGGCTCGTTCACGTTCAATTCTCCCAGCCGGTTCTTGCAGGATATAGACCGCCAGTATTTCTCGCTGAGCAAGCCAGCCGCCCCTCAAGCGGCACCGTCAAGGCCTCTCACACGCGTTGAGAGCAAGCCCGTGAGCGTAAGCGGTCCGGCGGTCACGCACGCGGTTAGCGACAGCCAGCTATCGGCATGGCAAGCGGGTGATCGCGTGGCGCATCGAGTGTTCGGCAAAGGGACAGTGACGCGTATCTATCACGACGAGGTGACCGAGAACGACAAGATAGAAATCCATTTCGACACCCAGGGCACAAAGACCCTTCTGCTGACCCATGCCAAATTAGAGGCCGCAGCGGCAGTTTAATGGATTAGTTGAGGGTGTTGGGTTCGTATGCCCGCCACTTGTTGATGAGTGCGGACATGTCTTCCGGCCATTGGCTATCGAAGAAGAGACGTTCACCGGTACGCGGATGGGTGAAGCCGAGCGTCTTGGCATGCAGCACCTGGCGTGGACAGAGGGCGAAGCAGTTCTCGATAAACTGGCGGTATTTCTGCGTACGCAGTCCTTTTAGGATTTCGCATCCGCCGTATTTCTCATCGCAGAAGAGTGGATGCCCTATATGCTTCATATGCACGCGTATCTGGTGTGTGCGTCCTGTTTCCAGTCGGCACTCGACGAGCGTGACATAAGGGAACTGCTCGAGCACTCGCCAGTGGGTGACAGCCTCTTTGGCCTGCGGACATTCCTCAAGGTCCCATACGCGGTAGATAGTGCGGTCGCGGTTATCGCGCGCCAATGCTCCCTCGATAGTTCCGCTCTGCTCCTTGAACGTACCCCAGACGAGCGCATTATAGGTTCGCTCGGTGGTATGGTCGAAGAACTGCTTGGCGAGGTGCGTCTTCGCTTCCGGCGTCTTGGCGATGAGCAGCAGTCCGGAGGTGTCTTTATCGATGCGATGGACTAATCCGATATTAGGATCGTTGATATCAAGAGACTGTTGGCTTTGGCTTCGGCTGAAATGCCATGCGAGGGCGTGGAGGAGCGTGTGCTCATAGTTGCCGTGACCGGGGTGGACCACCAGTCCTGCAGGTTTGTTGACGACCAGCAGGTCATCGTCTTCATAGACGATATCAAGCGGTATATTCTCGGGTGTGATGGTGAAGTCATGCGGCTCATGGTCGAGGAGGACTTGTATGATATCGCCCGGTTTGACGCGATAGTTGGACGCCACAGGCGCTCCATTGACCCACACATTGCCTGCATCCGCCGCCGTCTGGATACGGTTGCGGCTGGTGTTGGTCATATGGTCAGCAAGGTATTTATCAACGCGCTCTTTGCCTTGACCTTTGTCTACCTCGCAGCGCCAACGTTCCCAGAGGAGGTCGTCTTCGACCATATTGGTCATTTGTAATTGGTCTTCAGTCATGTTAGAACCAACTATCTTCTTCCGATTCAGTATTTGGATTGGTTTTGGCCGCCTTTTCTATATCCGCCGATAGTTTGAGTGCGACCGTTTCTCCCTCGAGCAGCTTAGTTCCTGCAGCAGGCGTCTGGCGATAGACATATTGCGGCACGCCTTCTTCCTGGATTGGTTCATCATAGCTGACCGCTCCGACGGTGAGGCGATGGCTGAGGAGCAGACTGCGGGCCTCCTGCAGCGTGAGGCCGATGGCACTGGGCACTTCGACTTCATCGGTGCCACGCCCGAACCCGACGACCAGTCTCACTTTGGTTCCCACCGCCAGCTTCTCTCCGGGCGCCACACTCTCGCCGTTGCATTTAACATCGAGGACGAGGTCGCGATAGGTGGAGGGTTCGTACTCATAGATGCTATCGACGCGCAAGCCCATACCGCGGAGTGTGGTTTCCGCCTGCCTATAACTCATATCCTGCAGGTCAGGCATGGTCACTTGGCGCTTGGTGGTGGCATTGATGGTTACATAGACCGAACGGCCGTGTTTGGCATGACTGTTGGGTTTGGGGTCCTGCTCAACGATGGTGCCGAAAGGCACTTTATCCGAATAGGTGGAATCGATAATGACCAATACCAGTCCCTGCTCCGCCAGAAGCGGTTGCGCTTCCTCAAAAACAATACCCCGTACATCCGCCACTTCGACCTCAATTCCGTGTTCCGTATATCTGCGCAACCAGAAGATAAGCGCCACAAGAATACCGATAGCCAATACAGCAGCAAAAACAACGTTCCACCCCACAAATTTGAGGTCAGATTTATCAAAAAAGCCCATTTTCTTCATAAATTGCAAAATTTATTGCGCAAAATTACAATTTTTTTTGGATATATGCAAAAAAGTTAGTACTTTTGCATCGTTTTTCGTGAAAAAGCGGAAAATATTAGTAAAATAAAGCTTTATTAACTTAAAATTATTAGTGGAATTATGAAGAAGATGCTTCTTATCGTAGCTGTTGCTTTCGTAGCAATGAGCTGCGGCAACAAGTGCTGCAAGAAAGCATGCTGCCAGGACACCTGCGCTCAAGACACCGTTGAGGTTGTTGAGGCTGTAGAGGTAGCAGCTGAGTAATCAGACCTTGTTGTTCAGTTAGGTACAACACCTAGAAAAAAGAAGCGACCCGATTGGGCCGCTTTCTTTTTTGGCTGTTGGCTGTTGACCTTAATTGTGAATTAAGTTCTTTCCTGTCATCTCCTTGGGTTGCTCAATACCCATGATATGGCATATGGAAGGCGCCACATCGGCGAGAATTCCGTTGTCCACGCGCGCGCCCGTGTGTTCCTTACTGATATAGACGAAAGGCACGGGGTTGAGCGAGTGCGCCGTATTGGGCGTGCCGTCGGCGTTGATGGCATTATCGCAGTTACCATGGTCAGCAATGATGATAATCTCGTAGTCATTGCGCAGCGCGGTCTCTACGGTCTCGTTCACACAGATATCGATAGCCGTGATGGCCTGTTGGATAGAGTTATACACGCCGGTATGGCCTACCATATCGCCATTCGCATAATTGAGGATGATACAATCGTATTTCTGCGTATTGAGTGCATCGCGCAGAGCAATCGTGACCTCGGGCGCGGACATCATCGGCTGCAAGTCGTACGTAGCCACTTTGGGCGAAGGAATGAGGATACGGTCCTCGTTCTCAAACTCGGCTTCGCGTCCGCCATTAAAGAAGAAGGTGACATGCGCAAACTTCTCCGTCTCCGCGATACGCAACTGCTTCAACCCCAGACGGCTGACCACCTCGCCCAAGGTGTTGGTGACATTCTCTTTGGGGAAGAGGATATGCAGGCCCTTGAACGAACTATCATACGGCGTCATGCAGCAGTAGTGCAGGTTCTTAATGGTTTTCATTCCTTGCTCCGGCATATCCTGCTGGGTGAGAGCGATGGTAATCTCTTTGGCGCGGTCGTTTCGGTAGTTGAAGAAAATGACAGCATCTCCCTCCTCGATAGTAGCCAGCGGCTTGCCGTTGCGCACATGCACAATCGGTTTGATGAACTCGTCCGTCACATCAGCGGCATAGCTGGCTTCCATAGCAGCGTGCATAGATTCGAACGCTTCGCCCTTGCCGTTCACCAGCAGGTCATACCCCGTCTTGACGCGCTCCCAGCGCTTATCGCGGTCCATGGCGTAGAAACGTCCGACGATAGAGGCTATCTCTCCGGCTGTCTTGGCGCAATGTGCCTCCAGCTGGTCGATAAAACCAATACCGGAATGCGGGTCAGTATCACGGCCGTCCATGAAACAATGGATGAACGTCTTGCCCTGCAGGCCGTATTTGGCGGCGATATCGCAGAGATAGAACAGGTGGTCCAGGCTCGAATGGACGCCTCCGTCGGAGGTCAGGCCCATGAAGTGAATTTTCTTGCCGCTCTGCTTGGCATAACTGAAGACGGCTTTTATCTCGGGATTATCGAGAATACTGCCGTCCTTGCACGCACGGTTAATCTTGACAAGGTCCTGATACACCACGCGTCCGGCACCGATATTGAGATGCCCGACCTCGGAGTTACCCATCTGTCCGTCCGGCAGACCTACGTTCTCGCCGCTCGCCTGCAACTGGGAATTCGGATAGGTTTCCAGCAGTTTGTCCCAGTGTGGCGTAGAGGTACAATGGATGGCATCTGCGGTATCTTTGTGACCGATACCCCAGCCGTCCAAAATCATTAATAATGCTTTTTTACTCATATACGTGATTTTTTAGAATTTACAATTTACTGTTTGGCATTCGCCATTTTGCGCATTTGCGCCATCTCGCGTTTGTCGTCCGCCTCACGGAGCGACTGCCGCTTGTCGTAGGTGTGCTTTCCTTGACAGACGGCTATTTCCAGTTTGGCGAAACCTTTATCGTTGATGAACAGCTCAAGCGGGATAATGGTCTTTCCGGTCTCCTTTGTCGCGCGCTCAATCTTACGTATCTCACGCCGCTGAAGCAGCAGTTTGCGGTCGCGCTTAGCCTGATGGTTGGCATAGGAACCGAAACGGTACTCCGCGATATGCATCTGCTTGACGTACATCTCGCCGTGCTCCACCGCACAATAACTGTCCACCAGCGAGGCTTTGCCTTCGCGGATGGACTTTATCTCGGTTCCGAAGAGTTGAAGACCGGCGGTATAGCGGTCGAGGATGATATACTCAAACTTCGCCTTCTTGTTCAGTATCCGTATGTCGCTCTTCAGCTTCATTGTTGGTTTCGTCTTTCTTTACTGCTACCTTCTTGTATTTCTTCTGGCGCTGTTCCCAACGGTCACGTGCATACTGCTGCATATCGATAACAGTATCGTTCTCGTCAATGATTTCGAGGCCGAAGATGGTCTCGATGATATCTTCCAGCGTCAGGATGCCGACGAACATGCCGTACTCGTCAATGACCTGCGCAATCTGGCTTTTCTGCTTGAGCATACTATCAAAGATAGTGCCAAGCGTCAGGTCCTGATCGAAAGAAGGCAACGGTCGTTTGATGCCGCCGAGCGTCTTGCGGAAATGGTCCTCCGTCAGTTCCTCGAGCGCATCGTTGCGCAGCACATAGCCTGTGATATACTCCGGCGAGGTGGGGTTATACAGCGGAATACGCGAGAAATGGTCGTACTCATCGTTGTCATAGTATGCACGGAGCGTCATGTTCTCCGGTGCTATTTTGGCCACTACGCGCGGGGTCATCACGTCATACGCGTGAATGGAATCCAGGCGCATGAGGTTGCTGAAAATCTTGTTCTCATCCTCATCCACCACGCCTTCTTCTTCGCCCACGTTCACCATAGAAAGCACTTCCTCACGGCTCACAGAGGGTTCGTCCTCTTTGTCGGGCACCATCTTAGAGATGAGCACTACCAGCCATACAAGCGGGTAGAGAATAAAAATCAGTATACGGATGATGCGGGCAGAGAGACCCATCAGTTGGCGCCAATAGGTGGTGCCGATAACTTTCGGGATGATTTCTCCGAAAAAGAGGATAAGAATCGTGGTGAGCGCCGAAATCACTCCGAACCATTTGCTACCGAACACAGCCGTAGCCTGCATACCTACGCCGGCTGCGCCAATCGTGTTGGCAATGGTGTTAAGCGACAGAATAGCAGCCAAAGGACGGCTCGTGTCCTCCTTGTAACTGCTCATGAGTTTGGCAGGCCCGTAGCCTTCCTCCTCGCGTAAATTGATATAACTGAGCGAGGTGGACATCAGTACTGATTCCAGAACGGAACACAGAAAACTGACGCCCATCGCTCCTAACAAAAATAATAAAAGTATTCCCATATGTATCTAATCAGCAGGAAAATTATCGCAGATAGCTTTCCCACTTCGTATTGCGCATATCACCACTCTTGAGGAACTCCTCATGCATGGCAAAAGCGAGAGAGAGGTTATGTTGTGTCTGTCCGTGTTTAGCGAACTTGAGGTAGTCACGCAGCATCTCTCTGTACTCAGGTGCAACACAGTTGTTGATAATCTCCTCGGCACGCTGACGCGGGCTTTTCCCGCGCAGATCGGCTACACCCTGCTCCGTTACAATCACCTTGACGGAGTGTTCGGAGTGGTCGAGGTGCGTTACCATCGGCACGATAGACGAGATAGCGCCGTTCTTCGCCGTAGAAGCAGTAGTGAAGATGCTGAGGTATGAGTTGCGAGCGAAATCACCCGAACCGCCAATACCGTTCATCATCTTTGTACCCGTTACATGCGTCGAGTTAACATTGCCATAGATATCTGCCTCCAACGCTGTGTTGATGGCGATGATGCCGAGACGACGAGCGATCTCCGGGCTGTTGGATGTCTCCTGCGGACGAAGCAGAAGCTTGTCGCGGTAGAAATCAAGGTCCGCCAGCACTTCTGCCATTTTGCTCTCTACCAGACGCAGCGAGCAACCGGAAGCAAACTTACAATGGCCGGCTTTGATGAGGTCCACCACGGAATCCTGAATCACCTCCGAATACATCTCAAACGGCGGGATATGCGGGTTCTTGCC
>ONGK01000001.1 GCA_900317345.1 uncultured Bacteroidales bacterium | reverse complement strand
GCTCAGTTGGCAGAGAACAACCCGATGCTCGGTCACCGTGGTTGCCGTCTGGGTATCACCTTCCCGGAGATCACCGCTATGCAGACCCGCGCTATCCTCTCCGCCGCTTGCGAACTCAAGAAAGAGGGCAAGAACCCGATGCCGGAGATTATGGTGCCGCTGATCGGTATCCTCTATGAGTTGAAACAGCAGAAGGAAATCATCCAGCGCGTGGCGAAAGAGGTGCTGCTCTGACCGCAGACCGCATCGCTACGGAGGCTCAGTACTTCAGTTTCGGTACCAACGACTTGACCCAGATGACCTTCGGTTACAGCCGTGACGATATCGCTTCCTTCCTGCCGGCTTACCTCGAGAAGAAGATCCTCAAAGTCGATCCGTTCCAGGTTCTCGACCAGAATGGTGTGGGCCAATTGATCAAGATGGCGGTAGAGAAAGGTCGTGCCGTTCGTCCGGGACTCCGTACAGGTATCTGCGGCGAGCACGGTGGCGAACCGAGCTCTGTTAAGTTCTGCGCACGCGTGGGTATGAACTACGCTTCCTGCTCACCGTTCCGCGTGCCTATCGCACGACTCGCTGCAGCACAAGCTGCCGTAGAAGACGAGCAATAATCCATCCGCCATACATGGCGCTTCATCCATCCGCCAAGTCTGGCGGATTACAAAAAGACGCGTTCCTCTCGGAGCGCGTCTTTGTTTTGTTCTGTATTAGTTTGCTCGCGGTGTAGGCGGTTTACCGCTTCGCTGCCCGTTCTTCGTAACCGGGCAGTATTCGTCCTCGCGTCTCACTTTCGTTTCGCCCGCCCGCTCGGTCTCAATGCGGATGTAATATACAGTAGCGTTTATGCGCACACATTCATGTGCGCTCTATCCCTCTCATTGTGCATTTTAATTCTTAACTGCAATTATTTCTATTTGCCTATATTTAATAATAATAATTCTTTTAGTGCCTCTATTTTAATGCCAAATTCTTTAACCCTCTCTTCTTGCTCTTCAATTTTATCTTCCGGTAGATTAACAAAGAAATCATACAACTCTTGCATATCCTCCAAATCTTGAGCACTATATTCCTTTTTGCAAGCATCTAAACATGCCGTCGCAAATTCGATTTTCCCTTTTGTCACCCATTCAAGAATATGTTTTTCATCAAATAGATCAAACTTCTTAATCAAATAGATACAGTTATCTCCGCAATAAGTATATGATAACTTAACTTGCTCATTATATGGTAATTTTTTAAAATAATCATCATATTTCATTCTCGATGAAATAATCAAACGATTGCTATTATATGCTTTATGGAGGATATCAGCAAAAGATATATCTGCAGATTGGCAAATATAGATCCATTCCTTAAAATCTATATAAAGTGGTGCATGATTAAATTCATCATTCCACTTTGTTAGTTTGGCCTGAATTTGTTTGCGAAGGATTTGTCGCTTAAGGACTTTACTTTTGATGTTTTTATTTTCCGAAATATCTATTCCTTCCAATACCACAGCTGTACCTTGTGCAGAAATGAGTAAAGAGTAATCAGATTGACCACATTTTACATAGTTATGCTCAATATGCAAATCTATTACTGCATTACCTCCTTTATTAAGAACCTCTCTTTCTAATGCATCGAAGAGTTCCACATGGTATGGTTCAACTCCGTCTTTGTATAGGCACTCTGGGAACTTCTGCATCATTTTACGGCTCTCGTCAATTACCCCAGCATCTAATACAACATTCGCGCATACAAATCCTTTGGAGGATAAAATTTTTCTACCTTCAACAGTTGGTGTAGAGAAAAGTTCAATTTGTAAATCCATAAGTATAATTATTTAAAGGTTGTACAATGGTTGTTTTGTTTACCCCAAGCGGCGGTTAAGATGTGCATAATCCCCGCTTAGGGTTTGCAATTGAGTTTCCAATTACTTTTTAGAAGGGCTGTTTGCTCTGCCACTTCCGCTTGGATTACCGGTTGTAGATGGATACATCGGTCCCGGACAACTAGATCTTGCCATAGTTATTAGAGTAGTTTATTTGCTCACCATGCCTGAGCAATATTGGCATCTATTCGATTGAAAAGACGCTCCAAAATTACTGCATTTATTTGACATGTGCAATAGCTCTTTTGCCAAGAGAATTTTTTCGCCGAATAACGGAATAAAAATACCATTTAACGGAATAAATTTTACAATTTACTAAGTACTATTCCTGTCAAAATTATTAGAATGAGCAATAGTGTGATGTTAAGTAGCATCAAAAAAACAATAACTACCATTTTTTTCTCAGTTGGCCCGAATAATTTTGTGTACTTATTATCATGCCTTAAAGCTGCTTCTTTCTTCAATCTCTCCAAATTACCCCACCACCATCGGGTAAATTTGTCATGTTGTTCTTTTTCCTTTTGTTTTATTCTTTCAACCTGCGATTCGAATTCAGCCAGAGACTTTTCGTCTAATTTGTCTAAAATTGTATTATCGAAGAATACAATCTCTCCGGATATTTTTCTAACTTGGAATACCTTATCATAGTTTACGAGAACCCGTTGACCAATAGGAATGAATTTATTAACATTTTGATACTCACTCAATGATGCTTCAATTAGCTTGGCTTTTACATCGATAAAAGACTGCTCGGGAAGTTCGAGTGGTTCTCTATAGTCTGTCACATATAAAAAAGGCCATTTCCCAGTTCCAAGCGCAGTGCTTAATGCCATTATTTCATTGATTTCAAAACAAACCTCAATCTTTGATTTGCGCTTGCGATCTTCTTTCGCCTTGTCTGAGAGTCTCTTATCGTAAGTTGTAAATTGAATTTTTTTCATCGTAAAAGCAAAAAATGATATTATGGAAAAATGAAATGGTAGTCGTACTAGTTTATTAATAAGACATTATGTCTTTTTGTGGAGTATAGCGGACTCGAAAATTTTGTTTTTCGCAATAATCATGCCCCTTGTGGCAAAGAGCTCTCACCGACTGCTCTAGCCAGTTGAGCTAATACCCGGAACTAACCTTTGCGCTTGCAAAATTACTGTTTTTTCTGATATATGCAAATGTATTTGCAAAAATCATTCAAGAAACTTGCAAATAGCGATAACCAATATTGTACTGTTAATCTCGTTTGAAAGCAGTAAAAATTACGTGGGAAACTATAAACCTCATATAAAGCTCATATAAACCTCATTCAAGGCTCATATGAACTAAACTATATAAATTTACACAAAGGAAAATCGTAGAATCGGCTTATTTCTCAGCCGCTATTTTAGCTGCATTCAACTCATGGCGGATAAAATCCCACAGCCGCGGAAATGTATAATCGCCGCTTTTTCTGGCCTCGACCTGAAATGCTTTATGCCGTTCCTCCCATTCCGCACGCAGAACCGGATCGTGATAAATCTTTTTCGCCTCTTCATTAACGGCATTAAAACGCTTAATCTGAGGACGTTCCGCCATTTTCTTGCGTTGTTGTTTGGTATAACTCGGCTTCTTGCAAACTGCCATCACGGCGCGTTTATCCTTCACCAAAGTGCGGAGATACAAATCCTTGTCTACCTCGCCTTTATACCATTCATACATTCCGTTTAATGCGATTCGTCTTCCTGCCATACTGAGATTTTCTAAATCCTTTGTAAATTTACTACGCTTGGGAGAATTGGTCTTTGCCTACTCCGCAGAGGGGGCAAACCCAGTCTTCCGGAAGGGATTCAAACGAAGTGCCTGGAGCGATGCCGTTGTCCGGATCACCTACTGCGGGATCATACTCGTACCCGCATACATCACAAATGTACTTTGCCATAAGATGTTAGTTTTGGTAAGTTAATATTTTGATTTCGCTTTTATTTCGCCAACAAGGCGTCGGCGAGAACTTCCAGTTCTGCTATTTGTTGCGGTTTGAGGGAGCCACGGATAGTAACCGTTGGTTCGACAATCTCCACGTTCTTGCAGCCCGCCAGCATCTCTTTCATAACACGAACAGCTTGCGGCGCCCAGGAACCGTTCTCCACGAGCGCCACACGACGGTTTTGATACCCTTTAAGGCGGAGTTTATGAATAAATAGGTGCATCGCCGGGAAGATATCGCCATCGTACGTTGCGCAGCAAAGAACCAACTTATCCATACGGAATGCATCCTCAATCGCCTCTGCCATGTCGTCACGGCTCAGGTCGGTAATAGCTACCTTCCCTGCCCCTTTCGCCTTTAATATCTCTGCAAGTTGTTGCGCTGCTTTCGCTGTATTGCCGTGAATAGAAGCATAAGCCACCAACACGCCTTCAGTCTCTACGCCATACGCGCTCCATATCTTATACAACCGCATCGCTTCGTCTTTCTGCTCGCCCTCCAGCATATATCCGTGCAGCGGCGCGATGGTCTTAATCCCTTTGTCTGCCAGTTTCTTCAACAAATTAGTTACTGCCACGCCGTATTTGCCGACGATGTTGAAATAGTACCTTCTTGCCTCGCACGCCCAGTCGTCCTCGTCGGCATGATAGACACCGAATTTACCGAACGCGTCCGCACTGAACAACACTTGTTCTTCCGGACAATAACTCATCATCACTTCGGGCCAGTGGATCATCGGCGCCGCGAAGAACTGTAATGTCAGGCCGCCGAGATCAATGCTCTGCCCTTCTGCCACAACTTGAACGTTCTTGACCTCGATGCCGAACTGCTGCATCATCACCACCGCTTGCTTCGAACAAAGCACTTTTGCCTGCGGATATTTCGCCAAGAATAAAGCCATCGCACCGCTGTGATCCGGTTCCATATGCTGGCACACCAGATAATCGGGCGTACGACCATCCAAAGCCTCCTCCACCTTGCTTAACCACTCATGCGCGCATCGCGCATCCACTGCATCCATCACCGCCACCTGCTTCTCGCCGAGCACTACATAGCTGTTGTAGCACATGCCGGACGGCAAAGCGTACTGGCTCTCAAACAAATCTAATTCGGCGTCATCGCAGCCTACATATTTGATATTTTTCATACTTTACTAAATTTTTCTGCAAAATTACAACAAAAATTGCATATATGCAAATTTATTCGTATCTTTGCGGCGTTTTTTGGAAAAGAATGTATATTCACTTGGATTGCAATAATTTCTTCGTGAGCTGTGAGTTGCTCTCACGGCCGGAACTGAAGGGCACACCTGTTGTCGTAGCCAATGATAACGGCAACAACGGCGGCATCATCCTTGCCCTCAATCCCGAAGCAAAGGCCGTTGGTCTCAAACGCGGAGATCCGCTTTTCCAAGTGTCGCAACTCATTGAGCCACACCATGTTACGGTTATAGACGTGCATCATCATCTCTACCACGAGGTGTCGCGTCATATCATGGATGAAGTGCGCCGGACGGAAATGGTGTTGGGTTTTGTGCAGTACAGCGTCGATGAGTTCTTCGGTCAAATGCCGGACGATGACCCTACCCGCCTGCGCAAATATCTGCAAATACTCAAAGACCTCATTCTGGAGAAGACAGGCATACCGGTTAGTTGCGGCGCGGGATTGAGTTACACGCTCGCCAAGACGGCTACATGGTTCGCCAAGCACTACCCTGCCTACAACGGCATTTGTGTCATGCCCGCCGACACACGCGAAGCGGCGCTCGAAAAAGTGCCGGTTAAAGATGTGTGGGGCATTGGACGAAGAAGTTTCAAAACACTCGACCGGCAAGGCGTCAAGACCGCTCTCGAATACGCACAACTGCCCGAAGCATGGATAAAACGCCATTTCGGCGTGGTGGGCGTACGCACGTGGAAAGAACTGAATGGCTCACCTTCCATCACCATCGCCAGCCGCGAGCACCAGAAATCAATCATGTACAGCCGCACTTTCGCGCATATGACCAATAGTAAAAAGGTATTGTTGTATGAGCTGAGCAACTATGCTTCCTCGGCGGCGCGCAAACTGAGGGAACAACGAAGCCTATGCCGCACTGTGACCATCTTTCTTGCCACCAACAGGCATCGCACCGATTTGCCGCAATACAATGCCGGAGACACGCTGAAGATGACCACCGCCACCGATGATTCTACGCAAATCATCCATGCCGTCACGCACCTGTTGGACAAACTCTACCGAGAGAACTATCAATACAAGCAGGCTGGCGTCATTTTGGGACAACTGCAATATTCAGATGCCGTTCAACTGGACCTCTTTGCGCCAGAGCAAGCGCAGGAGCAAGCCAAGCAGAAACGGCTCATGAAAGCCATTGATGGCATTAACAAACGCTTTGGGGGCAACCAGATACATTTCGCCATACAAGGCTCAGAGGCTGATTTCGACGACCAGCCTGCAGGTTTCTTGCGCCCGCATAACGTAGATGAGTGATTAATGCAAAGGAATGTGATGCTCGTGTTTCCAACGCTTATGCTGAAGCACGAGTTCATTCTTTGTCTGCGGCGTATAGAATGTATCCACAAACCGCTCCCAGATATAACTGACAGCCATAGAGGATGGATGAACGAGATCATCGGCATAAAACCTGTAATCACGCAATTCATCCAGCATTATTTCGAAAGAGGGAAAATAATCGACATTAGCTTCAGCCCTTAGTTGCTCCACCGCTTGCAGCAATATTGCTTTGCTCAGTTGGTTCTCATGCAGACCGTCTTTGATATGCCGAATAGGAGAAACGGTGAAAAGCCAGTGTTTGTCTTTATACCGCTCCAACAGCGGTTTCCATACACTTACAATATCTTCCACACTCAAACGCCTTCTTGTAAAGCACTCTGCCGGCAACTTATGGCAATTGGCTATCACTTGCCTGTTCTTATTCCACGCATACACCCACGCCGTGCCAAACGTCACAATAACAACCGTCGCTTCGCTCAAAGCCGTTTGCATCGCCTCAATGGATGCTCTCACCGCTTCGCGGGCCTCGCTCTCCGTAGCACGGGAGAACGAACCATGGTGTGCCATCGAGTGCCATAAACCCTCGTGTTGCACGAATTCCGGCATTTCCGTCATGGTCAGGGCTTGCGCAATAGAAAGCGGGTTATACAGCGTGCCGAAGGGATTAGACGTCACATGCAGATAACGCTGCGCCATTTGTTCGCCTATCTCGTCCGAGAAACACGAACCCAGCATGAGAATCCTATCCTCATACCCTATCTTCCATTCAGAAGGCTTGATATCAACTATCGTTTGCAACTTAATCATAACCTATAACCGTAACCTGTAACCAATAACCTCTATTCAAAGTGCATCACTTTAGCAGGACTTATCTTCGTTATTATCATCGATGGCAAAAGCAGAATAAGCATGGACACAACGAGCGTTAATATATTGAGCGTCAGCAGCCATCCCCATGGAAAAACCACCGGCACATAACTAACATAATAGGTTGCGGCATCCAGCGGCACTAAGTGGAACCAATACTGAATTGCCACCAAAATAAATCCGAGCACATTGCCATACAGCATTCCTTTGCCGATAAGCAATGCCGCTTGAATCAGAAATACACGACGAACAAAGCGGTTGTTGGCGCCTAACGCTTTCAGCGTACCGATGAGTTGCACACCGTCTAAAATCAGAATAATTAGACCGGAAACAATGTTAAAGCCCGCTACCAGGAGCATGAGAACGATAATAACCACCACATTTAAATCGAGCAAATCGAGCCATGCAAAGATAGCCGGATTCTGTTCTCGCAGCGTCTGCACATAATAGAGGTTATATCCGTTCTCGTCCATATGGTTCACCGTAGCAAAATAGATGCGGTCTGCCGTCTCATCAATATAGCGGATGTCGTCAACCAATATCTCAACACCGGAATACATATTCTCCTCCCAACCTTGCAGACGCCTGGCGTCATGAAGCGCCGTTACGACAAATAAATCATCAAACTGACCAAATCCGGTATCATAGATACCGCACACCTTGTAACGCCGGGCACGGATATCATCCTCGTCCACGAAATAACTATTCACCGCATCGCCTACACGCAGACCTAATGTCTGCGCCACAGTCTGAGATATAACCACTTGGTTCGGACCTTCAGGTACACCTCCATCAATAATATTCTGACGAAAGAAATCCCAGTAATCGGTACCTTTCAATACGATGCCATGGAATGACGAATCGGTCTTCAGCATGCCCGGTTTGGTGATGAAGGGTGCTGTTTTTGCCACATGCTCGAAACTGCTCAAACGGCTTAACAGGCTATCCGACACCTCTATCGGCTGCAAATCGTAGGTATTGTTGTTGTCGAATGATACAAGTTGAATATGTGCCCCAAAACCCGCCACTTTTTGCGTAATCGTCTGCTTGAATCCCACAACGATACACATCGTTACGATCATCACCATTACGCCTACAATGATACCGGCAAGAGCCACACGGATAGCTGGTCTTGAATGCCGTTCTTCTCCCTCTTGGGAGAAATATAGGTGTTTGGCTATTTTTGTCTCAGATGACATTGGCATGATTTTTGTTGTATCTTTTTCGTTATGAAACGTATATTCTCTTTTTTGTTGGCAGCCCTCTTGGCGGGCGGTATGATGGCTCAAGAGCCGGTGGATAGTTCTCGTCCTCAACGGACGCCCGAGGAGGAAGCACTCAAACAAACCATGCGGTTGGTGCGTGAACTCAAAATCCGCGACTCACTGCGCATTGACACTATTTACAAGATGCACCTCAAGTACGCACGGTTTCGTCAGAAGGGCCTGACGCGTGCCGAGAACATGGAACGCATGCAATCCATCTATGCCGAACTCAAGGTGCTGCTTACGCCGGAGGAGTTCGAGCGCTTTATGAATCACCCTGCCGAGCAGCCGCGCAGACCTCGGGGAGCAAACGTGATAGCGCCCAATAAGCAAGTAAAGCCCACAGACTCCCAACAAGCAACCCAACAATGATATCACTCGGGTAATGTACCCCAAGGTACATCCGGCTATAGCAATTCAACGCCACCCAGACCATCAACGCTGCGGTGGCTGTTTTATGCTTGAATAGCAGGCTGAACAGTAGCCCCACGGCCATCGTGTTAGCCGCATGGCTGCTGCAAAAACCATATAAACCACCCGTGTATCCGTTCACTATTCTCACCATCCCCGCCAGAGCCGGTTCATGTGTCGGGCGGAGACGGCAAACCAGTGGTTTGATAATACTGCTTGTCGTAAAATCACTCAGGCCCACTGCCAAGGCAAAGCCGGCAAGAATGAGTAATACCGCTTTCCAGTTACGGTACTTATAAACTATAATGCCAAGCAGAATACAATACAGCGGTATCCATGTAGCAGCGCGGCTGACCGCCCACATAAGCGTGTCCAGCCAGTACGCAGAATGACTGTTAATCCATAACAATATCGCTGTATCCCAATTCATTCACTCTTTCACTCATTCATCAGAACCGCTGTGTGACACGCAACAACGGCAGCTGTCTCCGTGCGCAAACGGCTGTTACCCAGACTAACGGGAATGAAACCCATTGATAGCGCATCGGCTATCTCTTTCTCGCTGAAGTCTCCTTCAGGACCGATGAGTACCAGTACATCTCTCCCCCGCTCTATCTCGTCTTTGAGCACGCGTTTGTCCTCTTTGTAGCAATGCGCAATGAAACGTTGGCCTTGGCGTTGACTTTTGATAAAGTCGTCATAGGGCGTCAGTTCGTGCAAAACCGGTAAATACGGCGTGAGGCTCTGCTTGGCTGCGGAAAGAATGATTTTCTCCAGGCGGTCCGTGCGTAGTTGTTTGCGCTCTGAGAAACGACATAAGAGCGGTGTAATCTCGTCCACACCTATCTCCACGCATTTCTCAATAGCCCATTCCATCCGCTCGATATTCTTAGTCGGCGCGATGGCGATATGCAAATGAAAAGCGTGGTGAGGCTCTTGTTTCTCACTGCTGATAATCTCAAAATCGCAATGTTTGGGATGCGGATTAGTAATACGCGCAGTGTACGTTGTGCCTTTGCCGTCTGTCAGCAATATTTCATCTCCTGTCGTATAACGGAGCACTCGCACGCAATGCGCACTCTCCTCTTCCGAGAGCGTCTGATGCTTTTCTATATCCGGGCAATAAAAGAGATACACCTTATATAAATTATATTTTGCGGGTGCAAAGTTACTACAAATTATTCAAATTAACAAATAAATTACAAAAAATCTTGCGCAATTCAAAAAAAAGCAGTACCTTTGCACGATTTTTTGAGAACGCGGTGTTAGCACATCGGTAGTGCATCGGCTTCCCAAGCCGAGGAGGCGGGTTCGATTCCCGTACACCGCTCCAAGCAGATCGGTCTATCGCTGCAGAGGGAAAGAAAAGCATTCGTGCTTTAATCTCATCGGCAGAGGAAAGTCCGGGCAGCGCAGAGCACCACAGCGGTTAACGGCCGTCAGGCAGCAATGTTTGGTCCCTGCTACAGAGACGAGTGATGTGAAACGAGCATACTGTGGGCTGCAATTCCAAGTAAACCGGCGTTTGAGCGCTGCTCGCGTGAGTCGGAGGGTAGGAAGCGAGAGAAGCACGTGGTAACACGCGACTCGAGATTAATGATAGACGCCCGCAAGGGTACAGAACCCGGCTTACAGATCTGCTTCCCTTTGCGGGGACTCCGTAAAACATTAAGCCATGAAGAAATTTTCCGACATAGTTCATTTCTTGCGCTACGATATGTGGCGGCGTACTACCACAGAGTTTGACAGTTTCTTCCAGCGTCTGGGCTATGCCATCATCCGTACTATCGTGCTTGTGGTGCGCGGTTTTGCCAGCAAGAACCTCAATGACAAAGCGAAAAGCCTTACCTACTCTCTTATCTTTGCTATCGTGCCGATACTCGCTATGATAGTAGCGGTGGCGAAAGGTTTCGGCGTGGCGGACATCATCGAAAAGCAGCTCAATGCCTCGTTTATCGGCGAGACAGGTATGGTGCCTACTATCATGGCAATGGTGGAGCGATACCTTGAGACGACACAAGGCGGCCTATTCATCGGTATCGGACTTCTTATCCTCCTCTGGGCGGTGTATTCGTTCTTCCAGTCAGTCGAGTCGGCGTTTAACCAGATATGGAATGTGAAGAAGTCTCGTTCCATTCTCCGTCAGGCCACCACGTATATTGCGATTGTAGTGCTCATTCCTGTCCTGATTGTTTGTAGCGCAGGTATAGACATCTTCATTCACTCGACCGTAGAGAGTTCGCTCCACATGGAGGCGTTGCATGATTATGTGCACACAAGCGGCGTCAAATTCCTGCAATTTTTCATGTGCTGGCTCTTCTTTATTACTATGTATGTGGCAATACCTAACACTAAGGTGCGTTTTATCTCTGCACTCATACCGGGAATCCTCATGGGTACGCTCTTCCAGTTGCTGCAAATGCTTTCGGTCTATTTGATAGCCATGCTGAGCCGTACAAGTATCGTATATGGTGCCTTTGCTACGCTGCCGATATTAATGACCATGCTGCAATACACCAGCCTGCTCATCCTCATCGGCGCTGAGATGAGTTATGCCATTCAAAACAACGAGGAGTTTGAGTACGAGCAGGACCTCAATAGTATGTCCCGCCGCTACAAAGACTTCATTATGTTATACCTTCTGCACGTGATAATTAAGCGGTTTGAAGCGGACGAAGAACCTCTCACAGCTCACGAACTTGCCATTCGCGACCATTTACCCATCCGTTTGGTCAATCAGTTATTGGGCAGAATGGTAGAGACAGGCATCCTGCGGGAGGTGTATGTGGAGGACGAAGAGGAGAAGACTTATCAGCCTGCCCTGGATAGCCATAAGATAAGTGTAGGCATGGTCATAGACCGAATTGATGCACAAGGAACGGAGGAATTCCTGCAAGCGCCGACACTGGAGATGGAGGCATTCTGGACCAATTATCTGAAACTCAAAAAAGCACATTCATCGTTGGACAAGATATTAGTTAACGAATTATAATCTATGAAAAAGACACTCTTATTAGTGGCCCTTGCGCTTATGGGACAATTGGCATTGGCTGCACCTAAAATTCAACAAGTGGAGCCGCTTTGCTGGTGGACGAACATGAACATGCCTCTCACGGTGATGTTTCATGGCGAAGACCTGAGTGATGCACAGGTAAGTGTACAGCAGCTGGCGGGCGGTAAGGTTATGCGCGGAGCATGCCATGGCTTAGTACCTCGCAGCCAGCATAACGCCGAGAGCCCGAACTACCTATTTGTGGACTTCGATGTTCGCGAGCCGGGCAACTATCGTATCACGCTCAAGAAAGGCAAGAAGAAAGTGACATGCGACTACACAATAGCCGAGCGCAGAAACGGAAGCCGCGACCGTAAGAGTTTTGATGCTTCGGACCTGGTGTACCTGATTATGTCCGACCGCTTTGTGGATGGCGATGAGTCCAACAACAGCACCAAAGACACCCGTGAGAAAGCCAACAAGAGCGACGTGAACGGCCGTTTCGGAGGCGATATTCAGGGAATCATCAATTCGCTGGACCATATAGCCAAACTCGGCTGTACAGCTATCTGGCCGACACCGATGTTGGGCGACGATGAATCAGCATGGAGCTATCACGGCTATGCATGCTCGGACTACTATCATATCGACCCGCGTTATGGAAGCAACACACTCTATGCGCAGATGGTGCAGGCCGCGCACAAGAAAGGCATCAAAGTGCTGATGGATATGGTGCCCAACCATTGCGGTTCCTCACATTGGTGGATGAGTGACCTACCCTATAAGAACTGGATAAATCAGTTCCCCGAATTCACGAACACCAACAACTGCTTCACGGCAAATTATGATATCAACGCATCGGAATACGACCGCTTGCTGAGCAACCGCGGCTGGTTTGACCATCCTATGCCGGATATGAATCTGGAGAACCCGGACCTGCTGAAGTATTTCCAGCAATGGGCTATCTGGTGGATTGAGTATGCAGACTTGGACGGTCTGCGCGTGGATACCTATCCGTACATTGAGCGTATTCCTGCCAGCAAATGGATAGGAGCCATCCGTGCCGAATATCCGAATATCAATATCGTAGGCGAGTGCTGGACACGTCCTGCTCCTGCAGTAGCATATTGGCAATCCGGCGTAAAGAACTTCGACGGCTTTGACAGCAATTTGCCTACCGTCATGGACTTCCCAACAGAAGAAGCTATCCGTCAGGCGCTGGAGAACAACGGCGAGGGATGGGGCAACGGTCTGACAAAAGTATATGACGCCCTGACCATGGATTATATGTATGCGGATGTGAACAAACTATTCACATTCCTTGGCAACCACGACATGGCGCGTATCACGGATGTTGTGCTGGATAAAGACCCGCGTCGCGTCAAACTGGCTTATGTGCTGCTGGCTACCATGCGCGGTATTCCGCAAGTGCTGTACGGAGATGAATATGCCATGACCGTTGACAGCGACCCCAATTCGCACTCGCTGCTTCGCATGCCGCTTCCGTTAGGCGAGAAAGTGACGCCTCAGATGCAGGAGATGTATGACTTCCAGAGCCGGCTCTTCAACTGGCGCAAGGACGAACCAGTGCTGCATTGGGGCAAGACCATGCATTTCATCAGTCGTGACAATACCTACGCATTCTTCCGTTATAATGACAAAGAGGCGGTATTCGTATTCGCCAATGCCGCCAATGAACCGCGAGTAATCCCCGTTAAACACTATGCGGAGATTTTGAGCAAATACAACCCTGTCGGTTTCAGTCCTTTGACGGGCGAGAAGGTGGATATGAGCGATGATATAACGATTGACGGCCTGAGCACACTTGTTGTGAAACTGGAGAACGACCGTGGCGCACTTATCCGCAAATAACCCCATAGACAAGCGCTGTCCTCGTTGCGGGGCAGCGTTTGTCTGTACGCACGACGCTTTATGCCAATGCATGGGCATTCACCTTACAGAAAATGCGCGCGCTTATATGCGCACGCACTATAGAGATTGCTTGTGTAGAAACTGCCTGATTGAGCTTAATACCTTAGTATAAGCGTTCGGCAAAATGAAGAGTAGAATCGGGGGCGTTATTCAGCATATGAATGACGTCCTCTAACATTTCTTCGGGATGTACTACTCCACGCTCCCAGAAATTATTGGCGCCATTCGGCAACCGCTGCTTGCGCCAGTTATAGACACGATGGTCTTGGTATGCCTTGAACCATGTGTGCTTCTCGTCCATCTCTGCCAGTTCAGCCAAACTATTGCCGCCGGCTCCTACCCATACATCCGCGTCATGGAAATAACGCAGCGTCTCTTCTATGGTCAATGGGATAGACGTAGCGCGCTCATCATCGTAGAACGGGTATTGCGCTCCGGCATCCTTAAACAGATAAGCCAAGTAGTTCTTACCGCTCGGTACATACCATGTGCCACGGAAATTGTTTCCGGACATAATAGAGCGCGTCGCGCTCTGACCGCCTTCGGCTGTAGGACCGCTCTGCTGTAAGACCGCTTTGCTGTAAGACCGTTCGTTGACACTCGCTGAAAGACGTTTGTATTTGCTTTCTACTTCGCCAAAGATGGAGTCTGCCTCATGCAGTCTGCCAGTAAGCGCACCTAATACACGAATCCACTCTGCCCGCGCAAGCGGCGAACCTTCCTGCCATTCGTTGATATAAATCGTTCGTACGCCGAGTTTCTCGATACGCGCTGCCTCAAGATTGTCATACTGACCATAGTTAACCGCCAAGAGCGCATCCAGTCCCGCTTGCAGCACTCGCTCAGCACTCGGTTTCATCGAGTCGCCAAGGTCTATCTCATCGCCTTTAACCGGTGTATAGATCAGTTCCGGATTGCATACCGCAGCCAGGCAATCTATCGCGTCCAACGCATAGAGAAAACCCACTTGCACCGTGCTCATCGTACCGAGACGGCGCATCGGCTCTTTAACACAGACACGCTGGTAAGGCTGAAAAACCTCTACCACCGTGCCGCTGTCCGTTTCTGTTATCTGAAAGCCCGTCGCATACTTATTGCCCGCAGGCACACTACTCTGCTCCGCAGACTGCGATACGCAGCCCGCGAGCAGAAGTGATACAATCAGCCCAATAGAGAGAACCAACAGGAGCCTTACAGATGCTTTGACTGTCGGTTGACCGTCGGTCGACCGTCGGTTGACCGACGTATTGGGAAGAGGATTAGGCATGAATAAATTCATTGCGTTCATGCATTATTTAGTGTGCATGCACTATTTAGTGTGCATGTATGCATGCATTATTTAGTATGTGTGCATTATTGTTTAGCACCGAGGTCATCAAATGCGAAATATGCCGGAGTGGTCATACCTTGGTCATTCTTCTTGGTGCTCGTGAGCGTGAAGGTGAGGGCATCTACTTTACCCAGTTCAGACAAACCAACGTAGGTCCAGTCCGTTATATACGAAGTACCGTTAGCAAGGTAGAAAGAAACTTGGCTATTTACCATTTTTCCGTTCAAATAACCGTTAATGGTCAGTTTAAACCAGTCGTCCTTACCGAAAGGTTTGCCTCCGTCATCCGACATACCATCGCCATTGAGGATGGCAGACACTACCCAGGGAGTGTTGTTTACATAGAATCCCGGAACGACAGCAGCCTCTTTCAGGAAAACGGAGTCCTCCCCAACATACGAGCCAGTCCAAACTACGAATTTCTGCCCAGCGTGAGCACCACCGGAAGCGGACATGTCGTTCTGATAATCGCCTTTGTACTCTTTGTCGGTCTTGGAGGTTACAATGTTTCCGAAATAATAAACTGCGCCACCACCATAATCTTGTACATCCTGTTGGAAACGGAAGTCTCCACTCTCGAACGTGCCGCTCTCAGCCATGTGATAAACACTCTCCGGCGCGAGGTTAATGTTCTCGAAATCAGCTACATTGAGCGGTTTAGCCGGCTCGTTCTTCTGACATGCTGTAAAGGTAAGTGCCAATGCAGCAACAAAAAGAATTGATTTTTTCATTTGTTTTGTTGTTTTAAATTGTTAATAATAAATTGATTTAAAGTGTGTTATACGCACTATTATTGATTTAGATGTAAATCTATTGCTCCTTTAATCTCCGTGCTTAATTCGCCTGTCCGCAGGAATGTCTCGTCCACGGCGTTATAGACACGGATGAAATCCACGGAAGGCAGATATACTGATTGACCATTCTTATCCACCGCCCACGAGATATCAAATGATGTTCCTTCGATATCCGTATTGGGCTTATTATCCACGTAACCGTAATCAAGTATTCGCTGGACAGTTTGTCCGCTTATGGTCTGTGTCTGCGGCGGCAGGAGCGCTCCTTTGAGTGTATATTCGTCTTCATCCAGCCATTGCGGGTAATACGGATGCTTGTGGAATGGATTTTGCAGCGTGTCGCTCTCACGCGTATAGGTGCGAGCAACAAGATGTTGTGTCATCGGGTCGTCGTATAGGCAACCTTTCAGCTCATACCATGTGTCATCCGGCTGACCATTCTTATTTTCATCGCGGCAGACAAGCACAATACCAGGCTCTGAACTGCCATATTCCGTACTGCCGGACATATAGAACGCATTACCAAGAATCTGAATGTCACGGCCTTCTTTGTTCTCCACGGCATGGTCAAAGCCGAACGTGATATATCCACCCCATCCGCCTAAAGAAATCATACCGCCAGCATTATTAGCTATTGCAGCCTCACATTTGCGGCACATAGAGGCCGCATCGTCTCCCTCTTCATACTTCGGCAGTTCATTGACAAACTGTCCCATCGCCGGCATATATTCATAAACATGGTTCAAATAGCGATGCGTATCTTCGTGCGAAGCGGTATCCGGATAGAGGCTATAAGCACCTGTCACGCGGCATAGATGTCCCGGTATGTCGCCAGTCTTGGCATGCCAGCGCTCATGGCCGTCATAGCCGTAGCAATACAGCAATCCCGAAGAGACGTAGTTCTTGGCGTCCGTAATATACAAGGCATCGTCCGTCGCCAAAAGGCCATATGGATGTTCGTACTTATTTATATCAATCGGGCACTCCTGTTCCGTGAAATCAATGGTAGAAAAGGCTCGTAACTTTTTCTCATTATTATCAATAACATAGACGGTAGAACCTTGAATAGAGATGTTGGAACATGCCGTTGAGATTCGCTTTTTCCCTGCTGTAAAGTCTAGGATGACCAGCATGGGAGTCGCATCCGCATAGTTTCCATTACAGCAAATCCATAGTTGTTTCCTATTGTCCATGCGTATACGTGTAGGATTGAGACCTACCGGTATTTTCTCTATCTCTGTAAAGGAGTGCAAGTCAATAACCGAAATCGTTGAGTCATAGCGATTGGTGAGGTATCCTCCGGAATTGCAGACATAGAGTTTGTCATCCACGACGCACAGTTCATCAGGTTGATGGCCGACTTTCACCTCGCGCTTAATAGTTAACGTTGCCGTATCTATCTCATATACAGACCCTAACAACTCCGGATCAGCAACCGAACCCACATAAGCGCTGACGTACAACTTATCGTCTTTAAAGGCCATGTATCGACAATTTGGGATGTCTATCTGTCCGATATGCCGCGCTTGCCGATCCATTACTTCCACTTTGTGGGAGCAGTTGATAACCGCATAGAGACGACCTCCATACTGCTGAATATCATTGCCGACATCGCCTAACTCCTTCATCTGACGTGGATTTTGTGCACCATACCAATTCGCATAGTAGTCGCCTCGCTCCAGATTGATATAATCCAAGCGTGCTTTGTTTGAACCCATATTTCCTTCACACAGCACATACAGACCGCCTTCACGGACTTCATCCGTAACATGCGTTCCGATTGTGGGATAGATAACTTCATCGCCACGGCAAGAAGTGAAGAACGTTGCACTCAAAGATAAAATACCGCTAACGCTCAAAGAAAAAAGCAGTTTTAATATCTGAAAGCGAGTGTGCATCGTACGTTTTGTTTAGGCATCGGGTAATTCTGGATTACTTCGTAATCCTGCCCGAGCAGGTTATTGATTTCTATATTGGCTTTGAGAGAATAGCGCTGTATGGGCCACTCGCCATACACGGACAAGTCATGCGTGTACCAGGGTTGCACATAGTTGTAAATGATGTTCTCCTGCTGGCTATACCGCTCTCCGACATAAATGAACGAGTAGTTCAGCCCATAGTGGTCACCGCGTTTGCTCTGCCAGTCGAGGCTCAGCACAAAACTGCCACTATGCCATGGAATATACGGTATTTGGTGACCATAATATGTGTCATTAGGGTTGGTTACATCTATAGCCGTCTGGTAGGTGTAGTTAAGCCGACCGCGCAGGACGAAGCGGAGTGGCAGATAGAAGGACATATCGGCTTTGGCATCCACGCCGTTAATCTTGACCATGCCGAGGTTCAGCATGGTCCAACGGAACTGTTGCCCTTTCGGATAGGCGATAATCTTATCCGTCACGCGGTTGTAATAATAAGACGCGCCGAAGTTCAGTTCATATTTCTGCGTAGCCTTGCGATAAGCTATCTCCACGGAGTGCTGCCGTGCTAATTCAGGACGAAGATTCGCATTACCCAAGTCCGTATAATAGAGATCATTGAAAGTCGGATAGCGATAGCTCTGCTTGTAGAATGCATTGATACTGAGGTCGATAGCCGGATACGGACGCAGGGAGAAGAAGATTCCCGGAGTGAATCTTGGCTTTTGGCTGTTGGTTATTGGCTGTTGGCTTACCGCCGTCATCAGTACTGAAGCCTGCATGCGTAGATATTCCTTGACATTAAATGCCGTGGCAGCCGATAGCCAGTGACTATGGCGGTAGAAATATTCCTTGCTGTCAACAAGCAGCAGGTTCTCTCGGTTCAGCGAATTGAACTGATAGTCATATGCCAGCGACACATCCCACCAATTGAACACCTGCACTTTGTTGGCAAAAGACGTATAGACCTCCTGCTGCAGATAGCGGTTGTTGGAAGGAAGGAGACGCTCGTCGTAGTTCTTATATTGCGTGTAGTCATTGGCATATTTAAACAAGACACGCGTGCTCCATCTATTCCACCACTCGTCCTGCCACTGCCCTTGTACGAAAGTATTTCTATCCCACAAGCGCTCACCATTCCGCCAGACATTATTGACAATCGCTCCGGGCACGCCCCGCTCCGACCAGTAGTTATACGCATGCACGCGCCAAAAGCCGGTTGTGCGGTAATAATGATGCAATCCCAGTTCCGTACGTACTGCATTCACATCGCCATTCTGACGAATAGCAGTGGTGTCATATGCCGTCTCACCGTTAGGAAACACACGGCGATAGCGGAAAGGATACTTGCCATCCGAATAGACGTACTCCGCATCGAAGGTAAGCGAGAGCGCGTCCGTCAGTTTGACATCCACGCCCACATTCGGGTTTGCCAGCGCAAAAGAGCCGAAGCGCATCTGGGCGCGCACATGTACGCGTTCATTATTTTTAAAATAAGGCTTGCGGGTGGTCAGATACACATTTCCTGCCGCTCCAAACTCCCGAGCAGACTGGAAGATATCGGATTTCTGACCATTGAAAAGCTGTATCTCCTCCAAATTATCCAATGAGAAGCGCCCTAAATCCACTTGTCCGTTCTGCGCATTCCCCAATTGCACACCGTTGTAATAAACAGCCGTGTGCTGACTTCCCATTGAGCGCACATTAATGGTCTTGATACCACCAATTCCACCATAGTCCTTTATTTGTACTCCTGAGAAATAACGGATAGCATCAGCTACTGTGAGTGCGTTAAGACGCTGAAGTTCTTCTCCTTTGAGAGTCTGCGGGACGATGATATCTTTCGCCAATGCCCGTGCTGTAACTTCGACTTCATCGATGCGGAAGTCGTTGTACAACGAATCCAACTCAGCCTCGCTAACCGCAAAAGCCGAGCGTGCACATAGTGCAACAAACAGTATGAAAAATATTCTCTTTGTCACCGTTCGTCCTAATCCAAGAGGACTTCCAAATGTCACAAAAAGGAAAGCGATCTGACTTATGCCAAAGCAATCACAGTAGCTGGTCTGTCCGGGATTCTCACCCGTGTTCTCTTATCCTATTTGTGTGCGGGGTCGGACGTTAAATTGATGCCCAACTTCGCAAATGTACGTAAATCTACTTCTTTTAACATCACCGTCGAATGCGCCTGACATCCTTTGAGTTGCGGCAGTGTCTCGAGTGCCCGACGGCAGTTTTCGTCATGAAGCGAAAGTACCGACAGGGCAACTAACACTTCATCCGTATGCAAGCGCGGGTTATGCCCGTGCAAATAATGAATTTTGGTATATTGAATAGGCTCGATCATCTCTTGCGGAATAAGTTTCACGCTATGGTCGATGCCTGCCAATTCTTTCATCACATTTAGAAGCAACGCAGCCGAAGAGCCCAGCAAATCTCCTGAGTCAGCCGTGATAATACGCCCGTCGGGCAACTCAATTGCCGCGGCATGGACAAAGGGCTTTAGTCCTCCTCCACTCTGCTCTTTGCGTTCACGAGCAGCCACTACAGTCTTCCTATACGCAGTATTGATGCCCACTTGCTTGAGCAGTAGTGCAATTTTCTGTATCTCCGCATCGTTGCATCCGCCATCCGCCAAACGGCAGAGCGCATGGAAATAACGACGGATGATTTCCTGCTTGCTGGCTTCGCGCACCGCCTCATCATCACTAATACAGAAACCAACCATATTCACGCCCATATCAGTAGGCGACTTATACGGGCTGGAACCATAGATGGAGGTGAAGAGCGCATCGAGAACAGGGAAAATCTCTACGTCACGATTGTAGTTCACGGCTGTCTTACCGTATGCCTCCAAGTGGAACGGGTCAATCATATTCACATCTTGGATGTCCGCAGTTGCTGCTTCGTATGCCACATTCAAGGGGTGCTTGAGCGGCAAGTTCCATACCGGGAAAGTTTCGAACTTCGCGTACCCAGCCTCGTGTCCGTGTACCTGCTCGTTATACAACTGGCTCAAACAAACCGCCATCTTACCGCTACCAGGTCCGGGCGCCGTGACAACCACCAACGGCCGTGTTGTCTCCACGAAGTCATTACGGCCGAACCCATCGGCAGAAGCAATCAATTCCACATTATGCGGATAGCCCTCGATGAGGTAATGATAATACACTTTTACGCCTTGCCACTCCAGACGCTGACGATAGGCATCAGCTGAGCGCTGACCCGTATAGTGCGTAACCACCACCGAAGACACCATAAAACCGCGCTTAGTGAATTCCTCGCGCAATCGCAGCACGTCTTCATCATAGGTAATACCTAAATCCTGGCGCACTTTGTTGCGCTCGATATCCTCAGCTGAAATGACTATGATGATTTCGAGCGAGTCCCGCAACTGGGTAAGCATGCGCAACTTGCTATCCGGCATAAAACCCGGCAGCACTCGACTGGCATGCATGTCGTCAAACAACTTGCCGCCCATTTCAAGATAGAGCTTGTTACCAAACTGCGCGATTCTCTCGCGTATTCTCTCCGACTGAATTCGGATGTATTTGTCGTTATCGAAAGCTAATTGCATAACGGGGTACAAAATTACTGCTTTTTTTGCAAATACGCAAGAGTTATGTGTAAATTTTCCGAAATACTATGCATTTTTTTCTTTCGGCTCTTCATTATTCTCTTCCTGGTGATAATATTGGTCGGAGTCGGAAGTGTCATCGTCACGCAAGAATCGACCATATATCTTACCATACAACTTGCCATATTGTTTGGTTTTATACCCATTTCCATAGCCCAAATAGCCATATCCTCCGTATCCACCGTATCCCAAATAACCATACCCATAGCCGCCATAACCGCCATATCCGTACCCATAGCCAGAGCCGTATGAGTGGCGTCCCTCTGTAGGAATATCGGAGAGCACAAGTTGAATCTTCTCCGGATTATCAATCACCTCCTTCATCTGCTCAAGCGTTTGCTTGCAGAAGGATTTATTTGTCTCCATGCAACGAATAACGAACAGACACAAATCGCTCTGCTCTATAATAGCATACGCATCCGGCACAAGACCGATAGGCGAAGTATCAATAACGATGAAATCATATTTCTCCCGCAATTCCGTCATTAAAGCAGTCAGTTTATCCGAATGCACCAGTTCGCCCGGATTGGGAGGAATAGTACCTCCACGCAACAAGTCAAAACCGAATGGCGTATTCTCCACCAATGCCTCCTTCAATTCACAATCACCAATAAGATAATTGGACAAGCCATTTCCATTGTCCAGCCCTAACTTGGTATGGATATTCGGTTTGCGCAGATCCAAATCCAGGAGGATTGTCTTTTTACCGGACATGCCATACAAAGAGGCAATATTCGTAGCCAAGAAGGTTTTCCCATCTCCGGATTCCGTTGACGATATACTAATCATCATCTTCTCCTTTCGCTTGAGCACAAACTCAATGCGCGTCCGAATAGATCGTAACATTTCCGCGTAACTGGAGCGTGGCGCAGCACGTACCAATGTAGGGTTTTGTGTCTTAGCATGACGCAAGGTACCAATAAGGCGGAACTTTTTCATCTTGATTACATCCTTCGGCGAGCGAATCTTATTATTGAGAAGCTCACTCAAGATGATGAGAATGAATGGAATAAAGAACCCAATAACAAGATAGGTAGTAGTTGTCTTTGACTTCGCCTTGGCATTCATGACAGCTGTTGTGCGCGCCTTATCCATAATACTATTGTCCGGCGTATTCGAAGCTTTCTGGATTTCCGCTTCTGCCCGTTTCTGTCGGAAGAAAGTATAGTAGTTCTCGTCAATACGATAATTGCGTTCAATCGCCACCATCTGCAATTCTTTCTCAGGTAACTGCTGAATCGATTTCTCCACATCCTTATAACGGTTGTTGAGATCCGCCTTTTCTATCTCCAAAGAGGCACGCATAGAAGTAACCACCTCCTCAATAGCAGTCTTGACATTCTCAATATCCTTTGTATATTTGGCGTAATAAACGTTCTTCTCCGTCAGTTCACCGCGTTGGATACGCAGTTCATTCAACTGCTGCACGAGATTCATCAATATCGGTTCATTCACTCCCATCATTGTAGGAGCAATAACTGCATCTTTCTCTATGTTCTCATGAATATAGCGTATGAGATAATCGAAGTATGTCTCCTTCAAGCGCAGCTCCATAGCATGCTGCTCATACTCGGAAATGCGTCCCATAAGTTGGGTTGCATATGAGTTGACATCAACAAATTTGTTCTCCTGCCGAAAATCTGTAATGGCGCCTTCGCTGACTTGAAGTGAAGCCTGCAAGTTCGCCAACTGCTCATTGATAAAGCGTATGGAATTCTCTGCCACCTCATTTTTCTTCTCCAAATTCTGCAGGAGATATGTCTTCGCCAATTCATCAATGAACTCGCAGTCTCTCTGCGGAGTTTCGCTAACCAGTGAAATAGCCAGTACCGTAGAGCCCTCTGAAACGAACGACAAGTTCAGGCGTCCCATAAATTCACTAACCAGCGAGTCGTGGGAACGGAAACGGAAATAAATCTTGTCGTAGCGCCCCACCATCGCAGTAGGCCATATTGTGATATCAAACAGTCCGCAGCTCAATGGTTGACCATAATGCGCTTCCAGTTCCAAAGGCACCGCTTCATCAGTAGAACTGATATGCATTGTACCATCTTCGTCAAACACCAGTTGGAACAACATATCATATACCCGTGGTTCGAGACGCGTGTAATCAATCGTAACCGGTGTATTGCGGTATAACTGTCTTGTTTTGAATCGTCCCTGCGTTATATACTCTACATTCAAGAACGGCAATGAATCCACGACGCGGCTCATTAAATCATATGAGCCGAGCATAATCATCTGGTTATTCACATTCTTATATCCCGCATCTACACTGAACCCTTGCATCAGCGTAGATGAGGAACTGCCATATGGATTGCTCTCTTTGATAACAATCGTACCTTGTGAGTAGTACGTAGGCAACCAACGTCTATTCTTCAGCATAGCCATACCTAAGGCAATGGCCACTGCAATCACAAAAAGATACCAGTAATGAACGAATGTAAAGAGCCACTCCAAAGGATTGAAGTTCAAACTATCTTCTTCATCATCGTTATTGCCGTTGACCGGGTCTTGCTGATAATACTGCTGGTTTCCATGCACATAATACCCTCCTTGCGGGTAATACGGCTGACCTCCTCCGGGATAGTAATATTGATTTCTGCCACTCATAATTCTTATTTATACATAAACGCCACATAATTCAGTACCGTAGTTAGAAGGGCTACCGAGCTGGTAATCAAACCAAGGAACCCCGTATAAGTCGGTACCTTATAGAAACTATCCTTCGTACGTGCTACATAAATCACATCGTTGGGATAGATATAATAATATTTGGAATCAATAATGGTATTGGTTCTGATGTCAAACTCCAAGACTTCCGGTTCCTGTCCTTCGTCACGAGGCCGTATAATACGGATATGCCGGCGATCGCCGCTATTCATCACATCTCCCGTTAATGCAAGAGCCTGGAAGATGTTCATGCGATCCTTGTATATAAAATACTTGCCTGAGTGCGCATCACCGATAACCGAGAAATATTTATTGTACAGCGCCAGTTTTACGTCTGCGTCCGGAATAATCTCTCTGAACGCCGCCCGCAAAGAATCTTGCGCCTCCGCCTCCGTCAGTCCCGCTACGTGCAAGGGCTTGAGGAAAGGCAGTTCTATTGTTCCATCCGGATAGACCCGATACGAATTGGCATACTGACCTGAAGAGAGTGAGTTGCTGGTTCCAAGCATCTTCGACATCGTCTCATCCAGCGTGACCAAACGATAGATGATTTCGTCATTCACACGTATCTTGTACGGTTCATACGCCGCACTATCGTATACGGGCAGTTTGTTTGCTTTCGTCGGTTCCTGCAGATAGCCTATTGTACGATGGCTATAACAAGCAGTCATAAGCACCGCAAGGAGAGTCAAAAGAAAGATTCGCATCGGTTTCATTTGCTGCCTCCTTTCCCTCCGTATTTGCGCACGTGGTTAATACCTGTCTGCACGATTGAATAAACGAACACGCCAAATGAGATAGTTGCGGCCGTCACGCTGACAGCCGTAGTGGCAGAATTGATGCCAAAGCTATATCCCGGCATCTGGCGGATGTATATAATATCGTTCGGCTCAATATAATAATATTCGGAGTTGATGATATCTTTACTGCGCGCATCAAATGTCTTAATGGTAGTAACTCCATTCTTCTCACGTACGAGTTTAATTTCCTTGCGACTATTAAATTCCTTGAGATCTCCAGCAGCAGCTAATGCCTCAAAGATAGTCATTTTCTCCTTGGTAATCATGTATCGACCACTCTGCGCCCCGATAATAGAGAAACTACGATTTACGATGTTCACTTCCACTGAGATAGTCGCATATCCAGGTATTTCCTGTAGCAGTTTGCCCAGTTCATCTTCGAGCATCCGCTTGACTTCTCTTGTTGTTTTCCCTTGGACAGTCAGTTTTCCAATTGTCGGGAAGTCAATATATCCCTCCTCGTCCACCAAATAGGTATATAAGTCATATGCTCCTCCGGCTCCGTTGGTGCTCATCTGTTGCCTCATAGAAGCAGCATTTCCACCGCCGGCATTATACATCTTCATGATCTTCTCGTCCGTCGAATAGACGTACACGTATAGTCTATCGCCTATTCGAAGCGTATAATCTTCAAAACTTAATGTATCAGCATATGTAGGGATATACTTATCCGGCTCCTGCATATAGTTCACTTTTCGCGCCGTAACGCATGAACCAAGCATGAGAACTACCATCGCCAGAAATACTATGTATCTACTTTTCAGCATGAACCTTTTGTTATTAACAATATGTGTCAGAGTTTTACATCCCATCCAAACGGGTGCGGCGTGAGCGGCAACTTAGCCATTGGGTGATAATCTCCGACCAGTCCGATGGGTTCTGCATGGCGAATCTCCGCTACCGTTTCAATACAAGGCTTTGCCTCGGCTATGCGGAATCCATCTCCTGCCAGAATATGGCGATAACTCTCAGTATGCAGTTCTGTGAAGCCCTGTGAGAACTCGAACTCCTCTCCGTCGATACAGAGCGTGCGATATGTCCGTTTCTCACCCTGCACGGCATTTGGCGGCAGGCAAGCAGCATTAATGCTCAAGAAATAGCGTACACGGGCACGCTCCATCTCCAAATAGCCTGCAACGCGATCAAAGGACATCACATGGACAATATTCTTCTTCACCGGTCCGAATACCCACTGCAACATATCATAGAAATGCACACCGATATTTGTCGCGATACCTCCACTCTTCCGCACATCCCCTTTCCAGCTGGCATAATACCAGTTTCCGCGACTGGTGATATATGTGAGGTCCACATCGTATATCTTGTCCTTCGGTCCGTTCTCCACTTTTGCTTTGAGCGCTTTTATCTTGTCATGCAGACGGAGTTGTAGAATAGTATATGCCTTGCGTCCTGTTTCTTGCTCCAATTCGAGAAGGTTATCGATATTGTATGGATTGAGCACCACGGGCTTTTCGCAAATCACGTTGCAGCCCAGTCGCAGTCCATAGCGGATAAACGCATCGTGTGTGTAGTTCGGCGTGCAGATAGACAGCCAATGCAAAGGATTGTCCGTGCGCATCTGTTTGGAGCAGAAGCGGTCAAACTGCTCATTCTCCGTATAGAAAGAACAATCAGGGAACGAACTATCGAGACGACCGACGCTGTCAAACTTATCATACGCAACGAGCAGGTTGTTCTCTGTGTCCGCTATAGCCTTTATGTGCCGCGGCGCAATATATCCAGCTGCACCAATAAGTGCAAAATTCAATTTTTTATCCATATTCTTTTTATTCCATTCTTAATTGTCTGTGCCACTAACTCACGCCACCATTTGGCATTGCTGCTGTTCCAACGCTGCGGATGCGTGGTAAGGAGTACATGTGGCGGCAATTTGCCGTCCTTCGCGGTCTGTATCAATTGTTGTGTGGTGTGCCAAGTCCACCCATTCTTGTTCCATTCGTCTTGATAGAGCGGTATTTTGTCTCTTCTTGACACTTTGTATCCATCCCAGCATCGACCGGTGTCTGTAAGGTAGAGCACATCGCTGAAATCTGTGTCCAAGTACGGTTCGCCAGTGATGCCCAATGCCTTGTAATCTTGCTGCTTCAGCAATTCTTTGTTATCCCATCGGCTTCGCGGCGATCCATGCGCGCAAACGGTCTCAACGGCGTAATACTGCCGGAAATATCTGAGCCATGTTTCAAAGTGCGCCTGCGCCTTTTGCATATCTCCGTCGCAGAGAGCCAAATCTTCATAGTGATAGCCAATTTCGTGTCCAAGTTGCGCTATTGCCCGTATTATTTCGGGTTTATTGCTCTCCGGTCCGCATCGGAAATAATATGTGGCTAAAGCACCTATTGAATGCTCTATCTGAGCCGTCTGCAAGCTATTCTGTGGACAAGCGTCCACATCGTGCCTGAGGATGATGTATTTGGCCTTAGCCTTAGCTTTGGCATTGGCGTAGGCGGGATAGTCACAGTAGCGAATCAGTATATATCCTTGCCGCTGCAAGGTTTCCAACAATTCTCGGTACATATCCAGACTGAAGTCTCGCATATTCTCCTCCCCTTTTGTTCTGAGCTTATCCCACCAACATCCGGTCCTCAATCAGATACACATGCTCCAAGAGCACACCTCTCTCCACCAAATTACGTCTGTCCGGCCTAAAGAGCGCGAGAAAATCCTTAGCGGATTTGCACATCTGCCTTGCCTGCCGATACGCTTCGTACGCCATCATTCTATCGCCTTTAAGCATCAAACAATGCCCGTAATTGATATAATCCATCGGTTGGTCCGATCCGCGCCGTAGCACATTGACATACCATTGCTCTCCCACTTCAGGAAAATCCCACATCAAATCTCTGTTGCCAATAGACAGGTACGTATATGTGAGATTTCTCTCGTATTCCGCGTTTCCTTTTATGAGCACTTCATAGAGCCATGTCTGCGGGAAAATCTGTACGAGGCCCGCCATATACTCAGATTCCGACTTGGGCACCCATGAATAGAATGTCTTGATATCATTCTGTATTCCAGTAGCCTCTACCAATTTCTGCAATTCATTTGGCAAGTCACTCAGCGCCATTTCTCCGACCGCATAACTCTCGAGCCAGTCTCTGCGCGATGACTTGATAATTGCACATAGCACATCAAACACATGGTTAAGATTGTCGCCCATATCCGTCAGTTCCGCCACAAACGCATCCTGAATCTGCGGAAAAAAATCCATTCGTATGTCATAATGGATGAGGAGCGTTATTACGTTTGCGAGGCACTGGTCCGCCACGATGTCGTTCTCTGCTTCAAAGCCTTCAATAAGCGTCAAAATCCCTTCAATGGAGAAGCACTCCCGCAGATTTCTCACCAGCGCAGTGATAGCCACGAGCGCCATTCCTACCTTGTTTGCGTCTCTCATTGCCTCACGCAACCATTCGTGGTCCTTCTGCTGCATTTTGATGCAACTGGAGAAATACTGAATGAGTGACTGCGGCGATTCGGAATTAAAGCCATGCATTTGCGGCGAGAGGCCTCTTTTGAGCCTAATCTCCACATAGACGGCATCCACGAGCTGGTATGCATCTCCCGTAAGCTTATTCAGCTTTGCCTCATTCTCTTCGTCATCCGAGTTGAGCCATATTTGGAACACTTTCTCGTATTGTGTCTCAATACTGCGGAAAGCATCCTCAAATGGGTTATTTTCCCCCAATTCGTTGAGCCACACACGCACAACAGCGAGTGCGTGCTCAATCATGCATTCGCCTAGCGCCCGTTCAACGGTATTTATTTGCTCATCCAAGCCCTGGGCCATCAGATTTGCGTTTTAATGAGGTAATCGTTACGGCTTGGGCTATTGCGAATGACAAGTTCAGCAAGGAATCCAGCAAGGAACAGCATACAACCGAGAATCATCATCAGAATAGCGATGTGGAAATACGGATTCACACCAACCAACATCGCCTGCAAGCCGTGTGAAATGGCATGGAGCTTCATGCCGCCGACCACAATGACTGCGATAAAGCCGATGAAGAACATCAGACTGCCGACCAAACCGAAGAAATGCATCGGCTGCTTTCCAAACTTATTCAGGAACCAAAGCGTCAACAAGTCCAGGTAACCATTCACGAAACGGCTAAGGCCGAACTTGCTTACTCCAAACTCCCGTTTGCGGTGCTGTACCACTTTTTCGCCAATCTTCGTGAATCCGGCATTCTTGGCCAGATACGGAATATAGCGGTGCATCTCGCTAAAGACTTCAATATTCTTCACCACTTCGTTCTTGTAGGCCTTCAGACCGCAGTTCATATCATGCAGTTGTATTCCGGTTACTTTGCGAGCCGTGGCATTGAAGAGTTTTGAGGGCAGATTCTTTGTCAGTTTATTATCGTACCGCTTCTGCTTCCATCCGCTCACGAGGTCGAATCCGTCCTCCATAATCATGCGATAGAGTTCGGGGATCTCATCCGGCGAGTCCTGCAAATCGGCATCCATAGTGATAACCACATCACCTTGAGCCTTCTTAAAACCACAATACAAAGCCGCTGATTTGCCGTAGTTACGACGGAAACAGATACCACGCACGGCTCCGTCCTCTTTCTTACTGTCTTTTTTCAACCGGCAGATGACATCCCATGACTCATCCGTACTTCCGTCATTGACAAAAATAACCTCATAGGAGAACTTATTCTCTCTCATCACACGCGCTACCCACTCATAGAGTTTGGGCAGCGATTCCGCCTCATTAAACAGAGGCACTATTATCGAAATATCCATATTTTTAAACCTTTGCGGGTGCAAAGGTACTGCTTTTTTTGCATATATGCAAGTGTTTGAGAGTATTTTTATTTGTTAAAATCGGGCGACAAAATGTATATTATATTTAATATAATATAGTATAAAAGAGCAAAAAAGCGCAATTTCTGCGGCTCAAAAGGTGCGCAAGAGGTGCTGTTTAGTCTATGTATAGTCTAGGATTAGTCCGAAGTTATATTTTGATACGTACAGGCGACATACGAAAAAAAATAGCAAAAAAATTTGTGTATATCAAAAAAAAGTACTATCTTTGCAGCGAATTTGAAAATGGGACTCTCTTTTTTCAAATTTTTCCAAGAAATTATTTTATCACATTTATGCAATACGAATTACAAAAACTCGAGCGCATGACGCTTGAAGAAGTGCGTGAGATAGCTGAGCGTATGGGTCTAAAACCCCGTCGCAGCCAATCTATACGCGAAATCAGTTACGCAATTCTTGACGCCCAAGCCGACCAACGTGCGGCAGTTGTTCAAGCCAAAGAAGATGAGCGCGCGGCCGCCGGCAAGAGCGGTAAGCGTGAACGTACACGCGGCGTGAAGATTGCAGCCAAGAAAGTGAATATTTCGGGTTCGAAAAGCGAGCGCGTTAAAGCGACCGTCGGCACGGAGAAAGAACAATTGGCCCAGATGCAAGAATCTATGGGTGCAGACAACCATCGTCCGAACCGCACCGTTCAACAAGTGAACGGTCTGATGGCAGAATTGCCATTAGCTGAAGGGTTACAGACTGCGGGTGACGGATTACAGGCCGCAGAAGCCAAGCCAGCCAATAGCGCAAAAGCCACCAGAGGTCGTAAGAAGAAAGAAGAGGTTACAAGCGAGGCAGTACAGGTGGCAGAAGAGAAACCCGCAAAGAAGACCAGAGGCCGTAAGAAGAAAGAAGAGGCGACGGGTGACGAGGCACAAGTTACAGGCAACGACGCGCAGATTACAGGCGATGAGGCACAGCTTACGGGTGATAGTGCACAGACAAAGATCGACGCAACCAAAGAAGCTGTGGTAGATGAGTTTGTGATGCCGGATTTAGGCGAGAACGTCATCGCCATGGGAACGTTGGAATGCACTCCAGACGGATACGGATTCCTTCGTTCGGCAGACTATAACTACCTGTCCAGTCCTGACGATATCTATGTGAGCAAAGACCAAGTGCGCCAATACGGCCTGAAACCGGGAGACACTGTGGAATGCTCGATTCGCATGAACCCGCAACCGGAGAAATTCTTCCCTATGGACAAGGTGATCCGCATCAACGGGCTGGCACCTGAACTGGCAAAGCACCGTATCGCCTTTGAGAACCTGACTCCCCTCTTCCCCGACCAGAAATTCAAACTCTGCACGGGCAAGAATGACTCGCTGAGCGTTCGTATGATTGACCTTTTCTCGCCTATCGGTAAAGGTCAACGCGGACTGATTGTAGCGCAGCCGAAGACCGGTAAAACGGTGCTTCTCAAGGAGTTAGCCAATGCTATTCTCAAGAATAACCCCGAAGTGTATATGATTATTCTGCTCATCGATGAGCGTCCGGAGGAAGTGACCGACATGCAACGGAGCGTGAATGCTGAAGTGATTGCTTCGACGTTCGATGAGCCGGCAGACAACCATGTGCGCGTAGCAAATATTGTTCACGAGAAAGCCAAACGATTGGTGGAGAGCGGTCATGACGTAGTCATCCTACTCGACTCTATCACCCGTCTGGCACGCGCGTACAACACCGTTGCTCCGTCCAGCGGCAAAGTGCTGTCAGGCGGTGTGGAAGCGCAGGCGCTTCACAAACCAAAACGCTTCTTCGGTGCTGCCCGTAACATCGAGAACGGCGGCAGCCTGACCATCATCGCAACGGCGCTGACCGAGACAGGCAGCAAGATGGATGACCTGATTTTCGAGGAGTTCAAAGGAACCGGTAACATGGAACTGCAACTTGACCGCAAACTGGCCAACCGCCGCATCTTCCCTGCTGTGGATATTCCTGCATCGAGCACGCGTCGTGACGACCTGCTTCTGCCAGCCGATGTGCTGAGCCGTATGTGGCAGATTCGCAAGCAATTAAGCGACATGAGCGGACAAGAAGCGATGGAAAAGTTGAAGGCGTTTATGGAGCGTACTGAGGACAACGACGAGTTCCTCTTAGCGGTTAACGGAGCGAGATAAGTCGAGTGGCTCGACAGCCACATACGCTATGCAGATATTAATTCTCAATGGACCGAACTTGAACCGTTTGGGCTCTCGCAAACCCCAGATATACGGTTCCAAGAGTATGGCACAGATTTTGTTGGAAATCCAACAGACCTGGCCGGAGGTACATTTTGTATATAAGCAATCCAACCACGAAGGCGACCTGATAGACTGGATTCAGGAGGCAAATGATGTCAAAGGCATCGTACTCAACGCAGGCGGGTACAGTCATACGAGTGTGGCTCTCCGCGACGCGGTTGAAGAGAGCGAAGTGCCCGTGGTGGAGGTGCATATCAGCGACATACTGCAACGTGAGCCGTTCCGGCAACACAGCTTGCTCACGGACGTGTGCGCGCATAGTATAATAGGAAAAGGAACAGACGGCTATTCACAGGCCGTACAATGGTTAATTAAATGAACCGATTATTTACAGTATTAGCGCTGTTGCTGCTAATCATGAACTCCTTTGCCGCTCAACTTACAGGCAAAGTGATTGACAACGGCACCCGACAGGCGGTAGATTTCGCCAATGTCAGCGTGCTCAAAAAAGGCGAGACGGCTCCCGTCACCGGTACAGTCACCGACGAGACGGGTTCCTTCTCGCTCGATTTGGCAGACGGCCAATACACGTTGGTCATCTCCTTTATGGGTTATAGCGAACAGAGACGCGAAGTCACCGTGGCCGGAAAACCAATAAACCTCGGACGTATTGCTCTCAAAGAAGATACGCAAGTGCTTAAAGATGTGGAAGTTGTCGGTCAAGGCTCTTCTATGCGTTTTGAGCTGGACAAGAAAGTGTTTACAGTGGACCAAAATATCGCATCAGCCGGTGCTTCCGTGACCGATGTGCTTGAGAATATCCCGTCCGTGGACGTGGACCAAGAGGGAAATATCAGCCTACGCAACTCCGAAGATGTGGAGATTTGGATTAACGGCAAGCCTGCAGGACTGAATAGCGAGAACCGCGGGCAAGTGCTCCAACAGATGCCGGCAGGTACGATTGAGAAGATAGAGCTTATCACAAATCCGAGCGCCAAATTCTCGCCGGAAGGCTCTGCGGGTATTATCAATCTCGTCATGAAAAAAGACCGTGCAGCCGGTTTTTACGGTTCTGTGCAGGCCGGTATCGACTATTCTCTGGCTGCACCGTGGACCACTCCTCCGGGCGCTAATGCAGGGTTGAATATCAATTTCAACGCAGGTCCCGTGGACGGCTATTTCAACGTCGGTTACCGCTATTATACCAGCAACGGCGGTAGCAGAACCGATCGGTATAACTTACTCGGAACCGGTTCGCAAGTACTGGATAGCAGCTTGATTATAAGTCATTTACAACAAGAAGGTCAACAGACTCATCGTGGCGGTGGAATGTATGCTCGCGCCGGTTTGAACTTCCGTCTGGCAGAGGGACATGTGTTAGGAGTGTCCGGATTTGGCATGGTGAGCACCCGTAACAAAGGTCTCGGCATGGAAAACTCGAATCATCGTACCTACCTGCTGACCGACCCGTTAGGCAATGTAATGCGAGACTTCACACGTGACCAGAAAGGGATGGGCTCACACCCGGGCGGCAACGCGACACTCGACTATACCTTCACCATGGACAATCATGAGTTGCGGGTAAGCGGAACCTATAACAACTTCGGCTTTAATATGCTCTCGAACTACCAACAAGAGGACATGAATGCCAGCGATACCACTTTCAGCTATCAGGACCAGAGCAGTCTGAGCAAAGAGCAAGGTATCGAAATCAAGGCCGATTACGAATGGAAACCGACGCAGCAGAGCCGTTTGGAGGCAGGCTATGACTACACACGCAACTGGAGCAACAGCTTTGCTGACGCTCATGACCTGCGGGCAGACGGTTCGCAAATAGCCGAATTATTCCCGTACTACGCAGATTTCAAGGGTTTGACGCAGAACCATGCGCTATATATCACGTATGGTAACCGTTTTTGGGACAAGTTGTCTATTCAGGTTGGTCTCCGTGGCGAGTATTATATGCGTCATCTGGAGTCGTTCTATAAGGACGATGCGGGCAATATTCAGGACTCTTACGCTGCATTCCCGAACAAAAAAGATACCGCTTATTTCCAAATATATCCGAGTGCTTATATCGGTTATGACTTCGGAAACGGACACGAGCTGCAACTCAACTACACTCGCCGTGTACGCCGTCCGTGGGGCCACCAAATAAACCCTCGCCTGGACTTGTCGGACTCGACGAATATCAGTTACGGTAACGTGGATCTGCTACCCGCCTACTCTAACAACCTCGAGTTGAACTACCTCAAGACCTGGGAGCGTCACACGCTTTCAGCCGGTGTGTTTTGGAAATACAACGAGGGCGCAATACAGAATATTAAGTATATAGACCTGGATGGCGAGACGATGAAGAACACCTATTTCAATGTCTCTACCCGTCAGGAGTTAGGAATAGAAGTGGTGGCGAAAAACCGCCTGTTCGGCGACTTGCTGCAACTGACGACCAGTGCCAATTTCTACTGGAACAACATCGCAGCCGTTCATGACACCATTGTTCACCACGGCAGTACGATACCTATTAATCTGGACAAACAGAATATCTTTGCCGGTTCAGTCCGCATTAGCGCACAGTTCATGTTCACCAAAGATTTCAGCGGTCAGATCCGTGCCAACTATCGCTCTCCGCGAGTGGTGGCACAAGGTACCACCAGCCACAGCTACTCGCTCGATATCGGTCTGCGCCATACCTTCCTCAACAAACAGTTGGCCTTGGCACTTAACGTACGCGACCTGCTCGATAGCCGTGCACGCCGTAACAACACATGGGGCGACGGCTTCTGGCAATTCAGCGAGAACAGGTGGCACAGCCGTTCTATCAGTTTGACCCTGACCTATAACTTCGGCAACCAGCAAGGTCGCCGCAAGGGCAAGCCAGGAGAAGATATGGGTGGCGGAGGCGATGATTTTGATGATAGCGGAAACAGTAACAGTGATTATTAATGAGAGTTAGAAAATTCATAGTAATCTGCATCCTTGGAGCCCTGACGTGTGGCGCGTACGGGCAAGTGGCAATGAATAGGCCGTATGTGGACGACAAACTATTCCACTTCGGATTCCAATTAGGCATGAATTTTGCCAGTTTCGGCGTGACAGACAGTGAACTGCCTATAAAGAGCGAAATTACTGGCGAAACAGAGATTTACCATGTGCGCGTAAGCGGTGTGTTACCTGGCTTTCATGTAGGGTTTGTGACAGACTTACGCTTATGCCAGTTTCTCAACCTACGTTTCTGTCCGGGTATGCAGTTCACGAGCCGCACACTGAGTTATAAAACCGAATCTGGGCGGGAAGTGAAGGGAACGAAAACCGGCTCACAACTGGATATATTAGCGATGCCGGTTTATCTGCCGCTATACCTAAAATGGTCTGCAGCCCGTGAAGGAAATTATCGCCCGTATGTCATCGCAGGTGGCGGTGCCAGTTTCAACGTGAGCCGGGATCATGAGAAACCGGTGCTACTGAACCTGACCGATTATTTCTGCGAAATAGGATTTGGTTGTGATTTCTATTTCAACTGGTTCAAGTTCTGCCCAGAAATAACGTATCGTATCGGTTTCGCCAACCAGTTATGTCCATCCAATGAGCACCCGAATCTCAATACACACGATGCTTTTTATACCGATGCCATCTCTCGTCTGACGAGCCATTGCGTGTGTCTGACATTTAATTTTGAATAAGTGCGTAAGATATTCTACATATTGCTGTGCATCTGCGCTCTGGTGAGTTGCCGCGAGTATCAGGCAAGTGCTGACCCGTCACTACGTCTCTCCTTCTCGTGCGACACACTCAGTTTTGACACTGTGTTCACGGAGCAAGGCAGCGCAACGATGCAACTGATGGTATATAACCGCAACGCCTCGGCACTCATTATTGACCGCGTGTGGATAGAGGATGGCGAAGCATTCACCGTGAACGTGGATGGGGAACCTAAGTTAGAACAACTGACGAACCTGCAAATTAACGGCGGCGACAGCCTATATGTGTTCGTGCGCGTGACTGATTCCGGCAAGATGGCAGCAGATGGCGCCATACGGATAGAAGATATATTGCATTTTCATCTGACCAACGGCACCACGCAACAGGTTCTCATCGAGGCCTTCGCTCAAAATGCCACCCGCCTAGGACGAATCGGCAAAGGCAAAACATTTATCTCAAGCTATACATTCACTGCGGAACGGCCCTATATCCTTTATGACACGATTGTTGTAGAAGGGTTGCTGAAGTTGGAAGCCGGTTCTGCGCTATATATGCATAACGGCGCTTGTATCATTGCGCAGAGTGATGTGGAAGCCAATGGTACGCTGGATGCACCTATCATCATCCGTGGCGACCGGTTGGACCATCTTTTCGATAGCGTGCCATACCTTTATGCCGGAGGCAGTTGGAATGGTATTTACCTGCAATCAGAGCAACCGCGCAACTATTCGATGAATTATGTGGATATACTATCCGGTAATGTTGGCCTGTACTGCTATAACTCAGGCGCCAATGGTTTGTCCAATCTCACCATGGACGGCTGTCGCATCCATAATCATTCCAAATACGGCTTAGTGCTGGTGAACACCGACGCGTTGGTAACTAACACAGAGATAAGCAATTGCGCATCTTACTGCGTCTTTTGTTCAGGAGGTACGCATAAGTTCGTTCACTCAACGATTGCCTCATATTTCAACTATACGACCATCCGTATCCAGTCCGTGGCGAAGGAAAACTGCGCTGCGGTCTATATTGACAACTTGTCCAAGACCGGTCCTAAGACCACTACTTCGTTCTACAACAGCATCATCACAGGCTATCTGACGAATCAACTAGTAGTGGCTACGCCGTTAGACCGCTTCTATCCAGGTGTGTTTGTGGGTAATTACCTGAAGACGGACAGTCTTGCTATACCGCACGCAGAAGCTAATATCTATTGGCAAAAGACGGACACAGCCAATGTGTTCGTCAATGATTTCTACAAGTACAAGGAATACATCTATTATAACTTCCACTTGGATAGCGTGAGTCCCGCCATAGGCATCGGTGATAGCACCGTTGCACTCCCCTATCCTATGGATAGAGACGGCATTTCGCGCGCGTTCAAACGTCCTGACGCAGGCTGCTACCAACGTCCATAGCTATCTGTTCCCGTAAATCCGACAAACTGTCAAAATGTTTCTCTTCGCGTATGAAACGCGTGAAGCGAATATCCATGTGCTCACCATATAAATCGCCCTCATAGGCTGGGATATGCACTTCTATTGTCTGATGGCTGTTGCCTATAGTTGGGTTCGTTCCGATATTGAGCATAGCATGTTTCCAATCGAACTGTTGCGTACGGACTTGCACAGCATAGACACCGGTTTTAGGGATAATCTTCTCTGCGCTGTCGGGTTGTATGTTCGCCGTCGGAAAACCGATACTGCGACCTATCCCGTTTCCGTGAACAACGGTGCCGCTAAGACTATACGAGCGCCCCAGTAACTCATTTGCCATAACAATATTTCCTGTCTCTAGCGCCGAGCGAATCTCCGTAGAGGACACATGCCACTCGCCCTCGGTAAACTCACCCATAGTTAATACTTCGATGCCGCATTGTTCTCCCACATGACGGTACTCATGCGGATGCTTTAAACAATCCGATCCGAAGCGATGGTCATACCCCATGAGCAATACAGACACTTGATATTCCTCACGTAGACGGGCCATAAATTCGGCAGCCGTAAGAGGTTGTATGTCTGCGAATGGTAAAAACAGCACCTCTCCGTATTGTAGTAGCAGCTCTTTTCGTTCGTCAGGCGTTGTAAGGAGCCGTGGAACATAATCCGCCTGTAACGCAGTACGCGGGTGCTCTCCAAAAGTCACTATCAGCGGTTTTAAACCGCGCTCAAAAGCAATCGATTGTAGATGTTCAAACAAGTAGCAATGCCCTTTGTGAACACCATCAAAGAATCCTATGGTCGCTATTCTTGTCACTCTTCTGTATAATAGCCGTGCTTGATGCCGAACTGCAATTCAGCATCCTGAATCAATTGAATCTGCACAGACGATATACTACGGTTGTCCTCTTTAACAGCTGCCAACACATAGTTCAACTGCTCCGTTTCATCTACATCTCCCTCTAAATACTCCATTTCGCCAGTCTGCGGATCCTCGCGCACCAGTCCTTGCTCTTCCAAGTAGTCATCCATAAGGTCAAGAACAAAGAGAATGTCATCAGCCGTCAGTATGTGACCGCTGGGGTTATCTTGTGTCGAGCCACTCGACCGATCCTCAGCAGGAATGGATTCGTAGATAAACTCCACTAATTCGCGTTCCTCCGGCTCTAAAAGTGCCAATTCAATGCTATTATTTTCCATAAAAATCAAAAAATATTTGCAAAGGTAGTATTTTTTTTGTAATTTTGCAAAAATTTTTGAAGAAAAATGACAGAATTCGTCAAAAGGACCATTAGCGGAGCTGTATTTGTAGGCTGCGTGGTGGGCAGTATTTTATGGAATCCGATGGCATTCAGCGCCTTGTTCTGTGTGTTATGTGTGCTGGCGGTTGATGAGTTTCACCGTTTAGTGAAATCTCCTCGTGCATTACGTGTATATTCGCTGGTGGTGACATTGGTGCTATGGGCGACTATTCAGTGCCTGGCATGGCGCGTAGGAGGAAGTAATGCCAATCTGCATGTATTTGGGTTCTCCCTCTTTTTCGCGTACGTGCTGCTACTAATATTCACGCTGATGGACGAAATATGGAACCATTCGGGCAAGCCGTTGCAGAATTGGGGAAACCTCCTTATTTCGCAAGTGATGATTGCCCTGCCGTTGGCAACCCTATTGTATCTTATTTTCCTTGATAAATGGTTGTTGTTAGCGTTGTTCGTGCTGATATGGATTAACGATTCCGGAGCGTATTGCGTCGGTTCTTTGACTGCCAAGCGCAAGAACGGAAACCATAAGATGACACCACATATCAGCCCTAAGAAGAGTTGGGAGGGCCTTGCCGGCGGTTTTGTCTTCACCCTTGCGGCCTCGCTCATTCTATGGAATAGCGGTTGGTACGATACCATCATACAGACGGGAATGGGTCTGCGCACCGCCATCATCTTTGCATTCCTCGTCAGTATTTTCGGTACGATGGGCGATTTGATGGAGAGCCTGCTGAAGCGCTCGATAGGTGTGAAAGATTCCGGTCGTTTCTTGCCTGGACACGGTGGTGTGCTAGACCGTTTTGACAGCATCCTTTTAGCAGGACCTGTTATTACTGCATTTTGTTGGATATGCTATCTCATTGCGCCTCTCTTCTAAGCCGACTTCCATTAGCCGTTCATTACGGGATAGCCGACTGGTTCTTGTTTCCGCTGATGTACCATGTGGTGCGCTATCGGAGGCGACTTGTGCATGAGAACCTGCGTTTGTCGTTCCCAGACAAACCGGAGGAAGAACGGAAGCAGATAGCGAGAGATTTCTACCATCAGTTCTGCTATACCATCGTCGAGAGCATCTACGGATATCGATGCCCTGACGAGGAAATGCGGCATCGCGTAGAGTTCAAGAACATGGAGGAAGTGAACCGCCTAATCGATGAGGCAGGAGGAGGTATATTCATGCTTGGGCATATGGGCAACTGGGAGTGGTTGGCATCCATCCAACAATGGGTGAGTCCCGGTGTAAAGGAACTCAATGTATATCGCAAACTGAAAAGCGAGGCAATGGACAAGACAATGCTTGCCCTCCGTTCCAAACGAGGCGGTGCATGCGTGGAGAAGCAGCGCATACTGCGTGAAATGGTACGATACAGGGCAGAGAAACAGCCGGTTACCATCGGCCTGCTTAGCGACCAGAAACCGCGCCCCGAAGTGACACGCACATCGGTTACATTTCTGCATCAAAAGACCGGATTCTTAGACGGAGGCGAAGTATTGGGTAAGAAATTCGGGTATCCCGTATTTTACCTGCATGTAAAGCGCATCAAACGCGGCTACTACCATGTGGATATGAAAACCATCAGTGGCACACCGAAAGAGACCGCGGAAGGCGAGATAACTACCGCTTATGCACGAGTGCTGGAGCAAAATATTAATGAACAGCCGTTCCTATGGCTGTGGACGCACGATAGATGGAAATGGACAAGATGAAATGCAGTGTCATCATATTAAACTGGAACGGCGCAGAGATGCTACGCCAATACCTACCCTCGGTACTAACTGCCAATAGACGACAGCCGATAGCGGATATCATCGTAGCGGACAACGGCAGCACAGACAACAGCCTGGAAGTGCTGGCAAAAGAGTTTCCGACAGCCAAGACCATTGTACTGGACAAGAACTATGGTTTTGCAGAAGGCTACAACCGCGCAATTGAGCAAGTTGACAGCGAGTATGTGGTGCTGCTGAACTCCGATGTGGAGGTGACAGAGTACTGGCTTAGTCCCCTACTCGATTATTTGCAAGCAAACCCAGATGTAGCAGCGGTGCAACCGAAGATACGCAGCTGGCGCAAACGTGAGTATTTCGAGCACGCCGGAGCCGCAGGAGGTTATGTAAACGCATTAGGTTATCCATATTGTCGAGGGCGAGTGCTCTTCTATGTAGAGAAAGACCATGGCCAATATGACACAATAAAAGATGTGGATTGGACAACGGGCGCATGTATGTGCGTGCGTACACAGGTGTATAAGGATTCTGGCGGTCTCGATGCTGCATTTTTTGCCCATATGGAGGAAATTGACCTTTGCTGGCGAATGCGTAACAAAGGCTGGCGGCTGGCCTGTGTGCCGCAGAGCACGGTGTATCACCTTGGAGGCGGCTCACTAGCATACGATAACCCGCGAAAGACATATCTCAATTTCCGCAACAACCTATTGATGATTTACAAGAATCATCCATGCCGATGGATTGTACTGTCGCTGCGATGGGTACTCGATTATGTCGCTGCGCTCATGTTTTTGCTTATCGGCAGAACCGGTAGTGCCAAAGCCATCTGCTCGGCCCGCCACGACTATCGTATAATGAGAAAAAACTATAACTAAATATGGCATTTTTTGGATTATTCAACAAAGAAAAAAAAGAGACCTTAGACAAAGGTCTGGAGAAAAGTAAAGCATCCGTACTGAGTAAGATTGGTCACGCTATTGCCGGCAAATCAACCATTGACGATGATGTGCTTGACAACCTGGAGGAAGCACTCATCACTTCGGATGTGGGCGTAGAAACCACCTTGCGGATTATTGAGCGAGTGCAAGAACGCGTGAAACGCGACAAATATGTCGGTACCACAGAACTAAATCAACTGCTAGTCGATGAGATTGCATCATTACTACAAGAGAACAATGTGTCAGATGTGCTTGATTTCTCGGAAGAACTACCTGCCAAGCCGTATGTTATCATGGTGGTCGGCGTGAACGGTGTGGGCAAAACGACCACCATCGGCAAACTGGCATACCAATACAAGGCAGCCGGCAAGAAAGTATATCTCGGCGCTGCGGACACTTTCCGCGCAGCAGCGGTGGAACAGTTATGTATATGGGGAGAGCGTGTAGGGGTACCGGTTATCAAGCAACAACAAGGTTCTGATCCAGCGTCTGTGGCCTTCGATACGCTGCAGTCTGCCAAAGCGAACGATGCCGATGTTGTGCTTATTGACACAGCGGGACGACTACATAACAAAATCAACCTGATGAACGAGTTGACCAAAATCAAAAATGTGATGCAAAAAGTAGTGCCTGATGCGCCGCATGACGTCATGCTAGTGCTGGACGGTTCTACAGGCCAGAACGCTTTTGAGCAAGCGAAGCAGTTTACCGCTGCCACACAAGTTACCTCTCTCGCCATCACCAAACTAGATGGTACTGCCAAGGGTGGTGTTGTCATCGGTATATCAGACCAATTTAAGATTCCTGTGAAATACATCGGATTGGGCGAACAGATGACCGACCTACAATGCTTCAACCGCGTAGAGTTTGTTAAATCGCTCATTCTCTAATATTGCGCGATGCGCATAAAAAAACAGGTGACCTTCCGGCCACCTGTTCTCGTTTATCTGCGTCTGGAACCTCCTCCTCCGCCACCACCGCGGCTGCCTCCTCCGCCATAGCTACCTCCGCTACGGCTTCCGCCAGAATAGCCTCCACCACGGCTTCCACTATACGTGCTGCCACTGTACGTGCTGCCACTGCTGCGAGTGGAAGAACCACTACTGCTAGTGCGTGAACCGCTACTATAGGTGCTACTCGTACTACGCGATGTTATCGAACTTGTGCTACGCGTGGCCGTCGAGCCCGTGCTGCGTTGCGGTTGGCGTGCAACCGTTGTGCTGCTTGTAGAGCGTGTGGTTGCACTGCTTTTGGCAGAACCTGAGTTGCTGCCTGTTGAACGGCTAGCCGTTGCAGTCGTAGTGCGAGTTGTTGTTGCAGTTGTCGTACGAGCAGTTGCTTGCGAACCTGTGCTGCGGGTAGTCACAGATGTGGAGCGACTTGCACTCTCTGCGCGACCGGTCGCCTGTGCACTAGTCGAACGTGTTGTAGCCTGCGAGCGGGCAACTGCAGTATTTGTGCTGCCATACGTGCGGCTTACTGCCGACTGGCGGTTTAGTTCAGAACGCTGAGCTGAGCTGCTGATAGACGAACGGGCAGAACCACTGGAGACTGCCGCTTGACGCTGGCGAACACTTGAAGTACTGCGTATCTCGCGAGCATTTGTCATTCCACTATTACGTTGGCTGAAAGAACGCTCCGGGTGAGCATCCGCAAATTCTCTACGTGTCACTCCACTACGCAATTCACGATAGCCACTGCATACAACGCGTCCAGGACGGAAAGAGCAGTAGTGGTGACAATGATGGAAAGCATAGCAGTGATGCCAATACCAATCATGCGCCCAGCAACTATGAACATACCACCAACTCGGGTAATACCCCCAATACCAAGGGCTGTTCCACGCACACCAGTATGGACCCCAGAACCAATCGTAAATAACAGGTCTATAAACATACACCGGTTCGATGATGTAGTTAGCGCCATATACGTACTCGTCGCCTATCACTTGCACAGACACATTGTCCGCCGCATCTTTCTCCACATATATCGAAGCGACATCCTGGAAAATATCCTTTGCGAGGATAGCCTGTAGTACGATAAGGCGTTTGTTTCCCTCGCCCGTTTCCACTACGCGCAAGTAATCCACCTGACCATCACCATTAAGATCGAGATTACAGAACGCGCTATCCGGGTTGTTCAGCCTCGTCTCGAACTCCTCCAGGTTCTTAGCCTCTGCAAACAGTTTAGCTACAACCTTCAAATCGAGTCCTTCCGAGATGTCAGAACTGTTGGCAGAAACTGTGATAGTTTCGTCCGCCCATAACGCCGCACTCATGAGCATCAGCGTCATTAGAAGTGTAGTTAGTCTTTTCATAATTGTAATATTTTAATTGTTTGTCGGTATCCCGGTATTTCGATATATCGGCATCCCGACACCTTCACTCTATCAAATACCGTGCCAAATGTTCACACGAGCGTCAAATCGTGGTTCATTTTCTCTTTTTTGGTACGCATATATCGCTCGTTCCAACGGTTTGGAGCAATTTCAATCGGCACATTCTCAACGATTTCGATTCCATAGCTCTCCAAGCCTACCCTTTTTACGGGATTATTGGTCATCAGCCGCAGTTTGAGTGCACCCATCGCACGCAATATCTGTGCTCCTACCCCATAATCACGTTCGTCAGGACGGAAACCGAGATGTATATTCGCCTCCACGGTGTCATCCCCTTGCTCCTGCAGTTTATATGCGCGTATCTTGTTCATAAGTCCTATGCCACGCCCCTCTTGGTTCATATAGACGATAATTCCCCGTCCCTCTGCCTCAATCATCTGCATAGCTTTTGTCAACTGCTCGCCGCATTCACAACGCTGCGAGCCAAACACATCACCTGTCATGCAACTTGAGTGTACACGGCATAATATCGCCTCGCCTTCCTGCCACTCGCCTTTTGTCAGCACAACATGCTCAAGACCGGTTGTCATATCGCGGAAAGGCGTCAGCATGAACTCGCCATTCTGTGTCGGTAGAAATACCGTTTCGCCACGTTCAAGCAGACCGCTTGCACTATTGGCTCGCTCTGCTGCCAGACCGCTCTGCGGAACTGTATCACTATTGGATTCTTTTTCCAAACGATAGGCAATGAGGTCTTTGATTGTGATGATTTTTAAACCGAAGATGCTTGCTACTTTTTGCAATTGCGGCATTCGCGCCATTGTGCCATCCTCATTCATAATTTCAATCAATGCAGCCGCAGGATAGAGGCCGGCCAAACGAGCAAGATCAACACCTGCTTCGGTATGCCCCGCGCGCTGTAATACACCGCCAACCTTGGCGTACAGTGGGTTAATATGCCCCGGTCTGCCGAAAGTCTCCGGTTTGCTCTTCGGGTCTGCTAATGCACGAATGGTTGCAGCGCGGTCGGCAGCAGAAACGCCCGTCGTACATCCTTCCAACTTGTCCACCGTCACAGTAAACGGCGTACCGAGCATAGAGGTGTTGTTCGCCACCTGGTGCATAAGGTCCAATTCAACGCAACGCTGCTCTGTGATAGGACAGCACAACACTCCACGACCATGCTGCAGCATAAAATTCACTTTCTCAGGTGTTATCTTCTCTGCAGCGATGATGAAATCACCTTCGTTCTCGCGGTCTTCATCGTCCACCACGATGACAAACTTACCTTGACGGAAATCGTCTAATGCTTCTTCTATTGTATTTATTTTCATATTCTAATCTTTTCTTCGTATTCGCACAAAGAACCGCTTGAAAGCCGTCGTCCATGCTTCGGGGTTGAATAATGGCGAGTCGGTAGCGGCCTTGTATGTCAAAAAAATACCGGTAGGCAACAAGATAAAGGAACTGAGCCACATGCCCGCCCAGCAAGGCCATAGCGCCTCGCGAGCCATCTTATAGCCGGTATTGTCGATGATATAATACACGATAAACAAAATAACCGAGATAACCACCGGCGCGCCCAAACCGCCCTTACGGATGATAGTGCCAAGCGGCGCACCGATGAAAAAGAAAATGAGGCATGCAAACGCCAATGTGAATTTTCGGTACAGCTCAATCTCATGCTTTCGGATATATCGATCGGCATCCTCCAGCATGATGGCGTTGTACTCTATCTGGTCACGGTACATACGTGCTTTTTCTTGCGCCGAAGCTAACACTTGCTGCTGGCGCAAAACACTCAAGGATGCCCAGATTGAATCCAGATTATGCGTTGATTTCTCCTCTTTCGTTAACTTCTCCGGTATGGACTGCTCATATTTGGTGTTCTCTCGGTTGAAATATCGTTCAGTCAGCATTTTGGAACTTTGCTCCGCACACCGTTCTACAGACACATCACGCATAGAATCAATGGAATGCGTTAGCTGTGCCACATTCTTACTCACGTGCTGGTCCTCCAAAATGGAATCGTCATACCTGCTGAAATCGGTCGCAAAATCTATGACAAGACGTTTATGTGAGAAGGTCTCGCGGCGATATGGAATATTCTTCGTTGTACCAGTAGCGCGCTGCTGCTTCTGCTCAAGATTCTCAAACGATTCTCCGTTAATCAGGTCCAAAATCAGGAATCGTTTGTCGGTACTCGCTGCCAATCGTCCGGTATCAGCCACCATTACTTTGGCATCCTCGAAACCCGCAGAGTAGTCATAAATCATAATATTGAGCAATTCGCCTTTTGGCGTCTTGTCATGGATATAGATATGATACCCGCTGATTTCATCATAGAATTCCCCCACAGGTATCTGCAGTTCCGGACTTTTCTGACGCAAGGAGAAAATAAGCGCCCATAGTTTCATCTGCGATTTCGGCAACACATTATTGCTAAAAAAAAACGCACCGACGCTCAGAAATGCCACTGTAATTGCCAATGGGCGCAGGATACGGAACAATGAGATGCCGGCAGCCTTCATTGCCGTCAGTTCCACTTTCTCCGCCAGATTGCCGAAGGAGATGAGAGAACTCAGAAGAATGGCAAGCGGAAGCGCCAGAGGAACCACTGAGGCCGCTGCATAGAGGAAAAACTCCGACAGCACAGACAACCCTATTCCTTTGCCTACGAGGTCATTGACATGCAGCCACATGAACTGCATGAGCAATATAAAAATCGCGATAAAGAATGTAGCCAAAAACAAGCCCAGGAAATTCTTGAGCAAGTAAATGTCTATTTTCTTTATCACTTTCATTTCGTTTACTTTTGGCTGTTTATCCCTTCAAGTTCTCACTTACAAAAATAAGCGGGAGCAAGTCCGCAGCCGACTCAAATACATATATAGCATCCTCGCCGTACAGCAGGACCTCCATCTTTCCTCCATACCGATGCTCTGTCTCCAGCATTACCTGCCTGCATGCGCCGCAAGGCGAACCGGGTTCTTTCGTGAAATGACCATCTGTAAAGCATGCTATTGCCAGTTTTGTCACCGGCTGCTCCGGATATTGCGCACCAGCAGCAAACAATGCCGTTCGCTCTGCACACAATCCGCTCGGGTACGCTGCATTCTCCTGGTTGCAACCGGGTATGATTACTCCGTTCGCTAATTTGGCAGCAGCTCCTACGTGGAATTGGCTATACGGGCAGTAGCTATGCTTCGTCTGCTCCTTGGCAATAGCCAATACTTCTCGTTGTTCATCTGTCAGTTCATTCCACTGGTAGGCTCGCATTTTTGTTGTCAAATTGTACTCTTTCATTGTATTTTTGAGGTTAATGATTATTTCGTATATGCTCCATACACACAACTTTGCGCTGCAAAGTTACTGCTTTTTTTTGACATATGCAAGTTAATAAGGTTAATTTTCTCATTTTCCCGGCAATATGCATATATAATTGTATGAAAAAAGCACCCGGATGGGTGCTTGGTGGAGTATAGCGGACTCGAACCGCTCACCTCAACACTGCCAGTGTTGCGCTCTAGCCAGATGAGCTAATACCCCTAAATCGACTGCAAAATTACAAAAAGATTTTGATATATGCAAATTTTTTACTAATTTTGCAGCATAATTTGGTATATTATGCTCCTTTATCCGAATTGCAAGATTAATTTAGGTCTACGGGTCGTTAGGAAGCGCCCGGACGGGTACCATGATTTGGAAACTATCTTTGTGCCTATCTACGGGTTGCATGATGAGCTGGAGGTCGTTAGAAATGATGCTTTGCATCCTACTGATGTCATTTTTAAGCAAGAAGGTATTGCGGTAGATTGCCCGGCAGAGGACAATCTGATTATCAAATGCTATCGGAATATGGCTCAGAAGTACCCGCAGATAGGGCCTGTATCCATCCGATTCAAGAAGAATATTCCTTTCGGAGCCGGTCTTGGAGGCGGAAGCAGCGATGCCGCGCATATGGCTATTGCCTTGAACGAACTATTTGAATTAGGACTTAGCAAGGCTCAACTGGCGCAAGAAGTGGCGCCGTTAGGAGCAGATTGCGCATTTTTCATTTATAACACGCCGTGCTATGCAGAGGGCATCGGTGACAAACTGACTCCTGTTGATTTAGACCTTACGGGCACGCGTATCGTGCTGATAAAACCCGATGAAGGCGTTTCTACCAAAGAAGCGTATTCGGGAATGAGAACGCACCCGGAGGTTGCTCAAAGTATAAAGACCGCTATAGCTCAAAGTAAAAAGAAAAGTCTTTTGTCTTTTGACTTTCTACTTTCTACTCTTTTCATCAACGATTTCGAGGAGACGGTATTTCCGAAACACCCTATCATAGCGGATATAAAAAAGCGTCTGCAGGACGCAGGCGCTTATTATGCATCGATGAGCGGTAGCGGCTCAACCGTTTTCGGGCTTTTTGAGAACGACACGGAAGGTAGAACCGACGCCAAGTTGCGAGTTCTTAAGGAGGAGTTTGCCTCCATGGTACTGCTCGACGATACGTTTGGCGAGTGGAAGTCCTAATCCCCATCCTCTATCTTTGGATGTAAAGCCGGGCTCGAAAATTCGGCGTTGGGTACTGCTATCAATACCTTTACCGGTATCGGTGATATCCAACATCACATCGTGCTCATTCTCATGGAGTTGCAGCGTGATAGAACCATTTCCGGAAATAGCATCCACGGCATTCTTAATGAGATTCTCCACCACCCATTTCATCAACGGCGCATTGAGCATCACGATACGCTCAACGCCGTTGAGACACGAGTCGTCAATATCGATGCGGCTACTGGTTCTCGGACGCATGTAATCTATCGCTTCACGAATTACCGGAACGAAGTTCTCCGGTTGCAGAGATGGCTCTGAACCGATTTTCTGAAAGCGGTCGGCAATTACCTGCAGACGATCAATATCGCGTTTCATCTGCGGTATATACTCGTCTTGCGGGTATTTATCCGCCAATAACTGCTGCCAGGCATTGAGCGATGAGATAGGAGTACCGAGTTGGTGCGCCGTTTCTTTGCTAAGCCCTACCCAAAGACGGTTTTCCTCGCTTCTCTGGCCGGTAAGCATTGTGATGACAGCCACGGCGATGAAGATGAAGATAAGCGCAAACTGGGCGTATGGCACATACCGGAGACGCGTGAGCAAACTGCTATCCCCCCAATAGATGTACTGCGTTGTTGCTGCATCTATCTTCAGTTCTATCGGACCATGTTCGCCAACGCTGCTCTGCCTACCCTGCTCCACATTACGGCTGGCAAGGATGTTACCCTCAGCATCGCAGATATAGACAGGTATAGTGGTATTCTTCTCTATGATAGAAGACACGAAGTCGATGTCCTCATTCTCTTCCGCAAGGATGAGTCGCTGGGTTGCTTCCGCCCAGATGGCCATATTCTTCTGCTCCTCAACCTGCAGCGAGCGTGCCAAGTTATTGGTGAACAACACGGAGATAGCCACGATAAACATGGCTATCACCAGTATGAGTGTTCCTATTTGTCGATTGGACATAAAGATTTGAACATTCTAAGATTATCCAAGCATCGACAGAAGCACACCTGCTGCTACGGCAGAACCGATTACGCCTGCCACATTCGGGCCCATAGCGTGCATGAGCAGGAAGTTCGACGGGTTCTCCTCCTGGCCCACGGTCTGCGATACACGCGCAGCCATCGGAACAGCAGAAACACCGGCAGAGCCGATAAGCGGGTTGATTTTCTCCTTGAGGAAGAGGTTCATGAACTTAGCGAGCAGCACACCTCCTGCGGTACCGAGACCGAACGCCACGATACCCATCGCAAGAATCATCAGTGTCTGCCAGTTGAGGAAACTGCCGGCTGTAGCCGTAGCGCCTACAGACAGGCCAAGGAAGATTACCACGATGTTCATCAGTTCATTCTGCGCGGTCTTGGAGAGACGCTCCACTACTCCGCACTCTTTCATCAGATTACCAAGCATCAAGCAGCCGATAAGCGGCGCAGCGTCCGGCAGGATGAGTGCCACGATGGCGGTAATGATAACCGGGAAGACGATTTTCTCGGTCTTGCTGACCGGACGAAGCTGTCCCATCTTTATCGCGCGTTCCTTCTTAGTCGTGAGCGCGCGCATGATAGGCGGCTGGATTACCGGCACGAGCGCCATGTAACTATAGGCAGCAATAGCAATCGGACCCAAGAGATGCGGAGCCAGTTTGCTGGTCAGGAAGATGGATGTAGGTCCATCTGCGCCACCGATGATACCGATAGAACCGGCTTCAGCAGGCGTAAAGCCCATAGCGTTTGCGCAGAGGAAGGTAACGAAGATACCTATCTGTGCCGCTGCGCCGAGAATAAGCGACTTCGGGTTGGCAATCAGCGGTCCGAAATCAGTCATGGCTCCTACGCCAATAAAGATAAGACAGGGATAAACACCGGCCTTAACGCCAATATAGAGCACGTCAAGCAGGCCTCCTTCCTTGAGAATAGCGCCATAGGAATGGTAGGCAGGGCTCGAAGGATCGAGGAATGCGGACCATAATTCGCTATGGAACATCCCTGCGCCCGGAAGGTTGGTTAGCAACATACCGAAGGCGATAGGAAGCAGCAGAAGCGGTTCGTATTTTTTATGAATGGCAAGGTACAGCAGGAAGAAACTGACAAGCAGCATGATTGCTTGTTGCCAAGTCATCTGCATGAATCCCATGCCTTGAAAAAATTCAATTATATTCATAATTGCATTTTATATTTACTATTTGTTCATTTACCATTTGGTCATTTATCTGACCATTTGGATATTTAGCCAAGAACGATGAGCAGGTCGTCCTGCATTACGTTCTGGCCGGCAGAAACAGCAATCTGCTTAACGGTACCATCCTGCTCAGCCATGATAGCGTTCTCCATCTTCATGGACTCGAGCGTAAGGAGTGTGTCGCCTTTCTTGACAGCCTGGCCTTCGCTTACCAGCACTTTGATAACCGATCCGGGCAGAGGGCTTTTCACCTGAACACCACCTGCCGGAGCAGCAGCGGGCTTTGGAGCCTCTGCTTTCGGAGCTTCTGCTTTCGGAGCTGCAGGAGCAGCAGCCGGTTTGGCTACGGGTTTGGGAGCCGGAGCAGCGGGAGCTTCTGTTTCTACGGTATATACTTTGCCGTTAACGGTTACATTCGTTTTACCGGCTTCGATTTCTTCTACTGCGCATTTGTACTCAGCGCCATTGATTTTGAATGTGAATTCTTTCATTGTTGTCAAAAATTATTCTTAGCCCCTTTGGGGGCACGATTAATCAGGGTCAGAAACCCTGATTATTCATACCAATTGATTTCTCATTCCAAGCCGTTTCGTGCTTGTGCAGCGAGATCATGGCTGTAGGAATGTCATGTTTCTTATCTTGCGCCAGATAGAGCGCATATGCCACAGCGGCGAGGTCGTCGTTGCTGGCTTCAGAGATAGCCATGGCTATTGCCGCCTTTTCTTCAGACGAAGGGTTTTCGGCTTTGGCATTGGCGTTGGCTTTGGCTTCCTCCTTCTTGCATTTGCAAGAGCAGGAGAAACCCTTCTCTGCGCTCGTCATAATCCATCCAAAAGCCTGGAGAATATAGACGAGGCAGAAAAGCAACACCAGCACGATGCCGAAGCCCAGGCCGGTAACAATCCATGTCTCTGCGGTTACTGCGAGCAATACCATAATAATTAACGATTTGACGATTTACAATTTACAATGGTATATTCGAGTGCTTCTTGAGCGGGTTAGTCAGACGCTTGGTCTGCAACATTTCAAAGGCGCGAATGATACGGCTACGGGTATAGCGCGGCTCAATCACATCGTCGATGTAACCGCGGTTAGCAGCCTGGTAAGGCGAAGCAAAGAGGTCTTTGTATTCCGCCTCTTTCTCAGCGATAAACGCTTTGCGCTCCTCGGGATCTTCGATAGCCTTGATAGCTTTTGCCTGCAGCACGCCTACGGCACCGCTGGCCCCCATCACAGCGATCTCTGCGTTCGGCCATGCATAGCACATATCACCACGGAGCTGCTTGCAGCTCATTACAATATGCGAACCGCCGTAGCTCTTGCGAACGGTAATAGTTACCTTCGGAACGGTTGCTTCGCCATATGCAAACATCAGTTTTGCTCCATGGTCGATGATACCTGCGTACTCCTGTCCGGTACCGCAAAGGAAGCCCGGAACATCCACAAGGGTAAGAATCTGGATGTTGAACGCATCGCAGAAACGCACGAAACGCGCAGCCTTGCGGCTGGCATCGCAGTCCAGCACGCCGGCAAGCCATGAAGGCTGGTTGGCGATGATACCTGTCGAGCGGCCGTTGAAACGAGCGAAACCGCAGATGACATTCTTGGCGTAATCCTTGTGAACCTCCATGAAGTCACCGTTATCAACGATGGTATTGATGATTTCGTGCATGTCGTAGGGTTTGTTCGGATCATCCGGAACGATTTCGTTGAGGTTGTCGTCCACGCGGGTAATATCATCCGTGCACTCTACGAGCGGAGCCTCCTCCATATTGTTCTGCGGGATGAAGGAAACGAGACGACGCACTTCTGCGATGGCCTCTTCCTCCGTAGCAGCCACAAAATGGGTAACGCCGGACTTGGATGCGTGAATCTTGGCGCCACCGAGTTGCTCAACGGTAACGTCCTCACCTGTAACGGATTTCACAACCTTTGGGCCGGTGATGAACATATAGCTGTTCTGCTCAGTCATCATAATAAAGTCCGTCAGCGCAGGGCTGTATACTGCTCCACCCGCGCACGGGCCGAAGATGACAGAGATCTGCGGCACCACGCCGGAAGCGAGGATGTTACGCTCGAAAATCTCAGCGTAGCCGGCCAGCGCGCAAGCGCCTTCCTGAATACGTGCACCACCCGAGTCGTTAAGACCGATAATCGGTGCGCCGAGTTTCATAGCCTGGTCCATGACGTTGCAGATCTTGAGCGCCATCGTCTCGCTGAGCGAACCGCCGATGACGGTAGCGTCCTGCGCGAACACGAAGACCAGACGGCCGTCAATAGTACCGGAACCGACAGCCACGCCGTCGCCGAGGAACACTTTCTTCTCCATTCCGAAGTCATGGCAACGGTGGGTGAGGAACATGTTCACTTCTTCAAACGAACCCTCGTCGAGCAACATGTTAATACGCTCACGGCAGGTGTAACTGCCCTTTGCGTGATGTTTCTCAACGGCTGCTTCACCACCGCCGGCCATTGCCTTCTCGCGGTTAGCAACCAGTTTATCTAATTTTTCTGTATTCATAATTTTTCGATATTTCGAGATGTCGATATTTCGATGGTTTACTTCGGTTGCTGGCAGAGCTCTGTGAGGACGCCCTTGGTGCTCTTCGGATGCAGGAACGCAATCATGAGGTTCTCTGCGCCTTTGCGCGGAGCTTTGTCGATGAGCTGGATGCCTGCTGCCTCGCATTCCGCGAGTGCTTCAGCTACGTTCTCTACGTTGAAAGCCACGTGGTGAACGCCACCGCGACCACCGTTCTTCTCGATGAACTTAGCGATAGTGGACTCAGGGCTCGTCGGCTCCAACAACTCAATCTTTACCTCGCCAACCTTGAAGAACGCTGTGCGTACTTTCTGGTCAGCCACTTCCTCAATACTGTAGCACTTGCTACCGGATAAAAACTCAAAGAACGGCGCTGCCTCTTCAATCGAAGTAACAGCAATGCCTAAATGCTCAATGTGTGTGGGTTTCATAATAAATATTATATGTTTTAGAATTAATTTATTCGCAAAAATCCAAATCGGGTACAAAGGTACAACAATTTTTGCATATATGCAAGAGTTTGCAAAAAAAAATCGCCCACGCGGGCGATCTTCATTTTTCAGACGCAAGTATATCCTCCGTCCACAGGCAGTGCGACACCTGTAACATATCTCGATTCCTCGGCTGCCAGGAATACTACCGCCGCGTCCAGTTCTCCTTCCTCGCCGTAGCGCTCCATAGGGATGACAGTCTTGGCGTAGTTCGTAAAATACTCCGACCGGAGCGTCTCTTCCGTCAGCGGGGTGATGAAATAGCCCGGACAGATGGTATTAACGGTAATACCGTATTTACCCCACTCAGCCGCCAAAGCCCGCGTCATGTTCACCACACCGCCTTTGGCAGCGTGATAAGGCGAAGCCGGCGCAATCTTGTTTCCGACCAAACCATACATCGATGCGATATTGATAATTCGTCCATAGCGCGCGTCAATCATTGATTTTTTTGCCACCGCACGTGCTACGCGGAACGTACCGAACAGGTCTATCTGCACTTCGTTCATAAACTGCTCATCGGAGATGTCCTCCGCGGGTGCCACGGCTCCCGTTCCGGCATTGTTCACAACGATATCAATCTTTCCGAAGGAGCGAATGGCTTCATCGACCATCGCGTCCACCGCCTGTGTATCGGTGATGTCGCATTTCAGAGGCAGCACTTTCACTCCGCACTCATCCTCGATAGCTTGTTTCACTTCCACTAATTTCTCGTATCTACGAGCAATAATCACGAGGTCTGCACCCTGCTTTGCCAGCGCTTTAGCCATCTGCACGCCCAGACCTCCGGAGCATCCCGTCACCAACGCCACGCGCCCCGATAAATCAAACATTTTTCCCATTTTTCTATCCATTTTTTCAAAAAACGGCTGCAAAGGTACTAAAAAATACCGACATACACAACAATGTATGCTATTTTTTCCGTATTTTTTTTACGTTTGAAAATCGCGACCATCACGGGATCATCTCCCGACGAATGTTCAATATCGTACCTGTTTTGACACCATATTAACCACGGTTTGCCTCCGGGAAGACTCCGAGATAATACCGACGAGCCAAAATGTTCTATTTTACCCTTTCCTCCGGTTCTTAGTGGGTGTAGGTCTTATTGGCGCGAAAGATGAAGAATTTGCAGTAATTTTGCATCGATTTTCGGTCTAATCCCGACGGTCGACCGACAGTCGACCGACAGTCAACCGACAGTCGTACCTGAGGTCACTATGACGTCTGTACGCCCGAAAACCTCGATTTTCTTCCTTTCCGCAGGATTATCCCGCATATAACCATTAACCATTAACCATTAACCATCACCTCACTTCCTGTCCCTGCAAGGTATATACCTTCTCCCCTCGGAGGATATAGACATTACCGTTGCGGATGAGTTTCTGCGCAGGGTTGGCAGGGTTGGTAATTATATCCGGTAGTGATGATGGTTCCATTGATTCATAAACGGCTTCAATTTCAATTATGTCATTGATAATCATATTAGCTACAGGTCGCCATCCTAAGAAGTTGAATCCTACGATTTCGGGTGCAGCTGGTACTTTCAGCACTATTTCATTGCTCAAGACTTCACTACTATCATTCCCGTTAATAAAGACTATCGTAAAATCTATATTTTCCCCTAATGTATATTGAGCATTAACCACCAAATCTGCTGTTATATAACTAAATGTTTTATCCCATCCCACAAAAGTATATCCAGGGCGCGTTGGAGATAGAGGAGGTGTTGCGGAGTACCCCTCAACTACAGTATCAGTAGCTAATACAGAACCATTCCAATCCATAAACTTTACTACAAAAACAGGCTTTTTAGTAGAATCACGGCGCAAAACTATTACTGTCTCTTGTGAGCAATTGAAAATTACATCAACCATACTGGTGTCCTTCAAAACAAACCGACAATTGCTTCCATAATACTTTGATTCGTCCAATGTATATAGAAGTAAACTATCACACACAAAATTCTTTTCTCCTAAATCAGTACCATAAACATTTCCAGTCCAGCTTCCGTTTGTTATTTTAAATTCATAAACACCCGGTAAAAGATTGAATGACTTGCTGTGTTCATTGTTTCCAGAGGCATTTAATTGACATCCAGATGGCTCCCAAAACAAGCCATCACACCACCCATCAACAGCAAACTGTGAACCACTAAGAGTATCTAATCCGCTTCCAGCAATATAATATGTATCGTCTTCACAATTCTTCATATACTGCGCTACTACTATTAAGTCCTCAGAAATATTATCTATGTTTGCGCTCCAACCGATAAATGTATAGCCTTGTCTTGTTGGATCTGCTGGTGGTATGGCAGAAGTGCCAGCAACCACATAATCCGATTTCAACTCTGTCCCATTCCAATCTTGAAAATCGACATGGTATACAGTAGTACCTATGGAAAAAACATGAGTGAAGTCTTCCCATATAATCGTGTTCGTATAAGTAGCAATACTTGCAGCAGGAACAAATAGGGGTATCGATTTATTTACATAATAAAAAACATTTGTTCCTAATGAAGGAGGAGTGATAGTTTCACAAGTAATAGAACCTAAACCAGTGCAACCACCGAAAGCATTACTTCCAATGGTATCGACACTATTGGGAATCGTCACAGAGGTCAAACTATAGCAATTAGAGAAAGCATAACTTCCAATGCTTGTGACGCTATTGGGAATCGTTACAGAGGTCAAACTATAGCAATTAGAGAAAACATAACTTCCAATGCTTGTGACGCTATTGGGAATCGTTACAGAGGTCAAACCGGTGCAACCAGAGAAAGCACCATCTCCAATGCTGGTGACACTATTAGGAATCGTGACAGAGGTCAAACCGCTGCAACTTCGGAAAGCTTCATTTCCAATGCTTGTGACGCTGTTTGGAATTGTTATCGAGAACAAGTTAGAACAATTATAAAAAGCATCATCTGAGATGTTCGTCAATCCATTCGGTAAGTAAACATATTTAATATAAGAGGTATACGGAGACCAAGTGGGTGAACTTGTCATTGTTCCTGTCCCAGTAATAGTCAGCGTACTATCTTTTGAATCTAATGTCCACGATAAATCACTTCCGCACGTACCATCAACAACGGCAGCATACGCAATACCAATATATGCCAACTCGGCAAATAGTAAAACTAAGATTCTATTTTTCATAGTTTTATCTTTTAATAATCTAACCATGATGGATAACCATCTTTATTTACAAAGGTGTTGGCTATTGCGCCACAAGTAGCGGGAATGCGGCAATTCTTTTCTATCGCCTCCCAACGATTATATGCAGCTTTGATCCCACTTGCCATACCTCGCTCACTGCCGTAATCATCTAGGTTGTTATCTTTTAGCACCTGAATAAGTGCCGTGTAGCTCATTTTGATGTTTTGACTAAATAAAACTAATGCTAATCTACCTATAAATTCATAGGTGCGATTTTCCATGTCTTCTTTTTGCATACTGATTAATTGTTTTGGTTAATATTGTGGTTAATTATGTGTACAACAAAAAACGCGAATAACTGTTGTTATCCGCTAGTCGAGGCTGTAGGAATGGCCTTAGTTATCAGATTGCAAACAGAAACTCGCGCCGTGTATATATACGCAACACATACCTACAACACTATAGGTATCTGTGAGTTTATACACTCGTGAACATCTACATACTTGTTCTCCGAATAACTAATTGTGAAACTTCCTACATTTCCGACTAGTCAGATACAAGCGCGTAAACGCCTTTTATGTACTCTCTTTTTAACGCTGCAGAGCTCAGCGGTATTTTTAACCTCAATACAAAGTATTATTTGTCTTCGTAATGACCATAGGCTGCCAAGACAAGAACTAGCACTTGTTTGTCATGTATTTCGTAAACAAGTCTATGCTTCTTAGATATACGCCGACTCCAGATGCAGGCATCGGTTCCTTTTAACTGCTCCGGATGACCTGTCCCTGTTTTGGGGTGATCAACGAGTTCCAACAATAATTGAGTAGCTTTCTTAAAAGCAGCCGGTTCATTGGCACGGAGTTGGCGAATATGCTCTTTAGCTATTTCCGTATATTCGATTACGTACATACTACAAGGTATTCAGCCAATTAAGCATTTGTTCCTTATCTTTGAAACGATATACTTCGCCACGTTCTGCTTGTGCTTTGGAACGGTCAAGCATAGCATGGTATTCCTCCTTCGTCATACAAGTAGGATCTTCGGTCATTTGCTTAACTAATCGGCTAAGAGACTTAGCTGCTTTTCTAAGCATAGACTCATCGCTTGACAAAATCGCCAAATTACGATAGATATCTGAGTTTAATTGTAAAGCCGTCATAAAAACCTCCTTTGCAACAAAATTTGCTGCAAAGTTATAGTTTTTTTATGACATATGCAAGTTTTACGGCAAAAATTTACAGAATTTATGCAAAAGGACAAAAAAAAGCACCCTATGGATGCTTTATCGTACCAGGCGGACAGAACTTCCTAAATGGCGGAAATTAAGCGCTTTCACGATGCAAAGGTACAACAAAAAAATGACATACACAAGGGTGTATGCCACTTTTTGAGATATTTTACAGTTTTTCTTACTCTTCCTCTGCTTGCGTAGCAGCGTAAGCGGCCAGCAGCTTCTCCTGAACGTCCGCAGGCACGAGCTGGTAGGAGTTGAACTGCATCGTGAAGGTAGCACGTCCTCCGGTGAGAGACGAGAGCGTGGTCGAATAGGACGAGAGCTCCTTGAGAGGCACTTGCGCTTTGAGGCGGGTGAAGCTCTTCTCGGTCTCCATACCCATTACCATACCACGGCGTCCGTTGATATCCGACATCACATCACCCATAATCTCCGAAGGCACGAAGACCTCGAGGTCATAAACCGGTTCAAGCACTTTCGGGTTCGCCTCTTTGAAGGCCTGCGCGAACGCGTTACGACCTGCGAGACGGAAGGAGATTTCGTTGGAGTCAACCGGGTGCATCTTACCATCATAAATGATGACGCGCACGTCGCGGGCGTAGGAACCGGTTAACGGTCCTTGCTCCATACGGTCCATGATACCCTTTACGATAGCCGGGATGAAGCGAGCATCGATAGCACCACCGACGATAGAGTTGATGATAACAAGCTTACCACCCCACTCGAGGTTGATTTCCTGCTGGTCCTTCACGGAGATTTTGTACTCCTGGTTACCGAACTTATAGGTCTCCTTAACCGGCTGTCCGTCCTCATACGGCTCTACGATGAGGTGCACCTCGCCAAACTGGCCTGCACCACCCGACTGTTTCTTATGACGATAGTCGGCACGCGCAGCCTTGGTAATGGTCTCACGATAAGGAATCTTCGGCTCAAGGAACTCAATCGGCATCTTATCGTTGTTCTCGAGACGCCATTTGAGCGTACGGAGGTGGAACTCACCCTGACCGGAAACAATCATCTGACGCAGTTCCTTGCTCTGCTCCACAAGCCATGTGGGGTCTTCCTCATGATAGCGGGTCAGCAGCGCAGCCAGTTTCTCTGCATCGCTCTCGGTAACCGGCTTGATAGCACGGCGATAGCGCGGCTGCGGATAGCTAATCGGCGTATATTGATTGTCGCACTCCTTGGCATTCAGGGTGTTGCCCGTACGGGTATCTTTGAGCTTCACGGTAGCACCGATATCGCCAGCTGCCAGTTCATCCACCGGCACACGAATAGAACCGGCTACGCTATAGAGCTGCGAGATACGCTCCTTCGTACCGCGCTCCATATTCACGAGGTCGTCGCCGTTATGAACGGTACCCTGCATTACGCGGAAGTAGTTCACTTCGCCGATATGCGGCTCCACAGAGGTCTTGAAGACATAGAGGCTGGTCGGCGCTGAAGCGTCCGGACTGATTTTCTTACCGTCCACAGTAGGATAGCTGAACTGAGCAGGACTCGGAGCCATACCGTTGAGGAAGTCCATGAGACGGCGGATACCCATATCTTTCAGACCCGAGCAGCAAAGTACCGGGTACATCGAGCCATCGGCATAGACGCTCTTGAGACCTTGCATGATTTCCTCGTCAGTCAGACCTTCGCCGAGGAACTTGTCGAGCAGCGTCTCGTCAGCCTCTGCAGCGGCCTCGGAGAGTTGCGAACGCATCTCCTCCACCTTAGCAGCATACTCAGCCGGGATGTCTTTATATTCAGGGGCACCGCCTTCGGGTTTCCAAACAAGCATCTTGCCCTTCAGCACATCAATAACGGCGTTGAAGCCTGTGCCGGCATTAACCGGGAACTGAATCAACGTACATTTATTGCCAAAGTTATCTTTGAGCTGGTTGAACGTACGCTCGAAGTCGGCAGCCTCATGGTCACACTTGTTGATGACGAAAGCCAGCGGCTTTTTAGCATGCTCGACGAGACGGAAATTGTTCTGCGTACCTACTTCGACGCCTCCGTTAGCGCTGAGCACAACGAGCGCCGAACCGCACATCTGCAAAGCAGCAACAGTACCGCCGCAGAAGTCATCAGAGCCTGCGCAATCGATGATATTCAACTTCTTGCCCTCGAACTCGATGTTACAAACAGTGGAGAACACGGAATAGCCGTACTCCTTCTCAACCGGGAAATAGTCGCACACGGTGGATTGCGATTCAATCGTACCGCGGCGCTTAATCACCCCGCACTCGAACAACATCGACTCCATGAGAGTCGTTTTACCCGATCCGCTGCCGCCTAACATAGCGACATTCTTGATCTCATTTGCTTGATAAACTTTAGCCATAATTGTGTTATATTTGGTATTTTAAGTGAGTTCTCACTGCGATTTGCAAAGTTAAGTTGGCAAATCGGGGACAAAGGTACTACATTTTTTTTAAATACGCAAGAATTTCATAAAAAAAAAGCGGACGAGCCGCTCTTTTTTCTATTTCCCGGATTGCACACCTCCGCCGCCACCCAGACGGTTAAGTTCATCCATATCGCCTACCTTACGGTTCTTATGCTGCTGGTACTGGCCGAACATCCAAGTGACAGATAGCATCACACGCTGCTGGCGGATGGTGTTTTTATACCACGAGCGGTTGCCCGGTTCCTGACCCATATCTTCGTTGTTGAAGCGGAGCGAACGCAGTAAATCCTGCACGTTGAGGTTAAAGATGAGACCTTTTTTCATATACATCTTACGGACGCCGAAAGAAGTGAAATAGGTACTTCCGGAGCGATTATAACCGGTGAGCATGGGCGACGACCAGTTGCCGTCAAGGATGAGTGTCCAATCTTTGGGCAAGTAAGCAGAGAGCGTTCCTCCGACGTAGCCGTAGTGGCTTTTCATCAGATATTGGGGTGTGCCATCCGCCTTTTTGTCGTACGACTTATTGATAAAATGCAACCAGCCGGCGTTGACGGTAAGAGCAAGCCATGCGCCAACGATAGACCGCTTCGCTGTTGGACCGCTACCGCTGTTAGATGTAAGACCGTCCTCCGGACTGTTAGAAAATTTCGGCACAAGGGGAAGTTCTGTCAAAGAGACGTTCACGCCGTGGGTGGTACAAGTACCGAAATTGGTCCATTGGGAAAAGCCGATACCGTTGGGAAGAATCGTCGTCTTGGATGAGAACATATTCTGCGTATGGGCGAAATTGAACGTCATATTCCAATACTGCGTCCAAGAGAAATGCAATTCTACATCGTTGTTGAACTCCGGCGTGAGGTTGGTATTTCCTTTCTGGATGGTATAAGCGTCCACATACGACGTGAAGGGATTGAGCATCCAGTAATTCGGTCGTTTGATGCGCCGCGTATATGACGCCGAAACGGATATCGGCTGTTGAATCTTGCCCAGCGGTTTGGATGTATATCCGACATAAGCCGTTGGGAAAGGGTCGAAATAGGACTTGTTGATGACAGAATCCAAACCGTCATCCTTCCAGTCGCCGTGTGAGAAGGTATATTCGCCGCGGAGACCGAGTTTGACAGACCAGTGTTCGCCAAACTGCTTGCCGACAGAGATATACGCTGCCGCCACATGTTCGTCATAGCGGAAGGCATTGTGGTCCGTAGGCCGCACATCCCCGTTTCGGGTGGAGTCGGTTGTCATGTCATTGTCGGTTGAAGAGAGCACATACTTGACTCCCGTCTCTATCATACCGGTTTTCCAAAACTTCGTTTGAAAATCCAGTTTTCCCGAGTAGATATTGACGATTTGCTTGCTACGGATGTCTATGCCGAGCGATTTGATGCCTCCGAAAGGCTTGTCGTAGTTCGTCTCCTGGAAATTGGCAGAACCGTTATTATAACGGTTATAATCGATATTAACCGTCAATTCGCGTTCCAGCGCTTCGGAGAAGGTGTGGGTATAGTTGAGGTTCGCCGTGTGTTGCGGAGCCTTGAGGCGATTTTGAGAATTGGTCGTACTATTCGTCGTGTCGCCTCCTTGAATCAGATAGGCGGAGTTACGCCCCGGCACAATATGCTGGTCCACATCCATGAAAGGCACCTGAAGGATGAAACCGAAGGTATTGAGCGAGTCGATATACCAATCGTTGCCAACCTTGAGCATGTAGTACTGGAAATTCGTAGCGTAGTCCGAATACGAATAGTTCTTCAGCATCGGCGTCTCGCGGTACGACTCAAAATCAATATCATTCTGCGCAAAGACCTGCGTAAACTGGCCAAACGTGTATGTTTTCTCGCCACGGTAGTTGAGCATAAGCGAGAACATTTCTTGATTCAGCCATCGCTTGACATCGCTGAAATACATGCCGCCATAACCGGCAGAAAGCATTCCGTTGAGACCCTTCATCATATTGCGCTTGGTCTTGATATTGATAATACCACCCTGCCCCGACGCATCGTATTTGGCCGAAGGATTGGAGATGATTTCTATTTTCTCAATCGTGTTGCCGTCGGTTCCGTCCAGCATGGCTTTGAGTTGCTGGCCGGAGAGATAGGAAGGCTTGCCATCCACCCAAATCTCAACGGATTTACCGTTTACGGTAATATTTCCGTCTTTGTCGATACGCACACCCGGCGCACGGCGGAGGATATCGTTTCCGTTTGAACCCGCAGAAAGGGGCGAAGCAGAGACGTTCACCACCAGTTTGTCCATCTGACGTTCGATAAGCGGTTTCTTGGCTTTCACCTCCACTTCCTTGAGTTTCTCGGTCTCTTCGCGGAGCACAAAATCCGGTCCGCCGAAAGCCGTTTGATAGCCGACATACGAAGCCTGGAGAATCACATTTGCTTTTTGGCTATTGGCTACTTCGACTTCGTATTTGCCGTCTTCATCTGTGATAGCGCCGGTTAGCAAA
>ONGK01000059.1 GCA_900317345.1 uncultured Bacteroidales bacterium | reverse complement strand
GCTCCTCGACGAGTGCAAGAAGACTTGGCCGTGGGGTGGAAGACAAGCCGTCTTAGATGGCTACAAGTCCGTTTATACCAATAAGTTGGAATCCATCTCTGGCAATGACATCCATTTTTGGTATGGCACGAAAGAAGCGTTTGTCGCCAAACCGCAAGCGAAACATCTCCTTTCTCTTTATCCTCAGGCACATGTCGAGATTTTCGAAGGCATGAACCACGGTCAACTCCTTATTGACCACCCTGAAGAAATAGTCCAACGAATCATTCATTGTTAATGGACAAATTGGCACAAAAGTGGACAAATTGGCATAAAAGTGGACAAAATGGCAGAGAAAGGCGTGCTGGCACATTTATTGCCTCTTTAAGGGTACCTGCAATGTATCGTAGAAACAGTTGGCTGCCGACAAACGGATGGTTTCCGACCGTATTTGATGAGTTTTTGAACAATGACATGCTGAACACGGCAAGCAATGTAGCACCTTCGGTTAACGTCAAGGAGAACGAGCACGGCTATGAAGTTGAGTTGGCTGCTCCGGGTGTAAAGAAAGAGTACTGCCGAGTGCATGTAGATGAAGACCACAACCTGTGTGTCGCCATCGAGAACAAATTCGAGCACAAGGAGGAAGACAAACATTCCCACTATCTGAGACGCGAGTTTGCATACACGAACTTTGAGCAGAAGTACACCTTGCCGGACAATGTGGATGAATCGAAGATTAGCGCAAAGGTCGAAGATGGTATCTTGACCATCGAACTGCCGAAGATTAAACGCGAAGAAGGCAAGACCGGACGCCAAATCGCCATCTCATAAAAAGGCATGTTTTGCTGAACCAGAGCACTCAGAGCGAGTGCTCTTTTTTTATGCCCAAAATTTGCATGTATCAAAAAAAAAGTAGTAATTCGGCACGCCCCTTCCCTTCGTTTGCTTACAAACTCCGGGTGGGTTCCCTCCGAAGGTACGTTCGCGTTGTGCGGGATATATGCGGCGTGTTTGGTGTTTTTTTTAGCCCGCGGATACTCCGCTTATGATTATAGCCGGCCTTCGCGTCAGCGTATATCAGTATAAGCCCTCTCGGAGGCGTATTTTGGGGAATGGGCGCCCCAAAATCCGTTGAGCAGGGGGCGAATTACTCCGAAGGACTTATACGCTATCCGCATGGTTCTAAGGCCGGCTATAATCGCAAAGTTGCACTTTGCCCTGCAAAAAAAACACATAAACACTTGCATACATGCAAAATTTGTTGTACCTTTGCACTCGAATTATCGCATTACAATTGAATAAAAATGAACTCTATGAAAAATAACAAAGTCATTCTCCTTACCGGAGCCAGTAGCGGCATCGGTTATGACACCGCGGTTGCGTTGGCGCAACAGGGGCATAAAGTGTATGCAGCTGCGCGCCGTGTTGAGCGCATGGAGCCTCTTCGTCAGTACGGCATCGTGCCGCTGAAGATGGACGTGACCGATGAAGCATCGATGAAGGCGGGCGTGCAGACGCTTTTGGATGCCGAAGGACGCATTGATGTGCTTATCAATAACGCCGGTTATGGTTATTTTGGCGCAGTAGAGAATGTGCCGATGGATGATGCTCGTAATCAGTTGGAAGTCAATGTGTTTGGCCTCGCTCGCCTTTGTCAGTTAGTGCTGCCAACGATGCGTGCCCAGCATAGCGGACGTATCATCAACACAGCTTCGGTTGCCGGCAGAGCGGTCTTCTATTACGGCGGTTGGTATCATGTGTCCAAATATGCCGTGGAGTCGCTTAGCGATGCGATGCGCATGGAACTCAAGCCGTTTGGCATCGATGTGGTCATCATCGAACCGGGTGCTATCAAAACCAATTGGGGCATCATTGCTGCCGATCACCTGATTGAGTCCTCGAAGGGAACTGCCTATGAACAGACAGGAACGATGATGGCGAACAACCTGCGGAATATGTACCTCTCCAATACTATCTCCGATCCGGCTGTGGTACGCAAAGCGATTGTTCGTGCGGTCAATGCACGTCGTCCTTGTACCCGATACCGTATAGGCCGAATGGCAAATGCCATCGTTTTCTTCCACTGGCTGCTTCCGACACGCTGGTGGGATGCTTTCCTCCGCCTCGGCTGCTTCCGACACGCTGGTGGGATGCTTTCCTCCGCCTCATGGGAAAACGTAAATTGATGTAATCTTTCAAAAAATCCCACAAAAACTTGCGTATGTAGGATTTTTGTTGTAATTTTGCAGCGAAATATAAAGCATAATTTAAATATCTAATCAAACATTAAGAATTAAAGATGAAAAAGTATTTATTTGTTCTGCTTGCAAGCGCGATGGTATTTACAAGCTGTGAGAAAAAGTCTTCAGTTGACAATCGCGACGCTTTCGTCGGAGCGTACGAGTATGTCACGGAGGGCGAGATGACCCGTAGTACGGAGGAGTCTGTGGAATGGAATCCGACTCTGCCTTTGGAATCGGAAGGAACTATCACGATTACGAAGGTCGGCGAGAAAGACAGTGTGCTTGTTACCGGTGCCTTCAATGGCAAGATTGATCCCTTCAAAGCCGTTGTAGAAGGTTCGAACCTTCGTGTAGTTAAAAACCAGTTCGTAGCCAAAGGGTCAACATTTGAAGTAACATTGACGGTAGATAACACCATTGTTCCTCTGGTCAATGACACCCTTACTTGGACTTCCAATAATGTTCAGTGCGAGGGCACGATGATGATTCCTCTTATCGAACAGGAAATTACTATTACGGGACAAGGCCATGTTACGATGAAGGCCCACAAGATACGCCTCAAATAAGGCTTAATGACTAGCCATCTCATAAAAGATATGAAAAAAGTATTTCTTCTTGCATGCGTAGCGACGATGCTTGCTGCCTGCACGTCAAACAATGCACAAATGAGTGACAAAATGTCAAATGATTTCATGTCTTTAGCACGTCAGCGTTATGCCGTGCGTGAGTATGCACAAACGCCCGTAGAGCAGGCTAAATTGGATTCTATCCTGGAAGCAGGCCGTTTGGCGCCTACAGCAAAGAATGTGCAACCACAGCATATCTATGTGTTGCAAAGCCCGGAAGCGATAGCTAAGATTAACGAGCTCACCCGTTGTGCGTACGGCGCTCCGGTGGTCTTCCTCGTATGCTATGACACCGATTTGGCATGGACCAAAGATGGTGAGAGTTCAGGTAACATGGATTGTTCCATCGTCGGTACACACATGATGCTCGAGGCTACTGAATTAGGGCTTGGCACCTGTTGGGTCAAGTGGTTCGATGCAAACGCAGTGGCTGAGGCGTTCAATCTGCCGGCGAACCACAAACCTTCCTTCCTTATGCCCTGCGGTTATGCTGCCGAAACATCTAAACCCAGCGAGCATCATTTCAGCCGCAAACCCTTAGCTGAAACAGTAACCTACAAATAATTGGTGGTGAATCAATAGTGGAGAAAGTGTTGCTAATCATAATCAGCGTCCTTTTGCTATTGGCCGGAGTGGGGGTGGCTATACTGTCGCACCCCGCTTTCGGTCTATGGCGGCATGTCTCAACGGAACGCATACAAGCATCGCCGAACTACTACGACGGGATGTTTCAGAACCAAGAGCCTACGCCGCAGTTCACAGGCGACATCAACGGTCCGGATGCCAAGCATAGGAGATGGAAGATGCTCAAACGCTTCATGGCGGACAAAGATAGCGTGCGCATACCGCAAACGCCGATAGAGGCTGTCAAAACGGACCTGAAGGCACTTCCGACGGATAGTGATTGGATGGTCTGGTTCGGGCACTCATCGTATCTGTTCTGCCTCGGCGGGAAGCGCTTCCTCGTAGATCCGGTTCTGAAGCCGGAGTTTCCTTCTTCGCTTATGCTCAAGGCTTTCCCGGGAACGGATATCTACCGGCCGGAAGATTTGCCTCCAATCGACGTGCTGATTGTCACCCATGAGCATTGGGACCACATGGATTATGCCACTTTACGAAACCTCCGCGAACGTGTCAAAAAGGTGGTTTGCCCGCTCGGTATAGCCGATTATCTGCGTTATTGGCGCTACTCGGACGAGCAAATTGTCGAATTGGATTGGTATGACTCTTTCGACTTTGAGCGTAGCGGTCTTTCTACTTTCGACTTGTATGTAACTTGTTTGCCATCTCGTCATTTCTCCAATCGGTTACTGGGCAAGCGCAATCAGACACTCTGGGCATCATTCATGGTGGAATCCGCCGGTCGCAAAGTCTATATAGGCGGCGATGGAGGCTATGACAAGCGTTTTAGCGAGATACATGAGCGTTTTGGCGCTATCGACCTCGCTTTTCTCGAGAACGGGCAGTATAACGAGAACTGGCGTTATATCCATACCACGCCGGAAGACCTTGAGAAAGTCATACTCGACCTCCAAGCCAAGCAGGTCTTTACGGTTCACCATGACAAGTTTGCTTTGTCTGTCCATCCATGGGATGAACCGGATAGCGTGGCGCATGAGATAGCAGTCAAGCACAGCATCCGCCTGCTGGACGCACCCATAGGAGCGGTTGTGCATTATTAACGATAACAAACTTACTTATCATATATGATTCTTTATTTTTCAGCAACAGGCAACAGCCTCGCCGTCGCACGACAATTGGCAGAACGGCTGAACGAGCAACTGATGCCGCTGACAGAAGCGGTTCATCAGGACCTGACGAACGAAAAGCGTATCGGTCTGGTCTTTCCAACCTATGATTTCAATCTGCCGCCCGCTATGCCCGAAATGATAGCGCGATTGAAGATGAGTCCTACATCCTATGTGTTTACGGTCGTCACGTGCGGCAGTATGGTGGGCAATTGTATCTGGGTGTTGCGCCGCATACTGCGCGAGAAAGGCATCGAACTGGCATACAGCCATAAGGTGAGTGTGCCTGACAACAGCGCGCTTGCATTCGGGCGGAATCCAAACAAGCAGTTGGGTAAGTTCGAACGTGTGCCGGCTCGCATGGAGCAAATCATCCGTGAACTGCAGGCCGAAAGCCACATACTGCACTATAGTTGGTTCAGCCTCCTCTCATGGCTACTCGGTCGTCCGGCGGTGGAGAGAGGTATGATACATTTCTTGGGTCCGAAAGTGAATGCAGACAAGTGTAACGGTTGCGGCACTTGTGTACGCGTTTGTCCGATGGAGAACATAAGTTTAAAGAACACGCAGGTCGCCATCATCGGAGACAATTGTACCGTGTGCCTCGCGTGCGTTCACGCCTGTGCACAACAGGCATTCCGTACAAACGGTCAAGATGTTCGCAAAGAGCGCCAATACCGCCATCCGCAAATCAAACTCAAAGACCTGCTCTTAAGGTAAATTTAATTAAAATCCCCGTAACAAAAAAAAGAGAGTTTTTAAACTCTCTTATCTTTTGCCTCTGGGGTGGAGAGTGGGGCTCGAACCCACGACACTCGGAACCACAATCCGATGCTCTGCCAACTGAGCTATGACCACCATGTTGCTCTTTTTCAAAAGCGGGTGCAAAGGTACTGCTTTTTTTTGACATGACCAAATTTTTTTGCAATTATTTTCAAAAAATGTATAATTTCCAATAAATTGCGTCAATCGTCAAAATGTTCTAAAAGTCTTATTCTCGGGAGATGGTCCCGTGATGGTCATGTTGTATATCTCTTTTTTATTCGAAATTTGAGCGCCAAAAGGAAGCCGTGATATTCTGCCAGTTCTCCCCTTCTCTTTTGTATAGGCGTTGGTTCGTCGTCGGCGATTTGAGTCCTCCGAGCGATTCGACATACGGGCCAATTTTGATATAATCAAACGGTCCGGTTACGGAAGGCATGTTCATTCTGCCGCTATACCAAGCCGTCTTGATCCCTGATTCCTGGTTCCTGATTCTCTTTATGTATTCAGCCCACTGCTCCACTTCTTCGGGAGCCTGGTCGCCGCCCATAAAACAAACACAAGTAATCATCGAACCATAACGGCCGAGGAGTCCGTTCATGAGCGATTCAGTCAGTTCCTCACCGATGTCTTCGGCGAGATGTGGACTATGGCAACCCGGACAGTGACAAGGACAATTAGAGAGATTCAGGGCGAGTGTTACCTCGCCCGGAATCTCTTGAAAAACGACATCAAAGGATGCTACTTTTAGCATTGCGGAGCTTTTGTTTTCTCTGCGTAGTAGCGTTTTGCCGCCTCTTTCTGGCGTGCCTCGGAGAAGTTCGAAACGCGTTTCATGTAACCGATGACGCGGGTCAGGTAGTCCACATTCTTCGAGTGGCAATGCGGGCACTCCTTGAGGTAACGCTTGTCAATATGGCCGCAGTCGTTGCAGACAGTATTCGGGATATTGAAGGTGAAATAATTACATCCCTCAATAGCCGCTACGCGCAGGAGTTGACGGTATTGCTCTTGGCTCAAATGCTCCTCAAGGTTGCAGTGGAGAGCCGAACCTCCGGTCAGGTGCTCGATGTATTTGCGTCCGTGGAGACGGAAGCGGTCGAGTACATTGAGTTTGGTATCCTCCACGATGTAGAAATAGCTGTTGTAGCAATCGCGTGGAACGACATAACCGTCTTCTTTATCCCATTTAGCATGCTTAACGCCCACATTCTCAGCCGGAATCATCTCGCAGTTGAACATGATATCTTTGGTACGATACTCTTTGTTCTTCTTCTCAATGATACCCAGCAGTTCCTGAACGAAATGCGCATATTCGGGTGTGTCTTTGATTTCCAGACCGAGGAACTCTGCGGCCTCTACCAGACCGTTCACACCGATGGTGAGGTACTGACGGCCGATGTTGATGTAACCGGCATCGAAGAGAGGCAGCATACCTTTCTCCTGCAGGTTCTTGAGGTTCTCGTT
>ONGK01000022.1 GCA_900317345.1 uncultured Bacteroidales bacterium | reverse complement strand
GCAGCACAATAATTGCGTGCGGTTCGTTCACTAATGCCGTACTTTTCGGCAAACTGTATGACGGATATATATTCCATTACCGGCAAGTTTTATGATGAAATCCGCTGCAAAGGTACAAAAAAATGCCGATACCGGCAAGTTTTTGCGCAAAATTATGCGTTTTTTATGCATTTTTGCCGGTATAATAGGGAATTTTATTATTCTATCTTCTTTATTATTTTCGCAGGATTGCCGGCAACGACCACATCGTCGGGGATGTCATGCGTGACGACCGAACCGGCTCCTACAATCACGCGGTTTCCTATAGTAACACCCGGACAAACGATTACTCCGCCGCCCAGCCAGCAGTCATCGCCAATCCGTATCGGCAGGCCTGTTTCTATGGTCTGGCGGCGCTCCATATAATCATGCGGATGGTCGGGTGTCAGCAGTTGGCAGTTGGGCCCGATGAGCGTGTGGGAGCCGATAGTAATACCTCCACCATCCAAGAATACGCCATTAAAATTAACCATCGATCCCTCGCCGATAGTGATCCGATTGCCGTGGTCGCAATGGAATGGCGGACAAATAATCACCGAAGGATGGGCATCCGGGATGAGGGCTTTGATACAACGGTGCAACTCGTCCATATCCCAAGCACCACATTGATTGAGGTCGCGCATCGCATAATACGCCCGCAGGATATTCGCTTGAACCTCCTTGTCCGTATAATCATACGGCATGTTATGAAGCATTTTTTCGTATTCCGTCATAATTTTTTGTTAGCGAGTGCAAAGGTACAACAATTATCCGAGATACGCAACAAAAATGCAAACATAATTCGATTTTTCTCTTTTTTATTTGCATATATGCTTTTTTTTTACTATCTTTGCAGCGAAATTTGAAAACAGGGATAATTAACATTCATAAATCATTATAAAACAGACACAATTATGGTGCGTACAACATTTAACCGCCTTCGCGCGGTGAAGGACAGCCTTCCACACGGTAGCATGGATGCCATTGCAGAGGAATTGGGAATCACAGGAGACGAGGTAAGAGCTTATTTTAACGGCGAGGGCAATGCCGACTACCACATCGAGCCCGGTCCCGATGGCGGCATCGTCGTTTTCAGCAACACCCGTATTCTGGAGGTTGCTCTGCGCAAAGCGTGGGAAGTGCAGAATGCGCTTTAATCACACAAAATCAACACACAAAACAAATGATGAAGGGTCGAATTGCTTCGATGCTCCGTAAGGTATTTGCTCTGACACTATGCGTTGGAGCAATACCTTTTTTGTTTAACGCGCACGTATACGCGGGCGAGGAGGCGGAGTTGCCCGCCACGGAGGAGATAGCGAGCACCGGCAAGACGCGCCAATGGCTGGATGATTATCACAAACCGATAGGGCTGACCTATAATGCGCAGGCGAAGATACAGACAACCTATCTATGGCGCGGTATGTATTGCGGTAGCGCCAACATACAGGCGTCCGCGAATGTGGGCTACGGCGGTCTGTATCTCGACATGTGGTGGAATATAGGTGTGGAAGACTGGACATTCAAGGACTTTGAACCTGAATTGGACCTCAGCCTCGGCTTCTCCCGCTGGGGATTGGATGTATATCTGCTCTATGTGCATAACTTCGACTGCGGATTCTTCGACTTCAACAACTATCCGGATAAGGGCAACCGACTGGAAGTGAACGTCAAATATATCGTGAGCAGCAAACTGCCGCTGGGTATCCACTGGGGAACGCGCGTGAGTGCCGCCGACGGCTATGTGAACAGCGCAGGCGACACGGTGAGAGCATGGTCGAGCTACGCGGAGATATTCTATACGCAGAAACTGCCGTACGGACTGAGTCTATACGGCGAGATAGGCATGACGCCATGGAAGAGCCGATACACGAGATTCGAAGGGAACTGTGCGCTGACCAACATCACACTGCGCCTGCGCAAAGACTGGAGCGTGACTGAGCACTGCGGACTGATGCTGATGGGGCAGTTGACCATCAACCCCTATCTGGCTGCAACCGACAAGTCGTCCGTCGAGTGGCATTCCTTTGAGCCTTTTAACCAGTCGGTCAACGTCAATGTGGGCCTCGGAGTGTACTTGAAGTGATGTAAGGGTTTAAGAGTTTGAGAGTTTAAGAGTTTAAAAGTTTAAAATAAAATGAAAAAAAAGGTATTAGTGATGGTAGCCGCGATGATGGCGGCGGTGAGTTCTGCGAAAGCACAGTTATTTGAGTTTACGTACGACGCCGGCTTTGAGGCTGTGAGCAGCTATATATGGCGTGGTATGTATAACGGCGGTCTGTCATTCCAGCCGGACCTGGAGATAGGCTTCAATGCCCTGAACGAGGGTATTCAGTTCCGCTTCGGTACATGGGCAACCGTAGGTGCATCCGATTGGAAATTCCGCTTCGGTCAGCCAACCTACATGGACCCGGACGGCAATGAGATTAACCCGAACACGCGGTTCATGCCGGAGATAGACGTATTCGGAAACCTGATTCTATTTGGTGCAAAAATAGGTTTCACCCACTATTACTATTTCGGTGGCACTCCGTATTTCTCCGGTCTTGAAGAGAGCAACGGTAGCCAGACGGAGATTCAAGTGGGCTATAACTTCAACCATTTCTTCGGCCATCATGCCGGTGCGTACTTCAACTGGTACAGCGTGATTGCCGGTTCAGATGCCGTGTATAACGACCTGGGCGAGGCTCGCCGTGCCTGGAGCTCGTACCTCGAAGTGGGCTATGACTACGTATTCGAGGACGCAGGCGTGACGCTCGGCGGCGTAGTAGGTATGTCGCCCTGGGAGAGCCCGCTGTATGGCAATAGTAAGTTCGCCGTGGTGAACGTGTCGCTGAAACTCAACAAAGAATGGGAGTTCGACAAGGTGACGCTTGACCTCTTCGGCCAGGCCACAGTGAACCCAGACGGCATCAACCGAAATAACGTGTTTGTAAACACCGCCGGTGACGAGAAGCTGTATGTACAGCGTCTGAACGGAACCATCGGACTGGGCGTTTGGTTCTAACGCTTGAGCTAATACTCGCACGACTTCGCGCCCCGCGCTCGTATAGTGCTACGTATTGCTCTACGCTCTCCCCACTGCAACTCTACGAGTTACATCGGGGACCCCGGGGATTATTTAATATTTATGAGGATTGAACGGAAACATATTATCAGCGCACTGCTGGGTATAGGCGTAGCCGCGTTGCTCATATGGGGCATCGACGACAAGCCGAAAGTCACATACCACCACAACGAAGGAAAGGTATTCGGCACCTATTACAACGTGCGCTATGAGGCGGAGTCGGACCTGGAGGACGCTATCCAAAGCGCTTTCGAGTCATTCGACAACAGCCTGAGTATGTTCAACCCCCACTCCATTCTCTCCGCCATCAACGCGAACCGCGACACGACGACCGACGCTGCCTTTGAGACCATGTGGGCAGAGGCGGACCGCGTCTATACCCTGTCCAACGGAGCGTTCGACATCACGGTGGCACCGCTGGTGAACTACTGGGGTTTTGGGACAAAGGACAAAGGACAATGGACAAAAGACCAAAATGCCATAGATAGTATTCGGACTTTCATTGGCTTCGAGAAGGTAAGACTAGAAAACCACCATGTAATCAAAGCTGACCCGCACGTGATGCTGGATGCCGGCGCAGTGGCGAAAGGGCAGGCCTGCGACATGATTGCCGAGGTTCTGCGCAGCCAAGGATGCGAGAACTATCTGGTGGATATCGGCGGCGAAGTGGTGGCGCACGGTGTGAACGACAAAGGGCTACCGTGGCGTATCGGCATCACCAAGCCGAACCTGAACAACGAAGGCGCTCAGAGTGAGTTACAGGAGATACTGGCGGTCAGCGACATATGCATGGCGACAAGCGGCAACTACCGCAACTACTATTACGAAGGCGACGAGCGTCGCAGTCATACTATCGACCCCCGAACGGGCTGGCCGGTGCAGCACCCGGTGCTGAGCGCGACGGTGGTGAGCTCGACATGCATGCGCGCCGATGCATTGGCGACAGCCTGCATGGTACTTGGCGCAGACGAGGCGCTGGCGATGATAGAGCGTGCCGGCGATGCATCATGCTACCTTATCGTGGCGCAGAAAGACAGCCTCGTAACCATCACCTCCCCTAATTGGATAGAATCGAACAGATGAAAAATATTCGAAATTTTTGTATTATCGCCCACATAGACCACGGGAAAAGTACACTGGCTGACCGTATGCTTGAAATCACCGGCACGGTGGATGTTCGGCAGATGGAGAACCAAGTGCTGGACGACATGGAGCTGGAGAAAGAGCGCGGCATCACCATCAAGAGTCACGCCATACAGATGAAGTACCGGAGAGGCTCCGGAGCCGGACAACCATGCGGAGACGAATATACCCTCAACCTCATCGACACTCCGGGGCACGTGGATTTCTCGTACGAAGTGAGCCGCAGTATAGCGGCGTGCGAAGGAGCGGTGCTGGTGGTGGATGCTACGCAAGGCGTGCAGGCACAGACCATCAGTAACCTATACATGGCCATCGAGCACGACCTGGAGATCATCCCTGTGCTCAACAAATGCGACATGGACAACGCCATGCCCGAGCGCGTGGAGGACGAGATTATCGACCTGCTGGGCTGCAAGCGCGAGGAGATTTTGCGCTGCTCCGCCAAGACCGGCGAAGGTGTGCCGGAGATTCTGGACGCTATCATCGAGCGTATTCCCGCGCCAAAAGGAGACCCGAACGCTCCGCTGCAATGCCTTGTCTTCGACAGCGTATTCAATAGTTTCCGAGGCATCATCGCCTATTTCAAAGTGGTCAACGGCACGATGCATACCGGCGACCAGGTGCGGTTTGTCAACACTGGCAAGGAGTATGACGCAGACGAGATAGGTATTCTCAAACTCGACATGAGTCCGCGCAAAGAAATCAGCGCCGGCAATGTGGGGTATATTATTTCCGGTATCAAGACCTCGACCGAAGTCAAAGTGGGCGACACGATCACCCATGTGGCACGTCCGTGCGAGAAGGCGATTGACGGCTTCGAGGAAGCCAAACCGATGGTCTTTGCCGGTGTCTATCCAATCGAATCGGAGTTCGGCTTCCGCTGCGGTTTCCTCGGGTTGCTGCACATGGAGATTGTGCAGGAGCGTCTGGACCGCGAGTTCGACATGGATGTCATCACCACCGTGCCGAACGTGAGCTACAATGTCTATACCAAGGACGGCGGCATGGTGGAGGTTCACAACCCTGCCGGCATGCCGGACCTGACGGAGATTGACCGCATTGAGGAGCCGTATATCCGCGCGTCGGTCATCACCACCGCGGACTTCATCGGACCGATTATGACGCTATGCCTCGGCAAACGCGGCGAGCTGGTCAAGCAGGAATATATCAGCGGCAACCGCATGGAACTGCTCTTCGACATGCCGCTGGGCGAGATAGTGATTGACTTCTACGACAAACTCAAATCTATCTCCAAAGGCTACGCGTCCTTCGACTGGCATATGAACGGTTTCAGACCGTCGAACCTCGTCAAATTGGATATATTGCTGAACGGCGAACAGGTGGATGCGCTCTCTACCCTCACCCACCGCGACAATGCCGTGGATTTCGGGCGCCGTATGTGCGAGAAACTCAAAGAACTGCTCCCGCGTCAGCAATTCGACATAGCCATCCAAGCTGCCATAGGCGCGAAGATAATTGCGCGAGAGACCGTGAAGCAGGTTCGCAAGGATGTGCTCGCCAAATGTTATGGCGGTGACGTGAGCCGTAAGCGCAAACTGCTGGAGAAGCAGAAACGCGGTAAGAAGCGTATGAAACAAATCGGAAACGTCGAAGTGCCGCAGAAAGCCTTCCTCGCTGTGCTGAAACTTGATTAAAAAAGAAATATTTATACTATGGAACAATTTGCACATTCCGCATGGTCGCTGATTCCGTTCGGCCTCATGCTTTTGATGATTGCGATCGGTCCTCTGGTGGCCGAGCATTGGTGGGAAAAGAACACCAACAAACTTATTGTCTCGCTCTTCTTAGGCGTTCCGGTAGCGGTGTGCCTGATTATGGGCGGCATGATGCACGAGTTAGAACACCAGATTTTCTTCGACTACGTGCCTTTTATCATCCTTCTGCTTTCGCTATTTGTCATCACGGGCGGTATTCATTTCTCCGGTGACTTGAAGGCCAAGCCTTGGGTCAACACCGGTTTTCTGGGTTTGGGTTGGATACTGGCATCCGTGATGGGAACCACCGGCGCGGCGATGCTGCTTATCCGTCCGCTTATCGAGACCAACAAACAGCGTGAACACAAGGTTCATACTATCCTTTTCTTCATCGCGTTGGTGGCTAACTGCGGCGGGTTGCTAACGCCGCTGGGCGACCCTCCTTTGTTCATGCTCTTCCTGCGCGGAGCGCATTTCTCCTGGTTCATGCATTTGGCACCGGAATGGGCCGTCACCGGCATCACGCTGCTGGCCATCTATTTCGCGCTGGATAACTATTACTACAGGAAAGAGCACTGGACCTCTCTCTCTGCGGACGCCCGTGAGGCCACGCCGCTGGTGATGAAAGGTACGGTGAACTTCGTATATTTATTAGGCGTGGTGCTGGCTGTGGCTTTCATCAACGAAGGTACCATCAAAGCGATGGGCGCACACGACGCTCCGCTGTGGCTCAAATATCTGCGTGAGATTGTATTGCTGTCGCTCACCGGACTTTCGCTGTACACCACGAAGAAAGAAGTGCGCTATGACGACAATAAGTTCAGTTGGACGCCGATTGTAGAGGTAGCCGTTCTGTTCCTGGGCATCTTCACCACGATGACCCCAGCCCTGGCGTACCTCAAGGCGCATGCCGCCGACCTCGGTTTCACACATCCGTGGCAATTCTACTATGCTACCGGTGCACTATCGGCCTTCCTGGATAACACGCCTACAGCCGTTGCCTTCCATGGCGTGGCTACGGGTCTGCCGGAGAGTTTGGCGGCCGCTGATGCAGGTGTCGTAACAGGCATGTTCGAGGGCGTGAGCTTTGTAGCCGGTGTTCCGGAGATATTGCTCAAAGCCATCTCTATAGCAGCGGTAATGTTCGGCTCGCTGACTTATATCGGCAACGGACCAAACTTCATGGTCAAGGCCATCGCGGAGGAAAGCGGCATCAAGATGCCGTCATTCTTCGGCTATATGATTAAGTTCAGCCTTGTTATCCTCCTGCCCGTTTACATCATTGTTCAACTGATATTTATCTAAGAATGAGTCTGATAGACAAAATCATCGCATGGTATTCGGCGCATATGAATTATGCGTCGATTACTGCGCTGATGGCTGTAGAGTCATCGTTTATTCCGTTTCCGAGTGAAGTGGTTATCCCGCCTGCCGCGTTCGTAGCCGGCCAGCCGGAGAGTGTATTATGCGTAACGGGTAACTACCCGCTGGACGTGCTGTTCATCATTCTTTTCGGCACGCTGGGCGCTATGATTGGCGCTATTATCAACTATGGCCTGTCTGTTTGGCTCGGACGACTCATCATCTATAAGTTCGCGGATAGCAAACTGGGACACATGTGCCTGCTCTCGAGCGAGAAACTGGAGCGGGCAGAGGCGTATTTCCGCGAGAAAGGCAATATATCGACCTTCGTCGGCCGTTTCATTCCGGGCATTCGCCAACTCATCTCCATCCCTGCGGGATTGAGCCGCATGCATTTCGGCGCTTTCCTCTGGTGGACATTCCTCGGTGCCTTCATCTGGAACTGCGTCCTCGCGCTGCTGGGCTATGTGGCAGCCGGACAGATGAGTTTGATAAAAGAATATAGCCACGAGCTAAGCGTGGCTATACTATTACTGCTCGGAGCAGCGGTTCTGTTTTACGCAGTTAAGTATCTTATTGCTTTAGCCAAGCGCAAATAGCCTTGCGGCGGTCGATAAGCTCGGCCAGGACGCACCCTCCTATCCATCCCAGCAGGAAGAAGATAACCAGATACTTGAGGCGACCGTTAACGGGTTTAGAGTCCACACTGAAGTGGTTCTCCAATACCACGGGAGCGGTCGCTAACTGCATCCTATAGTCCACCTGCTGCATATGTTCCTGCTGCTTGTAAATCTTATCAAGGAAGAGGTGGATACGACGCTCGCCGTAGAAGTTGACGCCATTACCCACATATGCCGGCGGAACCGTAGCAGAGGGCGTATAGTAATAATAATGGCTCGTCAAGCTATCGAGCTTGAGTGCCTGGCGATGGTTAAATGCGGCTTCTTCACGCAGATTGGTATAATACACTGCGTGTGATTGCAGCATGGCAGCGTCCGCATTGAGGTACTCCAACAGGGCTTTCTCGACGTCCGCCACTTTATCCAGATTGCGCTGTTTGATACGGAACTGGAGGCATAGACGGTCCTGCATTTGTACTTTGACGGTATCCGTAGGGCTGATTTTGCGCTTGAAGTCCACGAAATCCGCCGAGCCGTCATGAAGGCAATCGATTACCCGATAGGTTTCAAAACCAAAGGCCTCTCGCGAGCACAGATAAGGCTTAATAGCGGCCTCGTCCGGCAGCAACTGGCTCGAATGCATAGGCGCATAGGCCTGCTCAAACTGCTGAATAGACGGTCCGTTGAGCAAAGCGACCGCATTCACCTTATAGGTGAGGTTTTCCTTACGCGTGTAATAGAGCGCGGCAGCGATAGCAAGCGCGATAAGTGTGATGACCACCCACCAGTAGCGGTAAGTGAGATGAAGCATGCGCTCGAAGGTGCGCCAACATGCCTGAATACCACGACCAATAGCGCGACCGATAGCAACGCAGAGGTCAAAAAAATTCATTTCCCTGCCCTCGGTGGGCATAATGTTTTGATTTTCCATACTATATAGTTTTTATTTTCTTCTAATCCAATCGAACGGACGATGAGCGGGTTTCTGTTCTTCTTCGCTTTCTTTGGCATCCTCCTCCACAGTGATTAATACATCATCGGCCGAGGCAGAGGCAGCATGGTCTCGAGGCTGGCGCTGCACATCACCTTCGTCGGCGAACAGCGTCTCACTCAAGTCAATGAGTTGGGTCTTCTCGTCCTCCATCGGTTTCTGCGGTTGCGGCGGATAATTGGCATCAATAGCCTCGGCGATGGTCTTCTTGCCTTCCTCTTCTTCCTCGGAAGGCAGGCCGTCCACTTTATAACCCGTGGCAATCACCGTCACGCGCACCTCCTCGCCGAGCGTCTCGTCGATAGAGGCTCCCCATTGTACCTCGATATCGTCACCTACCTCCTGAACGAACTCATTGATTTGGTCAATCTCCTCCATGACGATAGCGTGCTCGGTGGAGCAGTAGAACTGCAGGAGAATACGCTCAGCGCCATGCACATCATTGGTGTTGACCAACGGGGAGTTGAGCGCATCGTTGATGGCATTGGTGATACGTTTGTCGCCGGACGCATGACCGATATTCATGATAGCCACGCCACCCTTGCGCAAGGTATTGCGCACATCGGCGAAGTCCGTGTTGATATATCCGGGCACAGTGATTATCTCTGCTATAGCGCGCGCGGCATTCGCCACTACGTCATCCGATTTGCTGAAGGCATTGAGCAAGTTGAGCTCCGGATAAATCTGCTTGAGCTTCTCGTTATTGATGATGAGCAGTGCATCAACATGCTTAGCCAGGCGAGCTACACCCGTCATGGCTTTCTCAATCTTTTTCTTTCCTTCGAAGGCAAACGGAATGGTGACGATACCAACGGTTAGGATACCCATTTCTTGCGCCACTTCCGCCACTACAGACGAAGCGCCCGTTCCTGTACCACCGCCCATTCCGGCCGTGATGAACAACATCTGCGTACCATCATTGAGGGCCTCGCGAATATGATCACGGCTCTCCTCGGCATACTGACGCGCGGTCTCAGGATCGCCACCTGCGCCAAGACCAGGGCCGAGCTGCAACTTACTGGGCACTGATGATTTGACGAGCACCTGGCGGTCCGTGTTACACACCAGGAACGAGACATCTTTCAGTCCTTGGCGATGCATATAATTCACGGCATTGCAACCGCCGCCACCGACTCCGATTACTTTAATAATACTATCCTCTGTCAAGCCTTCCAAAGGCAGAGTGATTAAATCTTCATCCATATCTATTCTGTTTTAATTTTGGTCAATGAACATATCGAGCGTACTCTCCTTCATGCGCTCAAAGAAATTAGGCTGCTGCACCAATTTATTCTTGTGGCTGTCGCGGTAATCCTGTCCAAGCAGGATGGTTCCGACCAGCGATGTATATTGCGGAGAAAGGTATTTCTCATCCGTATCGCGATGCAAAAGCAGGTTGTGGGCGCCATACTGCACCCGCACGGACGTCTTGCTCTGTATATACTCCGCCATGCCTTGCATCATGCTGCCGCCGCCGGTTATATAGAGCGTGGATATACGGCTCTCAACTTTCTGCAACTCATCCAAGAGCGGAGAAAGAATCTCTTGCAACTTCAACTCAATAGCCTCCGCCAACTCTTTGGCCGCAATGACCAAATCGCCGCCCGCCTCGGGAGAAGTCGGAACGCGGAAACGGACATCCTTCGTCACATAGGCCGGTGAGGCGCAACCGTATTTCTTCTTCAGCACTTCCGCCGTAGCAAAATTCATGCCCTGCTGCTCGAGCATACGCGTGATATGATAGCCGCCTTTCGGCACTACCTTGTTCAGCAGATATTGCCCGCCCTTGTATACGGTTAGCGTCGTCGTCTGGGCGCCCATATCGAGCACTGCGCATCCGTTCATCAGAATATAGTTGCCGTCGCACGTAGCAAACGCCGAAAGCAAGGCCTCGGGCCGCACGAAAACGCACTCTATACTCCGGCCAGCCTGTGAAAAGGATTTCTGCAATTGGGTATCCATTATTTTGCGTCCGCAGAAAGCCGTATAATGCGCCTCGACCAATGCCGCACGCTGGTCCTCCGTGGGCAGTTCATCCTGCTCCACTCCGTCGAGTTTGAAGTAACTCGGCACAAGTCCCAGAACCGCGACATCGGGGTTACGCAACTCTATCTTTTGCTTGCACTCGCGCTCCATATCATCCAGCAGTTCCTGGCTAATTTCTTTCTTACGCGCCTGATCGCGACGCGAATACACAGCCACTATCTGCATGGAGTGCCCGCCGATGGGCAGGAATGCCGTCGGCAGTTCATCTACGCCAATGCGGTTAGCCAGCAGCTTGAGCACCTCTGCAATCACATAGCCGGCATTACTCGATTGCGTAACAATACCTTGCTCAACGCATACATTGCCGAATTTCTGCGGACGCTCCTCCACTCCGAGTATCTGGAATAAATCCGGCGCTATCCGTCTGGCGGCCATTGCCCGCACACTATCGCTCCCGAGGTCAATAGCCACGAGGGGAAGCGAATCTGCCATTTGGGGTCGTTTTCTTGCCATACTATTTGTAGTTAAAGTTTAGTTTCTTCCAATCACCTGCCCTTTAAAGCGCAGGTCCAATTCGGTATAATTCTTATCCTTGGCAGCCTCTGCGCCGTTCTCCATAAACACACGCAGTTTCGCCAGTTTCTTCCCGTAGTCGTGCATATTGCCCATCACGACACGCGGGTTATTGCCTTTCTGATAGATATATACCATCTGGGGCGATTCGACGCGCACATGGTGCACGCGCTGATGCCAGAAGGGGTTGTTGCGCAGCCATTGGGCAAAGTCAGCCAATGGTCCGGACGCCATCTGCACGCCCACAGCACCTGTGGCTAAGAGCACGCTATCCCGCACGGCGGCCCGCACAGGCATCACGCGGCGGTCTGTATCGATAAAATACGCATCGCCCGGCGTCTGGACGCGTAGGAGCGGTATGCGTTGCGTCAGCCGCACTTTGATTTCGTTACGCGGCGTGAGATAGCACTCAGCCGTCCGAACCATAGGATGAGCAGCAATCGTTTTTTCGATACGATGCAGCGATACGATATCCAACTTCCTGCCGACGGGATAGAGTCCCTCCGCCTGCAGCAGGCTCGTCAGCTCGCCCTCCGTCACATAGAGCCGCTCTGCGCGATCCTCAATAATGAACGCCATCGAGGCACATACGCCATCCGTCGGACGCATTCGATAGCCCCACATCACTGCTGCCAGCAACAAAGCGGCCGTCAGCATGACGCCAATGATGCTCCATATGAAACGGGCTTTACTCATATCTTCAATCTGTCAGGGCTTGCGCCACCTGCGGCACGAGGCGGTCTATATCCCCGGCTCCGATAGTGAGCACCACTACCGGCTGCCGGCTTTCGGCAATCCGTTTTTTCAGTTCTGCAATCAGGTCCTTCTTCTCCACTACTCTGCCGCCCAGCATCTCACTCGTCACACCGGGTATCGGCAGTTCGCGTGCCGGATAAATAGGTAGCAGAATTGTTTCATCCAGCGTTGCGAGCACACGCGTGAAATCCTTTGCGAAATCACGGGTACGCGTGTATAGATGCGGTTGGAACACACCGATTAACTTGCGCTCCGGAAATAGCTTACGGATTGAATCAATCGCGGTAGCCATTTCCTCCGGATGGTGCGCGTAGTCATCGATGTATGCCACCTTAGGCGTATTCACATGGATGTTAAACCGCCTCTGCACACCTTTGAACGAAGCCAGCCGCTCTCGCAGCTGCTCAGCCTTCACGCCATTCAACCACGCTACACTCATGGCGGCCACTGCATTCTCGATATTCACCCATACCGGTACACCAAGCAGCATATCTGCAATGGTCTCGCCCGGCGTATGGAAGTCAAAGCAAATCTGTCCGTCCGCAATGCGGATGTTGTCCGCATAGAAGTCGGCGTTGGCATTGGCGTTGGCATTGTAGGTGTAGCATTTAACACCGGGTTGCAAACGCGGCACTAACTCGATGCCCTGCTTCATCACCAGCGCTCCGCTGATGAGGCTCGTATAATGGGCAAAGGCCTCTCTATATGCCTCCGGCGTGCCGTAAATATCCAGATGGTCGGCATCTACGGCCGTCACAACCGACATATAGGGCGTCAGATGGTGGAACGAGCGGTCGTATTCATCCGCCTCTACCACCACATACTCACTCCGCTTATCCAAGAGCAGATTTGTGCCGTAATTCATGCTGATGCCACCCAGGAATGCATTGACAGGGCTCATCAGATGTGCCAGCATCGTGCTCGTGGTTGTCTTACCGTGCGTACCGGCCACGCAGAGTGCTTTCAGTTGGCGCGTCACCAATCCCAAGACCTCCGCGCGTTTGCGGATGTCAAAGCCCTGCTCGCGCAGATAAGTATAGATGACGCTATCGTCAGGCACTGCCGGCGTGCGTACGGCAAGCGTATTCTCACGGTCCAATCCCAGGCCATTGAGCGACTCAACCGTATCCTGATAGCTGATAGTGATGCCTTCTTGCTCCAGTTCCTTCGTCAAAGGCGAAGGCGTACGATCGTAGCCCGACACGCGATTTCCTTGGTGGTGGAAATAGCGTGCCAACGCACTCATACCGATGCCTCCTATACCTAAGAAAAAGAAGTCTTTCATTATTTTATCTCCCGTGCTTTGATGCCGTCGCGCTCCAGCAGGGCATTGATGGTCGGTTCGCCACCACGGAAACGCTTGTAGAGATCCATTGCTTTTTCCGTTCCGCCCTTCTCCAGGATATTCTCACGGAAGCGTTTAGCGGCTTTCTTATCGAAGATAGAGCCGTTCTTTTTTTGTGCCTCTTTGAATACCGAGAACGCATCTGCGTCCAGCAGCTCGGACCACTTATAGCTATAATAGCCGGCAGCGTAGCCTCCGGAGAAAATATGCGTAAACGCGCCACACATCTGTGTACCCGGTACCGTAGGCAGCACTTTTACCTGCTCCATCGCTGCATCGCTGAAGCGCGTTACAGACTCCACAGTACCGAGAGCCGGATTCACCTCAAACGGTTTCTCAAGGCTATGCCATGCCATATCGAGATAGCCGAAACTGAGCTGGCGCACACAAGCATATGCAGCGAGGAAAGTCTGGCTGGCATGCATCTTATCTAACAGTTCTTGCGGCAGAGCCTCACCTGTCTTGTAATGCTTGGCGAAAGTATCGAGGAACTCTTTCTCGTCGATGAAGTTCTCATTGAACTGGCTTGGCAACTCCACAAAGTCACGAGGTACGTTAGTTCCGCTCTGGGCGCTATATTGGCAGCGTGTGAGCATACCATGGAGGCCGTGACCGAACTCATGCAGGAAGGTACGCACCTCGTCGTATGTGAACAGCGCCGGTTTGTCAGCCGTCGGACGGGTGAAGTTCATCACATTGACGATATGCGGACGATGGTCCTTCTTCCCCTTGATATACTGGGGTTGGAAGTCGTTCATCCATGCGCCTCCGCTCTTACCATCCCGCGGATGGAAGTCAGCATAATAGACCGCAAGGAACTTGCCTTTCTCATCAAACACCTCATATGCCGTCACCTCCGGGTTATAGACCTGAATATTCTTGTTCTCTTTGAACGTGACACCATACAGGCGCTTAGCCAAACCGAATACACCTTGCTTCACACTCTCCAGCTCAAAATACGGACGCAAGTCATCGTCTGAAATAGCATATTTCTCCTGTTTGAGTTTCTTGCTATAGTAACTGAAATCCCAGGGCTGGATATGAGCGGCGTATAAGCCATGCGCATGCGCGTAGTCCTCCACTTCTTTCACTTCCGCACGGGCGGCCGGCATATACGCATCGCGTAGCTGGTCCAGCAACTTGTATACGTTCTCCGGCGTCTCAGCCATGGTTTTGTAGAGCGATTTGTCGGCATAGTTCTTCTTATCGAAGAGATTAGCGAGCGCCAGACGGGTGTTGACAATCTCGACGATGATGCCGGTATTGTCGAACTCGCCGCCGATGCATCGTGCGTTACGCGCGGTATAGAGCTCACGGCGGATGTCACGGTTGTCGAGATCTTCCATAACCGGAATATACGTCGTCGGCTTGAGGTCGAGCAACCAGCCTTCCAGCCCTTTCTTCTCCGCATTGCCGCGAAGCATACTTTTGACATCATCATTCAGACCTGCCAACTGTGCCTCATCGGTGATGAGCATCGTCCATGCGTTCGTTGCCTTGAGCACATTCTGGCCGTACTGAAGGGTCAGCTGGCTCAGTTTGGCTGTCATCTGGCGGTATTTCTCCTTGTCCTCCGGATTGAGGTTCGCGCCATTATTGGCAAAACTCTCATAGATATCCTCAAGCAGTTTATACTGCGCCTTATTCAGTTTGAGTTTGTCGCGCTGCTCATAGACCGCTTTGATACGCTTGAACAGACCCTCATTCAAGCGGATGGAAGATGAATACTCCGACATCTTCGGACTCAGCTCCATCTCAATCTGCTGGATGGTGTCGTTCGTCTCCGAGTGCGCCAAGTTATAGAAACAACCTGCCACGATGGAGAGCATCTCTCCGGATGCCTCATATGCCTCGATAGTATTTGCAAAAGTAGGTGCAGCAGGATTGTTGACGATATTGTCTATGTCCTGCAAGCCGCGTTTCATCGCCTCCTCAAAGGCCGGCATGTAATGCTCAGCATGAATCTCATTGAAGGGATACGTGCCGTGCGGCGTCTTCCAGTTCTTGTAGTCAAAGAACGGGTTGGTAGCAGCTGTTGCTGCCATAACGGTAGTGGCTAATGCCATAGTTAAAATCTGTTTTCTCATATTATCGTAATAAATTAATATCTCCTGAAAGTTGGTATACACCATTGATGGCTTTGTCGCCATTCAGTTTCATCTTGGTGTACGTAGCTTTGAGACCGATGTAGGCCGCATTCTTCGGTGCATCCGTACCCAGCGCGCGTATCACATAGAAGTACGCACCTACTGCGGCCGGTTTGCCGTTAATCGTGCCATCCCATCCTCTGGCAGGATCGGTGGACTCATAAATCAGTTTGCCCCACCGGTTATACACCCATATATGGAACTCACGCAGAGACCTATATGCCACACGGAACTCATCGTTCTTGCCATCGCCGTTTGGCGTAAACACATTAGGCACAGCGAGATACGATTCTGCGACCGTTACCGACATCTCGGTTGAATCTGAGGTACAGTAATCATTGCTTACATAACACACCACTCTGTATGTGCCGGGTTCGAGGAACGAATAGCGGATATCTTTGTCACTGCGAGTTACTATGCGGTCGGTCGATTTATAGATGCTCCAACTGTAGAACTGCGCAGCGGGAGTCGGATTCGAATAGAAAGCCACCTCGAGCGGTCCGCTGTATGTATTTCCGGCGATGAGTTTTTGGCTGGTCGGTCGGTTTCGTTCGTTGGTCTTCTCGCCCTCTTCGCCACGCGTTGTGGCCAGACTGGTTAACTCATGCTTCACGGCCTGCACCATATCCTCCGTCAGTACGATTTCGAAGCACGCGGAGTCTAAATTGAAGGCCGAACGGATAGCTGCATCGTAGCATAGAGTGATGGGCGTAGCGCCATACATGGCAGGCAGGCTATACCGGCTTTGGAGAATACTCTCCACCTGCACCGCCGAGTCCGCCCATGCCTCTGTATCCCATGCCAAGGCATTATAGTTTATAGAGCACGCGCGCGCACAACTAACCGCTGTCTGGTCCGGACGCACATAACGGAACGGTTTGGTATCCCCCTCAAGCAGCAGGATTGTCGCATCGCAATCCGGCACGACCGTTAGCGATTGGATTTCCGGCTCGGTGTAATGGAAGACATAAAAGGGCGCAGAAGTCATGCTGCCTTTTTTGATATAATACCCTCCTTCATCCAAATTATACTGGGTTTCAATATTCGTCTCGACCTCTCCGGTCTCAATATTGTACCAATCGACCTCTCCCCATTTGGATCTTATATCTATCGGGCCGTTAAAAATGAAAAGCGTGTCATTTCCGTTTACTATCTGCGTAGCGCCGGTGCACTCAATAGGCAACGCCCAGAGACAGCCGCTTCCGGCCCTTCCCAGAGGAAGAGCCAGAAGAAGTGTCATTATGAAAATTAGTCTTTTCGTCATTTATTCACTTGGAAACGGGTGTTGCCGTTTTGGATGAAGTCCACGATCTGTTTCGCGGCCGCGATGCCTGCATTGATATTTGCCTCAGCGGTCTGTGCTCCCATTTTCTTCGGAGTGGCGAAGTAGCGTCCTTCAAACAACGTACGGAACTTCGCGTCCGCTACCGGCATGATATCCGTCATGTACTTCAGGTCCGGACGCTCTTGCAGCAGGGTTATCAGACCTTCCTCATCAATCACTTCCTTGCGGGCCGTATTGACCAGCACGCCGCCTTTCGGCATGAGGTTCACAAGGTCGTGGTTGATGCTATTCTTTGTCTCAGCCGTAGCCGGGATATGAAGCGAAACGATGTCACAGGTCTTATACAGTTCCTCAGCGCTATGCAGCGGTTTCACATTAGCCGCCGTCATGGCCTCGTCCGGGCAATAGGCATCATATGCATATACCTCCATGCCAAAGCCTTGCGCGATACGCGCCACGTTTCGACCCACGTTGCCGAAAGCATGAATACCGAGTTTCTTACCTTTGAGCTCCGTGCCGCTGGTGCCGTTATAGAGATTACGCACGGCGTAGACCATCAGACCCAGCGCCAGCTCTGCCACGGCATTGCTGTTCTGGCCGGGAGTGTTCATCGCCACCACCTTGTGCGCGGTTGCCGCATCGAGGTCGATGTTATCATAGCCTGCACCGGCGCGAACCACGATCTTCAACTGCTTTGCAGCGTCAAGTACGGCTGCATCGACGATATCCGAGCGGATGATGAGTGCGTCTGCATCAGCCACTGCGTCCAATAAAGCTTGTTTGTCCGTATATTTCTCGAGCAGCGCGAGTTCATATCCTGCGCCCTCCACCACTTCGCGAATGCCATCCACGGCCACTTTCGCAAAAGGCTTTTCTGTTGCTACTAATACTTTCATAAATGTACGATTATTAAGATTTGGAGCTTTTAGGTTGCCTCCGACTTAAGTCCGACTCGCCTCCGACATTACTCCGATATTAGTCCGTAACTAAAATCACGTCCAAAAGTGTACGATTATTAAGATTTAATGTAACTTCTCGTATTCGTGAATGCAATCCACGAGTGCTTGTACGCCTTCGAGGTCCATCGCGTTGTAGCAGGAAGCACGGAAGCCGCCCACGAGACGGTGGCCCTTGATGCCCACCATGCCTTTGGCCGTAGCGAACTTGAAGAAGTCGTCCTGCAAGTCCTCATAGCCGGGTTTGAAGACGAAGCAGATATTCATGCGGCTGCGGTCCTCTTTCTTACTGATGGTCGGCATGAAGAGTTTGGAGTTATCGAGGCAGTTATAGAGCAACTCGGCTTTGGCTTTGTTGCGCTCCTCAATCCATTTCACACCACCATGCGCTTTGAGCCAACGGAGCGTGAGGACAGCCGTATAAACGGGCAGTACAGGAGGCGTATTGAACATCGAGCCGTTCTCAATATGCGTCTGATAATTCAGCATCGTCGGGATATAACGGCTCACCTTGCCCAGACAGCTCTCTTTGATGATGACGAAGGTTACACCGGCCGGCGCAAGGTTTTTCTGCGCACCGCCGTAGATGATGTCATACTGGCTTACGTCAATCGGGCGGCTCAGGATATCCGAACTCATATCGGCTACCAAAGGCACATTGCCTTTTTTGCGGTATATCTCTGCCAGCTTGGCATCGTTGATTTCGGTACCGAAGATGGTATTGTTGGTGGTGATATGGAAATAATCGGCATCTTGCGGAATCTCGTAGTCCGTCGGGATTGAGTCTGTAGAAGCAGCCACTTCTGCCGCTTCGCCGAATCCTTTGGCTTCTTTCAGCGCTTTCTTGCTCCACACACCTGTATTGAGGTAGGCAGCTTTCTTCTCCAGCATGTTAAACGGCACCATGCAGAACTGCAGGCTTGCGCCGCCTCCGAGGAATAGCACGCGGTAACCTTCCGGCACGTTGAGTAATTCTTTTACCAGTGCCTCGGCTTCGTCCATGACGGGTTGGAAATACTTCGCGCGGTGGCTGATTTCCAGGATAGAAAGGCCTTCACCTTGAAAATCGAGTACCGCCTCTGCGGTTTGTTTGATTACTTCTTGCGGCAGGATACTCGGTCCTGCATTAAAATTATACTTCTTCATATTTTTGTTGATTAAGGATCGTTCACTTTGCTCACTAAAGGAATAAAGACAATGGACTTAAATGTTTTGTATGGTCGAAGCCGTTTAGTCTTTTTTCTTTTAGCGTAGCGATCTTTCTACTTTTAGCGAAGCGGTCTATTTAAGTGTATAATGTTTATGATTCCATGCGGTGGGTTTGACACGCGGGAGGGTGATGATACCCTCTTTGGGTTTCTTGCCTGCCAAATACAAAGCGTAAGCCACGGCAGCGGCATCGTTATTGGCATTGGCGGCAGGAGCTGCAGGAGCGGCCGGAGCGGCCGGCAAATATTGCTGCAGGTTCTCCGGTACGGGTTTTCCGGCTTTGAGCATACGCTCCACGAGGTCTTTGTTGAACTGCTCTTTCGCCAGACCGGACTTGTACTCGCGGTACTGCTTGTCGTGCATAGCGAACTCAAACAACTCTTCATCGTCCGGACCTCTATCCCAACCCAGTTCTTTCATCTCCTTGATATACTGCGGCAGCACGTTCGGATAGAGTTTCTGCGGGTCGTCGGTGTAGAACTCGAATCCTTTCTCTTTGGCGAGTTCGATGATTTCCGGAGCCAGTTCGCCGGGCAGTTTGCCGGACTTTCCGAGAATCATGCCCCACATAGCAGGGTCCATACGTGTGAAGTCTTTCTCGCCCATCGAGCGGCTGAAGAGGTTCATCAGCGCGGCGTTCTTCACATACTGGCTGAACGGCGTCACGAGACACGGTGTACCAAGCATAGGCCATATACGCTGCACCTCATCGAAGAGCTGCACGAGCAGTTCGTCTTCGGAGAGTTCTTTCTCGCCTTTCTTCTTGAGGTTAGCGTTGATAGCGGCGTGCATGCCTTTGAGGTCCGCCATGAGCGAACCCATCATTCCACCGGGCAGACCGCAACCGACGAGCAGAGACGTCATCAGCGCGTTCTTCGGGTCTATCCAGTAGCCCAGGAAGTCATCGATGAACTCCTGCGTCAGACTGCGTGCCTCCATATACGCCTTCATATTGATATCCTTCACGAGGAAGCCGGCATCTTTGAGCATTGCCTGGATGGTGATAACATCCGGATGGACCTTTCCCCAACTGAGCGGTTCCATCGCTACATCCAGCACGTCGCCGCCGGCTTTGGCTACTTCGAGCATAGAAGCCACCGAGAAACCGGGACCTGTATGTCCGTGGTATTGGATGATGATATCGGGGTGCTTCTCTTTGATAGCAGCCACGATGACGCCCAACATATGCGGACGGCCAATACCTGCCATATCCTTGAGGCATATCTCTTGCGCTCCACCGGCGATGAGTTGCTCAGCGAGGTTGATATAATACTCGGCATTGTGTACTTTCGAATAGGTGATACACATGGTTGCCTGCGCTGTCATGCCTGCCTCTTTCGCCCATTTGATGGACGGGATGATGTTACGCGGGTCGTTCAGACCACAGAAGATACGGGTGATGTCGGTTCCCTGTGCGTGCTTCACTTTGTACATCAACTGGCGCACATCTGCCGGCACGGGGTTCATGCGCAACGCGTTCAGACCGCGGTCGAGCATGTGGGTCTTGATACCCGCCTCGTTGAAGGGTTTGCAGAACGTACGCACCGCATGGTTCGGGTTCTCGCCGTAGAGCAGGTTCACCTGTTCCGAAGCGCCGCCGTTGGTCTCCACACGATCAAAACAGCCCATGTCGATGATGACGGGTGCCACGCGAGCCAGTTGGTCTTTACGCGGCACATACCGTCCGCTACTCTGCCACATGTCGCGGTAGACAAGGGAGAATTGAATTTCTTTTTTCATACTTAGTAAAAAGTAGAAAGTAGAAAGACCGTAGCCAAGGGCTACTCAAAGCCTCCTACTCTCCATCATTAATATTTTGGTGTTTACTTATTAATCCGTATAACATTTTCTGGACCTCTATAAGTTGTTGATGCAAATCTTCGTAAACATCAGCTCCGATATATCCAAACTCATTTGCCAAACTTAGTTCTGTCTCCACTTCGTATGCCGAACCTAATGAGTATCCTAAAAAATGACATAAATCTTTGTTTGTAGAACGACCTGCTCCTTCCGCAATATTCGTTGGAATGGAAACTGCTGCTCTTTGAATTTGGGAAGCCAAGCCATACAACTCATAAGAAGGAAATGTTTTTGTATGCGCATATATTTGTTTAGTCAATTCCATTGACTTCTGCCAAACAACCAATTCTCTAAAATTATGTATCATAACATTCAAATTGCTTTCTACTTTGAGCGAAGCGGTCTTTCTACTTTGAGCAGCTTAACTGCGGTCTATCTATCAAAACCCGAAACTCAGGCCGCAGGTGAAGGTAAATTTCCTGCCTTGCAGATAGACGGGCGAGTATCGGTTGAGGTATTCGTCCGTCGTGGCACGCGCATGATTGTACGCGAAATCCAGATGGGCATAGCAGTTGTTGAACACCTCATATATCGCCTTCAGTTGGACGATGTCATTCCGCCAAATCACTTCGTCGAATGGTTTCTGCGAAATGATGTAATCAATGTCTCCACGTATATAATCGTACGCGGTGTATTTGGTATTATTGGTATAATCGAGCGTTATTCGCAGGCTTCGCGTCGGCCGGTATGCCAGTTGCACGAAGATGCTCTGCGAATTATCGCCCATGTAATGACCCATATTATAGCTATTCGAGGTATAATCCAGCAGCGCTATCGAATGGGTGTAGCATGCAATATTGGTTCGCATGAACTCGCCTCTCAGCGCCAGGCCCTTTACCGGCCATCCGCTCCAGTCGAAGCCCACCACATACGAGAATGGATTGTGTTGCGGGTTCGAGGGCTTGAGGCGCGCAAACTTAAAATCATCGAGGTAGAAAGAGCCGTATATGCGCAAATGGTCTGTCGGCCGAATAGAGAGCGAAGCGTACATCTGCGAGTTCTGGTTCTGCGTCGCCAGACCTTTGGTCAACAGGTGGTCGAGCGATTTGAAGAACGCTATCGGAATGAAATACGCCGCTTGCACCGTGCGCTCGGCATAGACGATGGAGTTACCCACCGAGAACTGGATGTATTTGCACGGCATGAACGTCAGCATATTCGCCGCCATGAACTTATTAGCAGGACGGTAACGCCGCTCGAGCACGCCTGAACGCTCGTATTCCGAGTAGTAATAGGTCGAGTCGAGCACATTACTGATGAGCCATGCGTGATAGTAGTCGAACTGGAACCACTTACAAGGCGTTAGCTGCAGCGTGATCATCGGCACAGCGGGGTTATGGGCAGAGAGGATATTCGAGCAGTAGCGCGCGTCACCCCATTGGATACGCTCGCGCTGTACGCCGATACTACCCCACCATGTATAGAGCGAGATACCGCCGCGCGAGTCCGAGAAATCACCGCCGTAGTTCGCCTCTTTGTACTCCATGCCGGGACGGTCCTGCAGGTATGTCGGACGGGCTATCTTCGAGTCATTGATACCCTGCCCGCTCCAGCTGTTATCGCGCAGCGAACCCCATATGGACAGGTGCTTGGCGATGTCCATCTGTATCTCCGCGCCGAACCAGCGGTGGATAAGCAGGCCGTTCGTGTTATAACTAAGGTCCATGCCCAATATCGGACGAATACGCATTTTGAAAATCTTGTCTTTGGTCAAGATATGCAGACTCGGGTCCGCCAGCGAGAGGTTCGACACGTTCGTAATCCACTGCGTCACGTGCTTGTGTCCGTAACTCTTATAAACGGGCAGTGCATCGCACTCCAGCGCGTAGTCTTGAAGATAGAAATACAAGTCGTCGCGTTGACGTTGATTAAGCAAGGTATCCTTACTCTGCGCCTCGACGAGCAGACGGGCGATATAATCGCGAGTGTACGGCTTAACCGCCGCATTCGACCGTATCACGCCGTCCGTCGTCAGTTCCTCCAGGAAATCATATATCTCCGTGTATTCGATAGCCTGCGGGATGCGCTGAGCACGGCTCGGAATAAAGAATAAGGAGCCAAGAATCAGGATAAATATGTCTCGCTTAATGTTCACCTGTGCTTTCTTCTTTGCGCGAAGCGGGCTTATTTCTTGTAGCGTGCGTTAAGCGCCTCGATTACCTCATCGGTGATGTCATAGCCGGCTACTTTGTTCATCAACACGGCATCATTGAGGATGATATGGATATGTCCGTCGGCGTTGTACTCGCGCAGGTATGCCTGCACGGAGTCCTGCAACTGCTGTGTGAGGGCAGCCTGCTCGTTCATGAAGTCCGCACTTAGTTTCTGACGCAGGTTCTCCAGGTCCTGCTGCTTAGCCATCAGTTGCTGCTCTTTCTTCTGCAGTTTGGCCTGCTCGCTCTCTGCGCGCTCACGGCTCAAGAACGCATTTGCTTCCACTTTGCGCTGGAAGTCCAGAACGTCTTTCTGGAAGGTCTCGTACTCCTTCTGGAACGCTTTCGCCTTCGTGTCCAGTTTCACCATGGACTCCTCGTACTGCGATTGCAGTTTGTCCGATGCCTCTACGGCGAGGGTGTAGTGCGTCAAGATGGAATCCGTGTTCACCACCGCAATAGGCAGCAACTCACCAGCCGCCTCCACTTCATGGTTCGCCGGCTTTTTAGCCCAGGGGTTGAACGTAAAAAAGAGAATAAACAGGGCAACAACTGCTGCTGCCAAAATCGACTCAACGATAATACTAATCTTGTTCATACTTTATAATTGTTTTACATTAATTTTTCGCTTTGCTTTGCTCTCCGCTTCTTTGTCAAGCGAGGTGGCGCAATGAATCTTATCGCGTTTCATTCGTTCATTCTGGTGTATGTGCTGTGAGCGGAACGAGTGGTCCTTGCGGAGTATCACCCCCACACTGAGCAGCCCCACCGCCAGCAGCAAAAGTCCTATTGTAATCACGAGCGCGCGCATAGTACTCAAAAAATAGCGTGCAAATTTACTGCTTTTTTTTGACATACGCAAGTTTTTGAGCATTTTTTTTATTCACACACAAAAAAAGCGCCTCGAAGGACGCTTTTACTCTGTTTTCGCATATGTGAAAATAACAAACAGAAATGTGCCTATAGTGAGGATATCCTGAGACAATAGTGTGACCATAGGAATAATTCGTTAATAGTTCGTTAATAATTCGTCAATAGTTCGTCAATAGTTCGTCAATAGTTCGTGTTTGGAAGCATGCAAAACGCAGCGCAGGCAATCACGATTGCCTGCAGTCCGCTTATCTTCAACAATGAAGTGATAGCTATTCCGGCGATAATCTACGCCCTAATGATGAACCTTATTCTGCTGGCCTACGTCGGAATGACGAAAGTCATGCGGTAAGGGATTATTTTTTGTTGTGCTTTAGCGCCCATTCCTTGGGACTGAAGCCCGTTTCGCGCAGGAAGATACGCGAGAACATACCCGGCGAAGAGAAGCCTGAACGCGCCGCAATATCAGTGACTTTCATATCAGGATTCTCACGCATGAGCCGCTGTGCTTCCTCAATTCGATAGCGTGTGACGAACTGGTAGAACGAACAATCATACTCGGCGTGTATGAGCTGCGAGAGATATGTTCGGTTCATCGGCAGAACGGCCTGCAGGTCCATGAGGTTGAAGTCCGGACTAAGGTACGGCTTCTTCTCCAGCATCCATCTCCTGAGAATGAGGCTGTTATCTTCGTTCTGTTGCTCACCATTTGGAACCTGTTCATCCTTGGCGACCGCGTCAGCCTGGTCGGCGATATTGGCCCACGGGTTTTTGCGGTAGAGGATTTGCTCGGTGCTATACGCCAGCATGAAGACGACAAACCACTGTTGCGTGAACCCACGCGCGTGGCCGTGGCCGGAGAGTATGTAGATATAATTGGCACCAATGATGAAAAACATGATACAATAGCGGATAATCCATTCCACGGAGATGTCATCCATGGACGAGTAGTTCTCCTCACACCATATTCTATATGCGCGTATATGCGAGAGGACCATCGCTAAGAGGAGATAAGGATACAGAGCCACAATCGGCATGAGATTGTACGGCAGGAAATAATCCAACGCGACCAAAGCGCACAGGGGGATTAGCTGCCAGAGCACCACTTTCCAGTTCAGCCATCCGGGCCGTAGCGTCTCCGTAGGATAGAGCGTCAACACCCATCCCAGCAGGTTGCCCAGCAGCACTTCGTACATCGTCAGCTGCTCCGCCGACATATCCATCACTTGCGCCGGCGCCACGATACTACCAATAAGATAGATGAAATCACTAAGTCCCCATACGACGAGGGCGACCCCCCATAGGATGCGCGTCTTATATCCATGGGAATGGATGAAGACCACCGCCGCGCCAAAGAAGGCCACCGTGACAGTAGCCACCATCATCGCCGGGGTGATTACATCATCAAAGAGTTTATCGGGAATGAACTGCGAGAACCAGGTGCTCGTGACGACCACAAGCGCGAGGACAAAGCCGAAGAGCACTTCAGGCCAGTAATCCCGCCAAATTTCCCGGAAAGGTCGTTTTTCTACGCTGTTCATATTACCAAAAACATTTCAAAACTGAATGCAAAGGTAGTACTTTTTTTTGATATATGCAAGAAAAAAATGAAAAAAACTTGCATATGTGCAAAAATTGTTGTACCTTTGCAGGCTGAATTGTTATTATGGCGGAAAACGGACTCATATTCAGGTGCTTTGCCAGCGGAAGTAGCGGAAACTGCTACTATTTAGGCACTCGTCAACGGGGAATTCTCATTGACGCGGGCATCTCTGCGCGACAGATACAGAAGTGTCTGCGCGAGATGGATTTGGATTTCCGCAATATCATGGGTGTGCTGATTACGCATGACCATGCGGATCATATCCGCGCCGTAGGTACGCTTGGCGAGCGCGTGAAACTGCCTATATACAGCACGCCGGAGATTCACGAGGGCATCGACCATAACTATGGTGTTCGTGAGAAACTGCGCACCAGCCGGCGCTATTTTGCGAAAGGCGAGGAATGGGAGCTATTCGGCATGACCATCAACACGTTCGGCATCGAGCATGACTCAACTGATTGTCTGGGATACTGCATCGACTACATGGGTCAGCGCTTCGTTCTGATGACTGATTGCGGTAGCGTGAACGAGGAGATGGAGGCCTATATCCGCACAGCCAACCACTTGGTCATCGAGGCCAACCACGATGAGCATATGCTGCTGAACGGTCCCTACCCGACGTATCTGAAAGAGCGTATTCTCAGCCCGCGCGGACATCAGAGCAATGACACCTGCGGCGAGCTGCTGGAGCGGAACTGGCATCCGGAGTTGCGCAACGTATGGCTGTGCCACCTGTCGCTGGAGAACAACGACCCGGAAGTGGCGTACGACACCGTGCGCTCCTACCTGGAAGAGATAGAGATAGAACCGGGCAAAGATATATTCCTAAAAGCGTTAGAAAGGACTTCGCCAAGCCCGATATACGAACTCAACGACCATATGATTGAAGAGAATTCGTAATTGTTAATTCATAACTTATACTTACATGGATAGACTTGTAATTATCCCGACGTACAACGAGAAGGAGAACATCGAAGCGATTATCACGGCGGTGATGGACCTGCCGATAGAATTCAATGTGCTGGTCATCGACGACGGTTCGCCGGACGGCACAGCGGCCATCGTTAAGGGTCTGATGGACGGCAAATTCACAGGCCGTGTTCATCTGGTGGAGCGTTCGGGCAAGCAAGGTCTCGGCACCGCGTATATCGCCGGCTTCAAATGGGCTATAGAGCATAAAGCCGATTATATATTCGAGATGGATGCCGACTTCAGCCATAACCCGCAGGACCTGCTCAAGCTGTACGACGCATGTGCCAACCAGGGAGCAGACCTCGCCATCGGTAGCCGTTACGTAACGGGGGTTAACGTAGTTAACTGGCCAATGGGACGCGTGCTGATGAGTTATTTCGCATCCAAATATGTGCGGTTCGTGCTGGGCGTGGATATCCATGACACGACGGCAGGATTCGTAGCCTACAAACGCCACACACTTGAGACCATCGAACTCGACAAGATACGATTCAAAGGCTACGCCTTCCAGATAGAGATGAAGTTCACAGCAGCCAAGTGCGGCGCCAAGATTATCGAAGTGCCGATTATCTTTGTGAACCGCGTGCTGGGTACCAGTAAGATGAGCGGCGGCATTTTCAGCGAAGCATTGCTGGGTGTTATCCGTCTTAAGATTTCCTCGTGGTTCAGAAAATATCCGAAGATATAGACCGCTTCGCTCAAAGAATAAAGACAGATTATGAATTCATTAGAACAACAAATATCTCTTCTTGCTAAGTCGGCCGTCAAGGCGCTGTATGACTTAGAAGCGGAGGATTCGCAAATCCAGTTACAGAAGACCCGTCCGGAGTTCGAAGGCAACATCACCCTCGTGGTGTTCCCCTTTGTGAAGGCAGCTCGCAAAGCGCCGGCACAAGTGGCCGCCGAAATAGGCGAATGGCTGAGCGCCAACAGCGAAGGGCTTGTGGCCAGATTCAATGCCGTGCAAGGGTTTCTGAACCTGGTGATTGATGATGCATTCTGGGTGAAACAGCTTGTTGCCATCGATGCTGACGACCATTACGGCCGCCAGCCTGAAAGGAACCAACTGATGATGGTGGAATACTCGTCGCCGAACACCAACAAGCCACTGCATCTTGGGCATGTGCGCAATAACCTGCTTGGCTATTCCATCGCACAGATTCAAGAGGCGAACGGATGGAAGGTGGTGAAGACCAACATCGTCAACGACCGCGGTATCCATATCTGCAAATCCATGCTCGCATGGCTCAAATACGGCAACGGCGAGACACCGGAGAGTTCGGGCAAGAAAGGCGACCATCTCATCGGTGACTACTACGTCCGCTTTGACAAGGAATACAAGAAGCAGATAGCCGAACTGATGGCGACCGGCAAAGACGAAGAGACCGCCAAACGCGAAGCACCGCTCATGCTCGAAGCACAAGAGATGCTTCGTAAATGGGAAGCCAACGACCCCGAAGTGCGCGGCCTGTGGGCGAAGATGAACGAATGGGTGTACGCCGGTTTCGACGAGACCTACAAGCGCATGGGCGTGTCGTTCGACAAGATTTACTACGAATCCAACACCTACCTCGAAGGCAAATCGGAGGTGGAGAAAGGTCTGGCGACCGGCCAGTTCTATCGCCGTGAAGACGGTTCCGTATGGGCAGACTTGACCAAAGACGGCCTGGACGAGAAACTGCTGCTCCGCTCGGACGGCACATCGGTGTATATGACACAAGATATCGGTACCGCAAAGTTGCGCTTCCAGGACTACCCCATCGACAAGATGGTCTATGTGGTAGGCAACGAACAGGAATACCATTTCAAAGTGCTGTCCATTCTGTTAGACCGCCTCGGATTCCCCTTCGGCAAAGAACTGGTGCATTTCTCCTACGGCATGGTTGAACTGCCAAACGGAAAGATGAAGAGCCGCGAAGGAACCGTGGTGGACGCCGACGACCTGATGGATAAGATGGTAGAGGACGCCAAGGAGATTAGCAAGGATAAAGTCAACACGCTGCAAGGTATCACCCCCGCGGAGGCGGACGAGATAGCCCGCAAAGTGGGATTAGGCGCTCTCAAATACTTCATCCTAAAAGTGGACCCGCGCAAAAACATGCTCTTCAACCCCGCCGAGTCGATTGATTTCAACGGTAACACCGGTCCGTTCATCCAATATACCTACGCGCGCATCCAAAGTGTGCTACGCAAAGCCGGAGAAAGAGCCAGTGCCAATGCCTATGCCAGCAGCCTTGAAAACAAGGAACTCGCGCTTATCCAGCGGCTCTGCGAATATCCGAGTGTTGTACGGACGGCAGGCGATGAGTTCTCACCGGCGGTTATCTGCAATTATGCATATGCGCTGGCGTGCGACTTCAATTCGTTCTACCACGACCTGAGCATCCTCAACGAACCGGACGAACAAAAGAAAGAACTCCGTCTGCTGCTTTCCGCCAATGTAGCAAAAGTACTGCGGAGCGCAATGCGTCTGCTCGGTATCGAGATGCCGGAGAGGATGTAAATTTACGAGAAAACGCATGAATTTCGCAAAAATATTTGCGTATATCAAAAAAAAGCAGTAATTTTGCACCCGCTTTCCAGAAGCAAGCTTGTTGTCGAACGCGAGGGAGAGTTGTCTGAGTGGTCGAAAGAGCCGCACTCGAAATGCGGTATACGCATTACGTCGTATCGGGGGTTCGAATCCCTCACTCTCCGC
>ONGK01000061.1 GCA_900317345.1 uncultured Bacteroidales bacterium | reverse complement strand
TGAAGTAGACGAACGTATGCCGGAGTGCCCCGATGTGGAGGGCAAATGGGAGGCGATAGCGAATGCGTATATCCCTGACGGAGTGCGTGAGTTTCAGAATTATCCGCTCGCATCGCTCGGGTGGATGATGTATATCGGCATGGCGCTGGCGAAGATGTGGGATGACGATTGGCAGTACTATGCAGCGAAAGACGACCTGTATGTCTATCTGCGAGACAAACGCGGCTACGATGCTATGGATGAGTATATCCGCCGAGATTTTCTCAAACTCTCGCCCAAGGACTTTACGGCGACAGAAGAACTCGTTAGCGAGTGTGCTTCGAGGGTGCATAATACCTTGATGCATCAAGATATCGAACCGGGCACCAAGGAAGCATTTCTTGGCTATGTTGCTTGTCTGCATCAGTTGTACCTCTATGGAGTAGCCGTGCAACTCAAACGGATGGGGTATCACATGACCCGCATATAATTAAGTGATAAACCTATGAAAACGATTATCGGTATAGAAAAATTCTGGACATTGTTCATTGGTCTCGGTGCCGTTTGGGGTGCAATGATGATGTGGATTGACCCGACAGGAGTCATGTGGGGCATGGATCTGATGCTGGAATTGCTACGTGCAAAGATGCCGTGGCCGGATATTTTCTTCCGCAACTTTATTCCTTCCAGTTTTGTGTTGTTGGTAGTCAACGGCATAACGCAATTCATAGCAGCTTATCTGCTTTTTAAGAGCCATCGTTGGGCGCAACCGGCAGTCCTTGCCTGTGGCATCATTCTCATGCTTTGGATTAGTCTCGAATGGTGGATTTGGGGCTTCAATGCCATCTGTAATACCTATTTCGCCTTTGGTTTGATAGAAGCCGTATTGGCTATTATTGGTTTGAAGAAACAACAATAGTTATGGACTTTCACATTTACGGAACACAAGGCCAACCAACGTTGCTACTCCTGCCCGGTTTGGGTGTGTCGCACGAGATCTTCCTACCGCTCATAGAACGGTTGCAGGATAAGTTCTATATCGTTGCTGCAGGCGTGGATGGTTTTCTCATAGGCAAGCCGTCACGCTTTACATCAGTGGACGACCAAGCGGCGCAAGCTATCCAATATGTAAAGAACGAGTTAAGCGAACACCTGGATGTGGCTTATGGTTTATCGTTAGGCGGCAAGATTCTCTCCCGAATGATGGAGCGCAATGAGATTGTGATTGACCATACCATCATGGATGCGGCACCTCTATTGCCGCTACCGAAATGGAGTGTTGACCCTTTGCGGTATTATCAGGCGTTTAACGTGTGGACGTGCTACCACTGGACAGGTTTCTGGCGATGGGTGTTCCATTCGCACTATTTCGATGTGCTGCTGGATGAGGTGCGCAAAGTCTATCCGTCCGGTCGCAGTCAGGCAGTATTGGATGGTTACAAGTCTGTCTATACCAACCGCTTGGAGTCCATCCACGGCGCAGACATTCACTTCTGGTATGGCACTAAAGAAGCCTTTGTTGCCAAGCCGCAAGTGGAGCACTTGTTGAAACTATGCCCGTCTGCACATGTAGAAATTTTCGAAGGAATGAACCATGGTCAACTCCTTATCGACCATCCCGATGAAGTTGCCAAACGAATAATAGAACTATTATGACACCGAAACTATTTATACAAGCTTTGACGAAGTTCTTTGCTGGACTGATTATCGTCGGACTATTACTCTTCCTGCCGGCAGGTACATGCGCTTATTGGCAGGCGTGGCTCTTTATCGGCATTCTGTTTGTGCCGATGTTCATCGCTGGTATCTGGCTCATGTTTAGCAGTCCGGAATTACTGCGCAAACGACTAAGTGCCAAAGAGGAACAGGGGGAACAGAAATGGGTGGTAGCATTAAGTGGTTTGCTCTTTATCGCTATGTTTGTTGTGGCAGGACTCAACTTCCGTTTTGGATGGCTTCTTATGCCCAACTGGACCACATACGTAGCCGCTGGTATTTTCCTGCTTGGCTACGCGCTTTATGCAGAGGTTATGCGCGAGAATGTGTGGCTTTCGCGTACGGTAGAGGTGCAAGAGAACCAGCAGGTGATAGATACCGGTTTGTATGGTATTGTTCGCCATCCGATGTACTCGGCCACGCTGTTGCTTTTCCTCTCTATGCCCTTAGTGCTCAACTCGGTATGGTCATTCGCGTTGATGCTACTTTATATCCCTATTATCGTCAAGCGTATTCGCAATGAGGAAGAGGTTTTGGAGCGCGACCTTGCTGGTTACAAAGAATACAAGCAACGTGTGCGCTATCGTTTAATCCCGTATATTTGGTAATATGAACTGGACAATAATCCTCATTGAAGCAATTGTGCTGACGGCAGCATTCACGGCGATGATACTCATTCCGCTGGTGAAGAATCCGGTGTGGTGGATAGCTGACTATCCCGAAGACATCCAAGAGGAATATTTCAAGACGCACGAACGCATCCCATCGAAGTTCTTCACGCCGACTGTGCTCCTAAAGAAAGGCATGGCGATAATCATCGCTTTGGCTCTATTGCTTTTAGTGGTATGGCTGGCAGGCGCATATGATTTCTGGTCGGCTCTTGGTGTCGGCTACGGCATGTGGCTATTCATCGATTGGTATGATTGTTTCTTCTTGGACTGGGTGTTGTTTGCTAACATGAAGTCAGTCCGCTTACCGGGCACCGAACACATGGATGACGCGTACCATCAGAAGAAATACCATTTCATTCAATCCTGCTGGGGAATGCTTATCGGCTTGATACCATGCCTCATCGGAGCAGGTTTATATGCTTGGTTGTTTTGTTAATGGAAACAGATAGAATCATATCAAAACTCTTTGCTTTACAAGACCAAGCATACGCAGACTTTCAAAGCAAGTTGCTGCCGACTGTCAAACGCGAGACGGTTATTGGTGTGCGGACACCGGACTTACGCAAAATGGCGAAGCAAATCTGCAAGACTCCTGCTGCGCAAGAGTTCTTGCACAGTTTGCTACATCGCTATTTTGACGAGAACCAACTGCACGCGTTCATCTTGTCGGAAGAGAAAGATCTCAACACCTGTATCGCTAATCTGGAGCAGTTCCTGCCATATGTGGATAACTGGGCGACGTGCGACCAATTATCGCCTCGTTGCTTCAATAAGCATATGCAAGAACTATTACCGTTCATTCGCAAGTGGATGAGGAGCAAGCATACCTATACGAAACGCTTTGGCATAGGGATGCTGATGCGCTACTTTTTGGACGAAGCTTTCCGACCGGAGTACTTGGAATGGGTTGCCTCAATTAAGAGCGATGAGTATTACATCCGCATGATGCAGGCATGGTTCTTTGCCACAGCGCTTGCAAAGCAATGGGATGCTACACTGCCTTATATCGAGCAACATCGCTTGGAGAAAGATACACACAACAAAACCATCCAGAAAGCCGTTGAGAGTTTCCGTATCGCGGACGAACAAAAGGCTTTGCTAAAGACCCTGCGAGTGAAATGAAAAAGATTCTATTCCTACATGGCTTTTACGCAAGCGGACAATGTGTTCCGGCAATTGCGTTACTCGAAGCATTCGCAGGGCGTGCCGATGTGCTGACACCGGACTTGCCCATGCATCCGCAGGACGCGCTATGTTTCATTCGCGAACTAATAGATAGCGAGAAGCCCGACTTGCTGATAGGGAACAGTTGTGGCGCTTTCTATGCGCAGATGATTGCTCCTGTTGTGGACATTCCTGCTTTGCTTGGTAATCCGCATTTTCGAATGTCAGAGTTCCTAAAGCAGCGCATAGGTCAGCACGAGTATAAATCGCCGCGCAAGGATGGCAAGCAATCATTCGTTATAGATGAAGCCTTGGTTGAAGAGTTTGCTGCACTGGAGGCAACTCAATTCGATAACTGCAATCCTCAATTCAGCGATCAAGTGTGGGGATTATTCGGAGAGCAAGATTCCTTAGCGCATTTTGAACCGCTCTTCTTAGAGCACTACAACCGTTCATTCCATTTCCCCGGAGGTCATACTCCCACCGCTGATGAAGTCCGCACATGGTACGTGCCGCTGGCAGAGAAGATGTTAATAGAATTACAATACACAAACGAGGTGTGAGGCGTTTGCTGTTTACTATCTAAATCACTTTGACGTGTCCCGTTTCCGTCGCTACCGCGCTTTTCGTGATGAAACGTGCGGTAGTTTTGTTTATGTAAGACTCAAAGGC
>ONGK01000013.1 GCA_900317345.1 uncultured Bacteroidales bacterium | reverse complement strand
GTTTTCATCGCGTTCGCGATAGAAGATTCTGCCGGTAACTTTAGATTGATAGAAATAACCACGGGTACGTCCGTCCACTTTGCCGTGGATGGAATCGAGACCTGAAGATGTAATTACTCTGGACATAAAAGGTTTATTTTTAGTTAAAAATCGGGTTTTTCGGGAGGCCAAACGTCATAGTGACCTCGGATACGACTGTCGGTTGACTGTCGGTCGACCGTCGGTCGACCGTCGGGATTCAACCGAAAAACGGTGCAAAATTACAACTTTTTTGGCATATATGCAAATGTTTTGTGATTTTGTGCCCGAAATTGATGATTTGAGATAAAATCGAAAACCGCTTCGCGCAGAAAACGATATTTAGAAAAAAACATATAAAACCCCTTTAGACAGCAGCGCACCTGTGGTGCTTACGGGTGACCGCCCCGACAGCCTTCTTATAAATAAATTTAACGTAGTCCGTCAGGACGATCCCCCACATCCAAAGGATGTAACTGCTGTCCAAAGGACATAAACATAAATAACATTCTTAGCCGGATAACACCCGGGAGAATTGACGATGTATAACCGGCAGGGCAGGGAAAATAAGGGCGAGATACGCTCGCATTGTGCAGGCTATAATCGCAAAGTTATACTTTGCTCTGCCCCCAAAAAATCTCATTTATGCGGGCATAATTCATTTTTCTTACCAATTTATTTGGTACTTCAAATTTTTTGTAGTACCTTTGCAGCGGAATTGATAGAAACAATGGGAAAAAGAGTTTCTTTTGGACAGACGCGGCAGCTGGTGGGGGCGATATTGGGTCCGGCATGCGCTGCAGCGATTTGGCTTTCTCCGATATCCGGTTTGGATGGGCCGGAGCATCGTTTATTGGCAATCATGTCGTTAGTGGCGATATGGTGGATAACCGAACCGGTACCTATTCCCGTGACGTCCTTATTGGGTCCGATGCTGTGCGTGCTATGCGGTGTGGCGCCGATGAAAGAGGCGTTTGCATCGTTTGCCACTCCGATGATATTCCTGTTCATGGGCGGTTTTATGATTGCCAAAGGCATGATGGTGAACGGTTTGGACAAGCGTCTGGCGTACGGTATTATTTCGATGCGATGGGTGGGTGATTCGCCCCGACGTATATTCCTGGCCGTAGGCTGCGCATGTATGCTGTGCTCGGGTTGGATAAGCAACACCGCCACGGCCGCGATGATGTTCCCTATCGCATTGGGTTTGCTGGAGGCCATTCGTGCGATGCAGGCCGTCAACGGCAAGACGATAGACCTGAACAACTACAAGTACGCGACGGGTTTGATGCTGATGACGGCATACGCGTGCTCCATCGGCGGTGTGCTGACGCCTATCGGCACTCCTCCGAACATCATCATGTTAGGATTCCTTCATGAGATGGCACCTCAGGCTCCGGATGTCAGTTTCTTTGAATGGATGATATGGGGTTCCGTAGCGATGGTGGTCTATTTTGCGGTGGCGTATGCGGTGCTGTGGAAGATGTTCCCTGCCGATGTGGCGCATATCAAAGGTGCCTCGGAGTTCATTCGCAAGAACGTTCAGGAATTAGGTCCCTGGACGCGTGCACAGAAGAACACGCTGATAGCATTCCTTGTGGCCGTAGTGCTATGGGTGACGCCGGGCGTGCTGGGTGTTATCTTCGGCGGCGAATCGGAGGTAGTGAAGACGTATAACACCTATATCCCGGAGGAACTGGCCGCTCTCATTGGCGGTATGCTGCTGTTTTTCATGCCTGTTGACTTGAAGAAAGGCAAGATGACGCTGAGTTGGAAAGACGGCGTAGAAGGCATCGAATGGGGCACATTGCTGCTGTTCGGCGGCGGTCTGGCGATGGGAAGTATGATGTATTCGACGGGTCTGTCGGCATGGGTAGGCGACGGTCTGAAGCACATGCTGGGCGAGCATCCGAACGAGTGGATGTTCGTGGGTGTATTCTGCGTGTCGGCACTGATATTATCCGAATTGACCTCTCACACAGCCTCGACGAACCTGTTGGCTCCGATAGCCATCGGCACGGCGCTTTCGTTGGGTTTCAGCCCTATTCCTGTAGCCATCGGAATAGCTTTGTCGTCGTCGTTAGGCTTTATGATGCCGGTATCGACGCCTCCGAATGCGATAGTGTATGCGTCGGGTTATGTGCCGCTGATGAAGATGGTTAAGTCGGGCGCAATCATCGACTTGATAGGCATTTTGCTTATCACGATACCGATAGTGATGCTGTTAGTGAAATGGGTGATAGGTCTCTGATTATGAAACAAATAAACGGAATGAATATGTTTGCAAAGTATCTGAAAAGGACGAGCGTATTGCTGTTGGCAGCGCTGGTGATGAGTGCATGCGAGGGTTCGAAGGAAGGCCCGAAGAAAGACGCTCGCGAAGCGTTTGTAGGTGACTATTCGTTTGTATCGACGGGTTCTATCGACCTGTATGCCGGAGCTCTCAAGGTACTGGCCGTACCTATGAACGAGGAAGGCTTTCTGTCTATTGCTCTTGCGGACGAGGAGAACGCGGTGTGGATGATCGTGGAGAAAGACAGTTCGCTGGGTCATGTGGCGGGCGACGGACTGTTTTTGGAGCCAACGACCGCCCGAGAGACGTTTAAAAAACTGGTGATGGACCTCTCTTTTACCTATGGTAAAGCGACTTTGCAAGAGGATACCCTTTCCTTTGTGACCAATGTGGATATAACCGCTACCTATTCGTCTGACACCCTCGGCATCCTCGACAATCTCGCGGGTAAGGGGCAGACGACTATCGTTGCGACAAAGCTATAAAGCGCCTGAAAGGATATGAAAAAATCGCCCGAGAGGACGATTTTTTTTATAGTAAAGCGAGGAGTTCGGAGGGGTGATGGATGATGGAAGGAATGCCTTCTTGCTCGAGCGTTTGGCGTGGCACGAAGCCCCAAGAGCACGCGACAAACGGCACATGGGCATTCGCTGCTGTATCCCGGTCCACAAGGCTATCGCCGAGGTAGAGGACCGCTTCGCTCAAAGTAGAAAGACTCTTTTCTATGTCATAGACGATCTGCGGATTGGGTTTGCGCTCGATGCCTTCGCGTTCGCCGAGGATGACATCGAAGATGTCCGGGAAGAAATGGTTGACGATTTTCTCCGTAGCGGCCTGGTATTTATTGCTTGCCACGGCGAGGTGATGCCCTTGCGTTTTGAGGGCGCTCAAGAGTTGTGGGATACCATCGTACGGGCGTGTGTAATCGCAGTTATGAGCATCATAATAGGGTACGAAAAACCGGCGTACGCGGAGGATATTTTCCTCCGTCCGTTCGTTTTCCGGCAGAGCGCGCCGAATGAGGTTGTTGATGCCGTTGCCCACTTTGGCAGGATAGGCTTCGATAGGATGGGTCGGGAACCCGGTTTGTCCGAGCGCGTGGTTGCAGGCATATCCCAGGTCGTCAATCGTATTGAGGAGGGTGCCGTCGAGATCAAAAATGATAATCATAGCCGTATTAAATTGGGATGCAAAGGTACTGCTTTTTTCGCATATGAGCAAATTAAAGTGCAAAAAACAGAAAATTGTTGTAACTTCGGACTCCGCCTTGCTAGTTTTGTTCTCGGTCGGCTTTGTCTCCCCGCCAGCCTTCCCTTTCGAAGCCAAAAGTCAATTGGCTTCTTCACCAGCCCGAATTTACGTTCGCACTAACGTGCAAACACCAATCTTTTGCCCAAAAACAACAAATTTTGCAAGCATATTTGCTTTTTTTTGGTCAAAATCTTGCATATTTGATTATTTTGTTGTAAATTTGCAGTCGTTTTTAACATAGTTCATGAAAAAAATAATTCTATCGATATTCAGTGTTATATTGTGCGCGAGCGCAACGTATTCCCGCGCGGAAAATATAGGTGTTCCGTCGGAGTGCGAGGACGTGATGCTGCAGGCATTTTACTGGGACAGCTACAAGACTCAGTCCGGCAGTGACAGCAAGTACGGCTGCACGAAATGGATTCAATTGCTGAAGGACACCGCTGCCATCAATGCTAATTTTGACTTGGTGTGGTTTCCACCGAGCGCTTCTTCGACAGGCGGTGTGGGTTACTATCACGCGTGCTTGAGCAATCAGAAGAGTTCGTGGGGTTCAAGGAGCGATTTGGAAGCGCTGATTGCTGCATTGCATAAAGGGAATACGAAGGTGCTTGCCGATATCGTAATAAACCACCGTGGCAACGAGAACAACTGGTGTGATTTCTATTCGGATAACTTCGGTACGTACGGTACCTACCAGTTGACGAAAAAGCATATGTGCCGCAACGATGAAGGCTTCACCAGTTCGAGTTCGACATGCTACAATGCGCCAGTGGACGAGCGCGGGGACTTCGATACAGGAACGAACGACGGCGGATGCCGAGATTTGGACCACACGAGCGATTATGTGCAGACCTGGGCAAAAGCGTATGTCCGGTGGATGCTTAACGTGATGCATTATGACGGTTTTCGGTACGACATGACGCTGGGTTACCACGGGCGCTACCTGAGTATGTATAACACGGCCGCCAATCCGTATCTGTCGGTTTCGGAGCTGTGGGAAAGCACCAGCAGACAGGTGCAGCATCTGCAGGAGACGGATTTCAACACGATGATTTTTGATTTTCCGCTGAAGAGCGTTCTGAACAATGCGATAGGCAAATATACCAATTACGGTCTGCTGGTGAACCCGTCTAATTCGCTTCGCGCCAAGGGTTACGGCAAGTATGCGGTGACGTTTATCGACAATCATGACACGTTTGAGCGCAACAAAGCGTACGGCGACAACCAGTATGCAGGCGAGGGTTGTGACCTGACCGATCCGGCCATCAAAAAGCGTGTGGTTGAAGCATATGCCTATATACTGATGCTGCCGGGTGTTCCGTGCGTATTCTGGCCTCACTGGAAGCGTTGCCAGGACGAGATAAACGCGTTGATAGCCATTCGTAAGGAAGCAGGTATTCATTCGGAGTCCGCTATCGTGGATAGCAAGAACAATAATGTGTACGAGGCTACCATTCAGGGTCACCGTTATGCGGTTATTCTGCGTATGGGTCCGAACCGCTCGACGATTGCTCCTGCCGGTTATCACGTGGCTTCGGAAGGCGGAAGCGTAGCCGCTTATACCATTTTCATGGCCGACAACCCACAGGGCATGGAGGAGGTGCAAAGCGACGGGGCGCAGGCCAAAGGGAATAAGTTCATACGCGACGGCAGACTATGCATCCGCAAGGGCGAGAAGATCTATGATATCTTAGGAAACGAAATCAAATAAACCAAAATACGATGAAAAAGACAATAGTATGTATGATGGCCGTTCTATGCGCGACGATGATGTATGCGCAGAATTACGGCATTTTGGTAAACGGGTCGATGTTTTATGCCGCTTCTTTTGAGGGCACAGACCCATACGGCGAGGGTTTTGAGCAATATCTGGCGCACGTGCAGGTCAGTTCCGGCGATTACTGCCAGTTGTACAATGCGACAGTGAGTGCGGCTTGGGTAAAACCGCTTAATCCCGCTTCAGTGGCAGGTTTCACATATGATGCCACCAATCAGCGTTACACGGTAAGCGTGACGGGATGCTATGATTTCTATATCAAGTTGAAATGGGAGGCAGATGAGGTGTATATCGGTCCGGGTTCGGACTGCACGGCGGGTCAGGATATCCACGGCGGTGAGCCTATCGTACCGGGCTATCCGGGTTCGGCGCCGTCCAATTGTCCGGACGTGATGCTTCAAGGCTTCTACTGGGACAGCTATCAGCAGCAAAAAACAGGCAGTCCGACGGAGATATACGGCCGTACGAAATGGATAGACTGGCTGAACAACAAAGCAGCAGACGGGGTGACCAGCTTGGCCACGGAAGCGGGCCAGTGGTTTGACTTGATTTGGTTACCACAAATGAGCAAGTCTTCCGGCGGTTTGGGTTATCATCCGTCCAATTACAGCGACTTGGACGGCGGTTTGGGTACCGCTCCGAACTTACATCGTCTGATAGAGACCTTCCATAAGAATGGCGCCCGTGTGGTGGCGGATATCGTCATCAACCACGCAGACGCTCAAAACGACTGGTGCGGTTATAGCGGTTATAACTTCGGCACATACGGCAGGTTCACTCCGAACGGCTCGTATATATGCAGCACGGACGAAATCAATTACACGGACGACCCTGATGCAGCGGCCTGCAAAGGGTTTGCCACAGGTGCGGCAGATGACGGTTACGGCAACGAGGCCAATTATCCATCGTCACGCGACTGGGACCACACGAATGCGAATGTGCAGAACATGTTCAAGGCCTACCTGAAATGGATGCGTAATGTGGTAAAGGTGGACGGTTTCCGCTACGACTACTGCAAGGGCTATCACAATAGCCATATCAAAGATTACAACCGTGCGGCTGAGGCCTATTTTAGCGTGATGGAGATGTGGGACGGCAGTGTGGATGCATTAAAATCGCACCTCAACGATGCCGGCCATAACACCTTGACCTTCGACTTTGCCACGAAATATCAGGCGTTCAATAACGGCATAGCATCCGACACCTACACTGCATTGCGAGGTCCGGGTCTTCTCGGGGCAGGCATGAGTCGCTACGCCGTTACGTTTATCGATAGCCATGACTCGTTCGAGCGCTTCAATGATGAGCCGCGGAATGAGAATGAGTTCTGCGGCCTGGGTAACTCGATGAGCATATGCCGCGACAAAGTGCTGATATGCAACGCATACATGCTGTCGATGCCGGGTGTTCCGTGCGTATTCTATCCTCACTGGGTGGCCTTCAAAGAGGATATCAAGAAAATGATTAACGCTCGTTATAAAGCCGGTGTCCACAGCCAGAGCGAAGTGAAAGACGAGACAGCCGGTGACGGTTTCTATAAGGCGACCATCGTAGGAACGAACGGCGAGATACGTCTGCTGCTGGGTCCTAATTCGGGCTATAACAGCACACCGAGCGGTTACACACTCGCGGTGAAAGGCGTGAACTATGGCGTATATTACAAGATGACGACTCCGCGCGGCGACAAGAACACAGAGCGCACCGACCGCACACAAGGCATCGAAGAGGTGACGGGCAACGGTCAACAGGTCAAGGGAGAGAAATTCATCAGAGACGGTAAACTATATATCCGCTGCGGCGAGCAGGTGTATGACGTGATGGGCCGCAATTGTACATTCTAAAAAAGGGAAGAAATGCGTAAGTTAATATTGAGTTTGATGAGCCTTTGTGCGCTGGTTGCAGGTGCGCAGGTGATGACGAGTCCTAATCCTATTCCGGTGGGCTATACCGGTGCTGTGACCGTCACTTTTGATCCGACAAAGGGGAATGGCGGTATGGCCGGAGCGACTAAATGCTATGCCCACACGGGTCTAATCACCTCGGCGTCCAAAAACGATTCGGACTGGAAGAACGTAATAGGTACATGGCGCGGCGCGACGCAGCCACAGTTGACAGCAACCGGTGACGGCAAATGGCAGTTGGAGATACCTAATCTCTACACATTCTACGGCGTACCTGAGAGTACGGATATCAAGAAGTTGGCGTTCGTGTTCCATGACGGTCCCAACGGAAGCAAAGAAGGCAAGACATCGTCGGGTAAGGATATACTTATCACGCTCGGCGAGGAGATAATAGATGATGATATATGGAATGACGTGGCGGGTTTGGTGCCGACGGAGCAGGCTCGTCCGGCAGGTGTGAGCAATGGTATTTATTACGGCACCGACGGTACATCCGTGACGCTCTGTACGTATGCCGCGAGCAAGACGGAATCCGCCAAGCGCGTGTTCCTGATAGGCGACATGACTAACTGGAAATTGGACGCGGCTCACCAATTGTATAAAGACGGCAACTATTTCTGGATTACGCTGACGGGTCTGACACCCGGTAAAGAATACCGGTTCCAATATGCAGTGGAGCGCGCAGACGGCGTTCACAAGCAGTTGTCGGATTTATACTCGGAGAAAGTGATTCATCCGGATGACCAGTATGAGCCTCGCTGGGCAGACCCAAGTCTGATTAGCTATCCGACGCAAGGAGCAGACGGCGGTTACGTGACCGTTATCCAGACGCGGAAGCCGGCTTTCCCATGGTCGCAGGCGACCCTTAATTTCCAGCGTCCGAACAAGAACAACCTCGTCATCTACGAACTATGGACCTATGATTATACCCCTCAGCGCACGATTACGGGCGTGCTTGACCGTCTGGATTATCTGCAACAGTTGGGTGTCAATGCTATTGAGTTGATGCCAATCTGTGAGTTCGACGGGAACTACAACTGGGGATATTCGCCCAACCATTATTTTGCGCCCGACCGAGCGTATGGTTCTGAGAATGACATAAAGACATTCATCGACGAGTGCCATAAACGCGGCATGGCTGTTATTCTGGATATGGTGTTCAACCACGCAACGGGTCTGAACCCGATGAACAAACTCTATCCGTATGGTTCGGACTTAGCACAGAATCCGTGGTTTAATGTAACCGCTCCGCATAGCGATAACGTGTATGAGGATTGGAATCACGGTTTCCCGCCGGCCCACGAGATGTTCACCCGCGCGTTGGCTTACTGGCTGACGGAGTATAAGGTGGACGGTTTCCGTCTGGATTTGAGTCACGGCCTTTGCTCGGACAAGCCTCACACCTCTGTAGGTAATTTGAAGGACTATTATGACCATGGCGTGAAAGCCGTTTCGCCCGATGCATATATGATTTTGGAGCACTGGGGAGACAGTATGGCTACCGAACGTCCGCGGTTAATCAACTACGGCATGATTTGCTGGAATAATACCACTAATGCCTATTGCCAAACGGCGATGGGTTGGCTTAAGGACGGCGACAGTTTTGCCAGCGCCAATCAGGACGGGTATGTATCCTATTGCGAGAGTCATGATGAGGAGCGAATGCAATATAAATGCAAGAAGTGGGGTGCATACGATATTCCTACCGACAGCGTACGTTTAGGACGCGTGGCGGAGAATGTGGCATTCAATGTGCTGCTGAACGGTTCGCATATGCTGTGGCAGTACGAAGAGATCGGTTATGACTTCTCCATCAACAGCGATGTGGACCATCCGAATGGCAATAAAAGCGACTACCGCTGCAACAAGAAACCACGTCCGGAGAAATACGGCTATTTTGACGATGCGCACCGTCTTGCCGCCTATGAGAGATGTGCGCAAGTAATTCGTCTGCGTACCGAACTGATGCCGAATGTGTTTGCCGGCGATCCAAGTGCTCAGTCCATCGGCGGTGGAGTTAAGTTACGCTATATCCGTTGGGGCGATGATGTGTACGCAGTAGCCAATTTCGATACGATATCCGTGCAGACGGCTACTTTACCATCGGGTACATGGTATGATTATTTCGGAGGGGCAACGCATGCTGCGGCTTCCTATCAGCTCCATCCGGGAGAGTTGAAGATATTTACCGGTAGTCCTATCGCTTTGCCCGTGATTGACACGAATATAGTACGAACGTTACCGATAGAGAATATTCCGGACGAAGAGACAAAGAAAGTTTTGAAGTTCTTCCGTAACGGCCAGATTTTCATCCGCCGTGGCGATAAGACCTATACGATAACGGGAATGGAGGTTCGATAAGTGTATATAGCTATCGCAGGAAATATAGGTGCCGGCAAGACGACGCTGACCAAGATGTTGGCGAAATACTACGGTTGGGAACCGCGCTTTGAGAGCGTGAGTTTCAATCCGTATTTGGAGGATTACTACGGCGATATAGAGCGATGGGCGTTCTGTTTGGAGACGTATTTTCTCAAAGAGCGATTCAAAGATATGATGGTGGTGCAGAAATCGACGCACACGATTGTTCAGGACCGTAGTATATTTGAGGGAGTGTATGTATTCGTCCGCAATAACTACGAGCGCGGCGACCTAAGTGAACGCGATTATGAGACCTTCATGGAGTTGTTCGACCTGATGAAATCGCAGATGAAGATGCCGGATTTGATGATTTATCTGCGCAAGTCCGTCCCGGCGCTTATCGCTCAGATACAGAAGCGCGGACGCGAATACGAGCAAACGATGCAAATCGACTATTTGAAAGGGCTGAACGAGAAATATGAAGACTTCATCTTCAATAAATACGACGGACGAGTACTCGTGATAGACTCTGACGGAATGGACTTTGAGAACAACCCTGCCGATTTCCGGACGGTGGTCAATAAAGTGGATGCCGAGTTATTCGGTCTATTCAGCGAACAAAACTGGAATTAATAAAACATTGATACTATGCACATAGCAGTAGCAGGAAACATCGGGTGCGGCAAAACCACCCTGACAAACATGCTCGCCAAACATTATGGCTGGGAACCGCGTTTCGAGAGCGTGGAGTATAATCCGTATCTTGCAGATTTCTACGCCGATATGGCGCGATGGTCTTTTAATCTGCAGATTTATTTTCTCAACAAGCGTTTTAAAGACGTAGTGGAGATCGGCAAAACGGACAAATATATCATTCAGGACCGTACGATATATGAAGATGCCCGTATATTTGCGCCAAACCTGCATGACCACGGGATGATGTCGGACCGCGATTTCGACAACTATCAAGACTTGTTTGACCTAATGATGTCGCTTGTTAAGATGCCGGATTTGCTGATTTATGTGCGTGCGTCTATACCTACACTGGTGGCACAGATTCAGAAGCGTGCCCGTGGCTATGAGCAACAGATAAAACTGGACTATTTGCAAGGCCTGAATGACAAGTACGAGAACTGGATTAAGGACTACAAAGGCAAGCTGCTGATAGTAGAAGGTGACAAGATTAAGTTTGGCGAGAACCCAGAAGATTTCCGCTGGGTGACGGACCATATCGACGCCGAGTTGTTTGGTCTCTTCCCCTTTGAGAGCGAAGAAAAGACAGGCAAGGAAATATAAAGCGACCTCCATCATGAAGATATATAAGTGTATACCCATCTTGTGGATGCTTCTTCTTCTCGCGCACGCGCAAAACGCGCTGGCGCAAAGTGCATCCGGTTACTGCGGCCGTCAGGTGGGCTCCAATACCGATAGCACCAATCTCCAGTGGAACTATGACGCGTCTCAACATGCGTTGACCATTACGGGCAGCGGACCGATGAAAGACTATTCGCTGGAAACCCAAGCTCCATGGTCCGAGTGGCAGAGCGATATCCGGGTTGTAGAGATGGACGAGCATATAATGAGTATCGGCTCATATGCGTTGTATAATCTATCCAATCTCCGCCATCTGCATATCCCAGGCGATGTGGCAGCGATAGGCAATTACGCACTTCGCGGTTTAACCGGCCTAGATAGTATATCCGTGTCGAATGGCAACCCCCGTTATGACAGCCGTGAGGCATGCAATGCGCTGATAGAGACGAGTAACGATATGCTGCTGTTGGGATGCTCCAAGACGCGTATGCCAGCAGATATTCGTGGTATTGAGTCGTGTGCATTCCTGAACGTAAGCGGATTGAAAGAGGCAGTTATCCCTGAGGGTGTGACATATATCGGCACAGAGGCGTTTAAAGGCTGTACCGCTCTTGACTCATTAGTTCTGCCCGGTCAACTGACGGTTATCAGTGCGTACGCATTTCAAGACTGCGGACGGCTGGATACGCTTGTCCTGCCTGAAACCATCGACACTATAGGCATTCGTGCCTTTGCCAAATGTTCGGGTTTGCGGTACGTCCGTAGCAATGCAGTGGCTCCTCCGCGTATTCATCCCACTACTTTCAGCAATACCTCTTTTCACATCGATGTGCCTTGTCCGGGCATCGCGGCCTATCGTTCTGCACCGGTATGGGAGGATTTCGACTCGCTGCGTATCTCGACGTGGTATGAGTTGGTGCTCACCACGCGGTCAAATAATCCCGCATACGGCATGGATACGATTCTTCAGCGACCGGACTGCGACACGGCTGCCGTGGTGTACGCAGAGCCGTATGAAGGATGCGAGTTCGTCGCATGGCAAGACACTTTGGGTCATGTGCTGTCAACCGATTCGTTGTACGAATTTTATGTGGATGAAGATATAACGGTTGTAGCCGTCTTTCGCAAGATACCGGAGGCATTGGATGATGTGAGTGTTCGTACCACGGTATGGGTGAACGGACATGAGGTGTTCGTGCTGACGGACCGAGATACGCGTGTGGCACTGTTTGATATTCTGGGTCGGATGGTCGATGCACGTCCCGCAACGGCTGATTATGCAACGCCGCTGCATGCACCGGCGGCAGGGGTCTATGTAGTAGTGGCTGATGGTCATCAGAAGAAAGTATTTGTGCCTTAAACGGACGAGAAATGAGAAGAAAAGTACAAATAGTATCTATTGCATTGTTGGTTGTACCGCTTTTCCTGCATGCATATACGGTGGGTAAACTGCCCGCCGAAATCACCTTTGGTACGCAAGCGGAGCGGACGGACTGGTATTATGTCAATTCCGGTAATGCGCAATCGAATACATGGATGGTAGGCCGTCTTCCTGAATTTGCGTACAAAGGGGCTTACATGCTTTATATGTCGCCGGATCAAGGCAGTACCTGCTCCTATACCACAGTTGCCGGTGACACTATCGCATGCCTGACTTACTGCCCAATCACCGGTCTGCCCGCAGGGCAATACACGATGGACTTTCACTATAGGGGGCCGAGAGACACTACCGGCACATTGTGTGCAGCAGTGCTGACTTCCGCCCCAACACTGAGCACATCTTTCGAAGGAGCAACCGACTGCCCAGCCGATTTCTGGTGGCACGATGCCCGATATACCTTCACGGCCGCGTCGAATACGACCTATTATCTTTGTTTTTACGCCCGTTGCTACAGTGAAAAAGTTATGACGGACACCGGTTGGGCGATTGATGACATACAGATTTACCCTACGGGAGCGTCTCCGCAATGTGCGCAGAAACCGGTAGGGTTGAAACGTACCCGTCAGGGCAATAACTCCGTCTTCACATGGGAAGGAAATGCCGCGGAGTATCAGGTGGAGTACTACACGAGCGATTCGTCCTCACCCACCTTCCGTACTACCGATAATATTACGTCCAACTCCTTCATGGTGAATACCGCAAGCATCCCAGAAGGTACCTATCACTTCCGAGTGAGGGCTATCTGCGAACTGGACACAAGTGCTTGGACGTCAATAGATTACCAGCTGATGTACGATGTATCCAAACGATGCGTGGATTATTTGGATGTAAGCGCAGGAGCGGCCGAGATTCATCATTACCCTCACGATTATGACCGGTTGACGGACTATCGCTTGCGTACCTTCCCCACCGGTTTTCCGGCTGCTGTACGATTGGGCGACTCGCAAGCCGGAGCGCAGAATACGAGCGTGATTTATACCACTACGCCTGCGATGGGCGTGCTGCAAGTGCGCTATGCGCTGGTGATGCAGCTGCCGAACCACACGTCTGAGACACAGCCGCATTTCACGCTGGAGTTGCTCGATGAGGCAGGAAACCTGCTTGATTCGTGCGACAAGATTGACTTTGCATCTAACTGGTCCACCGACACCACATGGCACAAGGTGAAAATTGATGGTATTGAGGATACGGTGCTATGGAAAGACTGGTCACTGGTCGGGGTGAACATGCGCCATTATATCGGAAGCCCCGTGCAAATACGCATCACAGCGAGCGACTGCGGTGACGGTAATCATTTCGGTTACGGATACTTCGTTCTTTCCTGTTCGCCGGGAGAAATAGAGGGCACGCACTGCGGCAAACAGCCGGACAGCCTATGGGTCGATGAGGGCTTTTACTATCGCTGGTATCGCAAATATGAGGCCCCGCGTGTGATAGTAGGAACCGATCGCACGTATATCCCTGACTACATGCCTTTTGACAGCGCTACCTATTGCGTGGATATGATTAACAAAATCGACACGAACTGCTTCTTCACCCTCGAGGCATCTACCTTGGCATTTAGAACGGTTCCTGTTGCGAGCGGCAAATATGACCCAGGAGCGTGTACAAATTATGTGCAGTTCTATAATGACTCTTACACCATCGGAGAGTATTGGGATGCTGACCAGCAGAAATGGGTGGAGAAGATGCGAGAGGACGGCGTGTCCCGATGGTACTGGGATTTCGGGAAAGGACGCCGCTCTATGAACTGGTCTCCACGTCAAGACTTCCCCAATGCAGGAGAGACGCTGCATGTCACATTGCATACATTCGTGGATGACTGCGAGGCAACACAGAGTTTTGATATCGTAGTGCCGGCAATAGGAACAAGGCGTACCTATCGCAACTACCAGTTCTGCGAGGGAGATGTGTTCATCGATTCACTCTATCATTATGCGGACGGCAAGCCTCATATCTATTCCGAAGAGGGAGATTATACTATTGACTCGCTCATTTCATGGGAAGGCTGCGACTCGCTGATTATCCTTTCGCTGCGTTATTATTTCCATCTCCAAACGCAGCGGCCGAAAGACACGCTCTGCATGAGCGTCGGCTCGATGGAGTGGCATGGCAGAACGCTGACCCACGGAGGAACGTATCACGATACCCTGCGTAGCGAGGTACACGGTTGTGATAGCATCATCTATATTTTTGAGTTGGCCGAGCAACCAATATTGGATATGTCGGTGGCGTATGAACCGCAGTCGTTCTGCACCGGCGGAGGAGTACTTGAAGTGCCGTTTAGCATAACCTCCGGCGCATCCATCACATATGACTTACTCTTTAATGACACGGCAAAGATGCTTGGGTTCAAAGACCGCATGAACCAGCCTGTCAATCTATCGGACACCAAACTAACCATCCCGCTTGATACTGTATGGCCAGGTCCGTGCAAGGCAGACCTCATATTCCGAAATTATAAGTGCGACACGGCATGGTTCCCGATAGCGTTCGACATATATTACGACCCTGATTCGCTAATTACGCAGCGATGGAATGACTTCCTTTCCGTACGCAAACCGGCCTATGAGTATTACGGCGGTTTTGAGGATTACCAGTGGTATAAGGACGATGCGCCTATTGCCGGCCAAACAGCCAGTTATTTGTATGTGCCGAACCAAGGCTTGCAGCCGAGTAGCCCCTATTGGGTCGAGTTCACCCGTACGCGTGACGGCATACGGACACGTTCCTGCGAGTTTTATCCTACAGATCAATCCGATAGTGTTACGCTGATTGTAACGCCGACTATTATCAAAGCACAACAGCGGACGCCTGTGCGCGTGCAAACCAGCGAAAGCGGGCGAGTGGTCGCATATAATCAATCCGGCGAACAGGTAGGACAATGGGCACTCAAACAGGAGGAAAACCAGTTGTTCTTGCCGTCTTGCAAAGGATTGTATCTACTGCGGGTTTTGTTTGACGACGGCAGAGTGGAAACGCGAAAGATAATCGTAGAATAGAGGAGACGACAGATATGAAAAAGCACGTTTTACTTTTCGCTCTTCTGGCGCTCTTCTCCATCCGAATAGCAGCGCAGCAGGATAATCGGGCTAATAGCAATTTCGGTTTTAGTATTGAGGCCGGGTTCTCGCATCTATTTCTCGGCAACAGTCTTTCGCCCTTGGATAATTATGTCATCCCGTCTTATGGAGGAGGCGCGGGCGCAACGTTCTTCTATGAATTGCAATACAAGCATTTCCTTTTCCGCACCGGATTTGGTGTGAACTACTCGCTTAACAGCAACCGATTTGAACTGCCGAAATATAATGCCCAGGTAGCCGAATATCCGACGATGACCTATCAGTATGATTTCCAGCGCACACGCGAGTGGACCACATACGGGATAGGGTACGTACCGGTATATTTCGGCGGTTTGTTCAATCGTTTCTTCTTCCTCGTGGGTGCGAAAATTGGCGTACTGCCGTTCTGCGGCTTCACACAGTTGCGGTCCGACTTGACGGTGCGGGCATATGACAGCGAAGTGGTGGATCCGATAGAAAATCTGCCGAGCCATCATTTGGGCAATTATTCTCTCAAAAGCCCGATATACACCATGGACTACAGCCGGCTTAATGTGATGGGGACGCTTGAATTGGGTATCAACCTGGATAAGAGCGCATGGTCCAAGCAGAAACCGGAGAAGATGGACCGAGCGCAGCAATATCGCGAACTGCATCGACGCAAGTCCTTCAAGGAAAGGCAGCACTACCGGTTGTCCTTCTTCATGGATTTCGGATGCTTCAATATCTTCCCCGCCAAAACCGACAATATGCCCAAGCAAATCGTGGACATCACTGCCGTGGATAAGGTGGCGCTCGGTTCGGTGTATGGATTTGAGCCTCCCGTTCCCATCATTAAGAATCGCTTCCTCAACAACATGATGTTCGGCATCAAATTCGCCATGATGTGCGAAGTGCCTCACAAAGCTCCGAAGAAAGGTAGCATGGCGAACCCCTACATCATCACCTACGTCACCGATGAACGAACCGGCAAGCCCCTGCCCGGAGCTATCGTACGTACACAAACTGTGCCCAAAGGAAAAGGCAAACCACGCATCACAGAGAAAGAGACGGACCAGAAACGCGGACGGACCATGCGTGCTTATCCCGCCGGCGATTATATCATCTCTGTGTCTAAGAACGGCTATTTCCCGCAAAAACCGTTTAACTACACCCATCAGGACGACTATGATACCCTGCATATCGCGCTCTATCCCCAACGGACCTTACGTCTGCAGGCTGTCGATGCGCAGACCGGGAGAACCGTCAAGGCGAACGTGACGGTTACGGATGAGCAAGGCAATAAGATTCTCGCGGCCAGACTGGATAGCCTAACGCCGATAGTATCCACTGCCGTTGATGACCGAAAGCAGATGACACTCTGCGCAAAAGCCGACGGATTTAAAGATACATGCTTTGTCATCACCGATGTGAACGATGTGCTCAATATACAACTTGAACCGAAACATATACGACGCTTCGTGCTCAAGAACATGCTTTTTGCTACCGATAAGACCAAGATACTCTCCTCTTCACAACCCGCCTTGCAGCAGTTGTATCGCATCCTGAAAAACAACCCCGATATACGCATACGTATCGTCGGTCATACAGATGATGTCGGCCGGGATGACTATAACCAGAAGCTATCCGAAGGACGAGCCAATAGCGTGAAGCGAGAAATGGTCAATCGCGGTATTGCCAAGTCACGTATCGAGACCTGCGGACGGGGAGAGAAAGACCCCATTGTCAAGAACGATACCGAGGCGCACAGGCAGATGAACCGGCGCGTAGAGATAGAGATTCTCGACGGAGCTTCAGTAGAACTGATTAACAAATGATAAAGCATTTCTTGGATTATATTGCCATTGAGCGGAAATACTCTCCGCGAACCGTCGAGGCTTACCGCGATGACCTGCAGGATTTCTGCCGCTTCGTGGGGCAGGATGCTGAGCAATTTGACCCGACGAAACTGGACGAGTATGACGTCAAAACATGGATGCTGCATATGCTCGAGAAGCAGCGCCTCTCACCGCGTTCTGTCAAACGCAGACTATCCGCCTTGCGCAGTTTTTATCGCTTTCTGTTGCGCCAGAAAAAAGTGACCAAGGATATAACGGCGCGTATCACACCGCCCAAAGCGGACAAGCCCTTGCCCGTCTTCTTCCGCACCTCCGAGATGCAAGCCGTTGCGCAACAGGAGCATTGGGCAGATGACTTCATCTCCCTCCGCGACGCACTCATCATCGAGATGCTCTATCAAACCGGTATGCGGCAAGCTGAGATGCTCGCACTCCAGGACAGGGACATTGACCTCATGCAAGGACAGATACGTATCTTCGGTAAGCGCCGCAAAGAGCGTATAGTGCCCATAGGCGAAAGTCTGAAGAAGTTGATAAGGCAGTATATGGAGGCACGCGCAGAACTGACAGATGGCCATGAAACGTTGACATTCTTTGTGCAACAGAAGAACGGCGAAGTGCGGGCAATGAGTAAGAGCACCTTATATACTATTGTGCGCACGCGCATGGGCGAAGTATCTACGCTCAAGAAGCACTCGCCGCACGTGCTCCGCCATACGTTTGCAACCGCCATGTTGGATAACGGAGCAGATATACGTTCTATCCAGGAGCTGCTCGGCCATGCTTCGCTCTCCACCACCCAGGTCTATACCCATACCACTTTCGAGCAGATAAAACGCGTCTATAACGAAACCCACCCAAGAGCCAAAGGCGCTAAATGACAAACATATGCAACTGAAAACTGAACATAGTTGGAAGCATTGGCTGGCACTCGTTGTTATCCTGCTTTCCGCTGTCTTCATGGAAGCCATCATGGGCTTTCAGTATCGCTTTGCACGGCAGCAGCTCGAAGCCGAGCTGGAGCGCAGTACACTCATGGACCTCAACACCTCCGCGCTCTATATACATGAAGTGCTCTCTAATGCTGAAGTGGCGGTGAGAAACGAAGTAGTGCACGCAGAACGGCAGATACACGACCGCTCATACCTCAACGAAATCATACGGACGATGGTGGCCAACGATAGGAAAAATCTCGATGGCGCTTTCCTCTGCTTCGAACCGAATTTTTACCCAGATAAAGGGCAATGGTATGAACTCTACGCGCGCCAAAACGGTCCTAGCATTGAAGTCATACAGATTGGTTCTGCCCGCCATGACTACACCAGCCGCGAGTTTTACCGCTCGGCTATAGAAGAAGGCTCATCCCAATGGACCGACCCTTATTGGGATGAAGACGGAGCCGGAGCGTGGGTGCTGACCTATGCGCAGCCTCTCTCCTATCAAGGCCGGCGAATAGGCGTATTGGGTGTGGACCTTACCACCACCTGGATTAACGATGTGGTCAATCATTACCACCCTCACCCCTCATCGTTCTGTATGGTGCTGACTGAAGACGGCAAACTGATTGCTGCGCCATCCGACACCGCTGTCGTTACGCCTACTATGCTGCTCAAGCTCGTAGATATGTTCAATGATAGCACCGTTGAGCGTACACTGGTTGGAAAAGGGCGTATCACACGCTTCACTTTTCTTGACGACGAATGCGGAGAGCGCGGCCGAGTCTATTATGCCCGCAAAGCCAGAAGTCCGTACTGGCAAATGCTCCTGGTATGCTATGACAGTGAGGTGTTCGGCGAACTAGATAAGTTGCGCGGATACATGCTCCTGCTGGCGATAATCGGACTCGCCATATTAACGGTTATAGTATTGCTCTTCCTCCGCGCCAGTAAGAAACTCCAAGTATCCCAGTTGAGCCAGGAGCGTATAGGTGCGGAGTTGCATGTTGCGAATGAGATACAACAATCCATGTTGCCGCACCATAAGCTGCGGCTCGAGGATGTGGATATATACGGACGGCTGGTACCGGCACGAGAGGTAGGAGGAGACCTATATGACTATTTCGTGCGCGATGAGAAACTATTCTTCTGTATCGGCGATGTTAGTGGCAAAGGTGCGCCTGCAGCTATGCTCATGGCGGTCACCCATTCGCTCTTCCGCTCTGCTTCTGCGCATGAGAATAACCCTGCACGCATCATGCAAGCCCTCAATGAGTTCTCCGCTACCAATAATGAGAAGAACATGTTCGTCACACTCTTTATTGGCGTGCTCGACTTGCCTACGGGACTCCTCCGATACGCCAACGCTGGCCACGACAATCCTTTCTTCATCCATGATAAAATGGTTGAGATGCTCGATTGTGATGCCAATCTGCCGGTAGGAGTGTTCACCGACTCCAAGTTCACACTGCAAAAAGCTACAATACCTGCCGGCAGTATCTTGTTCCTCTATACCGACGGACTGACCGAAGCCAAGAATGCCAAGCACGAGCTCTTCGGCTTGCAGCGCGTTGAGCAAGTGATGAACACCTGTATGGCAAAGGCCTTACCGCCGAAACAACTCATCGATACGATGACCGACAGCATGCATGCATTCGTGCAAAAAGCCGAACAGAGCGATGACCTCACCATGCTCGCCATTCATTATTCGCCAAGCCGGTTCGTTAGTACGCTTACGCAGACCCTTACGCTCAAGAATGATGTGCACGAAGTGCGGCGGTTCAGCGATTTTATCAAGGATGTGACGGAGAAACTGCATATAGAGCCCACGCTGGCAGGACAGTTACGTCTGGCGATAGAGGAGGCGGTGGTCAACGTCATCGATTATGCCTATCCGCTCGGCACGGAAGGGGAGATAGATATCCTTGTGCAATCCGACGGACAGATACTGCGCGTTATCATCAGCGACAGAGGCGTTGCCTTCGACCCCACTACCAAAGAGAAAGCAGACACATCCCTCTCTGCGGAAGACCGGCAGATAGGCGGTCTTGGCATTCTCTTGGTCCGCGAACTGATGGATACCATCAACTACGAGCGTACCGACGGGAAGAATATATTGACATTAATCAAAAAAATAGCATAATATGAAAACAACAATTGAAGAACAAAACGGCAAATGGATTGCCACCCTGGAAGGAGAAATGGACACAGCCGCCGCGCTGGAAGTGGAAGAGGCGCTCAAACCGCTCATGGACAGCAAAGGCAAAGACGTGCTCATCGAGTGTGCCGGGCTGGAGTATATTGCTTCATCGGGTTTGCGGATTTTGCTTAGTATCCTGAAGGCAGCCAAAGCCAGTGGCAGCAAGGTTACGCTGCGTAATGTCAATGAAGACATCAAAAACGTATTTAAACTGACTGGATTTATCAATATTTTTGAATTCGAATAAGTCGTGAACCGATTAACGACCATCTTGTTGAGCCTGTGTGTACTGAGCCTCATTCCGGCGCGTGTACAAGCAAAGATTCAAACCGAGTTCGGCGATAGTACTAAGACGCATGTCTTCACGCTCGGCGCGCAATTGATGACCCGTGGCGAGTATATCCAGGGTGCTGTTCAGAATCCGGACGAGACCATGGCTGCGTTTGTTCTGGAGCGCACTCGGCTCATTCTCAATTACAAACAGCCCTACCTCGAGGTGCAAATCATCCCGCAACATCTGGGCGTCTGGGGAACCTCCGGCGGAGGCTCGTTCAACTTACGCGAAGCTTGGGCGCAGACCGATGTGAAGGGATTCTTTGCCAAGCTGGGCCGGCAGACCCTGTCCTACGATGATGAGCGTATCATGGGTTTGAATGATTGGTCGATGACCAGCGCCTACCATGACGCCCTCAAGCTTGGTTACGAAGGCTTCGGCCATAAGATTCATGTCATGGGTGCGTACTGCCAGAACAATGGTAATATGCTGGGTGGCACAATGTATATCGGCGGTGTGCAGCCCTACAAGAATATGGAGGCATTGTGGTATCACTACGACTTTAAGCGGTGGTTCAGCGCCTCACTCATGTTCATCAATACCGGCATGCAGAGTTGCTTGACTACGTCCACCGGTGAAACGGAGAAGAAGACCTACTACCAACAAATGGCAGGCACCTACTGGCACTTCCGATATGACGGGCCGACCGATTGGTGGATTGACGCCGACGCATCGTTCTACTACCAGTTCGGCACAACGGAGTACAGGCTGCCGCTCAGCGCGTGGATGCTGGCGGTGGAGGCTAAGGCGCAGGCAAACAAATGGACGCGGTTTAGAGCAGGATATTTCTATCTTAGTGGTGACGAGAACTACACCGTGCCGCCTCCCGGAGGCATCGGTATGCAGCAGCTCACACATGACCACTCGTTCAATTTGCTCTACGGCTCGAAGCATCAGTTCTACGGAGCTATGGACTTCTTCTATCTGCAGACCTTCTACGGCGGCTATTCGCCTGGTTTGCAGGACGTTCACGGGTCCGCGTCTTTTGTATGGAACAACCAGTTTGAGTTCGAAGCAGCATACCACGCCCTTGCCACGACGGTAGATGTGAACACGGCGCCGGGCCGTCTGTTGGGCCATGAATTGGAGCTGAAAGCACAGTACAAACCCGTTTCATGGGTCACGATTAGCGCCAATTATACCTTCATGCAGGGCACCAAGACCATGGAGATTGTCAAACGCTCGTCTGACCGAAACCAGTCACACTGGGTATACCTCATGGTCACTCTTAATCCAACATTCGTAAAAGTAAGATTTTAAAACAAGACTATACAATGAAAGCACCATTAACCAAGACTCAGTACGGCCTTTATGTGGAGTGCTCACAGCACGCCGGAGAGCCGTGTTACAACATTCCCTATCTGTATATACTGGACGGCAGTCTGGACGCAGAGCGCTTGAAGGCGGCTGTTGAGACCGCAGTAAAGGCTCATCCGACGCTCTTCACGCGCATCGAAGTGGATGAGCAGGGCGAACCCTGGCAGGTAATCGATGATAACGGGACTTTCTCGCTGGAGATAGAGCAGATATCCGACATCCAAGAGCTGGCAGCAGGTTTTATTCAACCGTTTGACTTACTCAACGACCGTCTGTTCCGTATCCGACTGCTGCATGACAAAGAGCATTTCTATATCCTGCAGGATATCCACCATATTATCAACGATGGAACCTCCCGTCAGGTGCTGCTTGCCGATATCGAGAAGGCGTATACGGAAAGCGGAGAGCCGGTGATGGATGGCGGAGAGATGAAACTGGCGGAGACAGCTATAGCGGAAGCGAAGGCGAGCGAGGTGCAAAAAGCAGCCGATAAAGCGTGGTATGCCGCTAATTTCGATTGCAGCGAGACGTTCACTCCTATATTGACGGACCTGGAGGAGGACGAGCCAAAGGAAGGCAAACAGACGCGGCAGATGGCGCTTGATATGACGCGTACGGAGGCTTTCTGCAAGGAGCAGGGCATCTACAAGAGCACGTTCTTCACGGCCGTTTACGGGTATCTTATCGCAAAGTATAACAACGAACCGGAGGCACTTTTCTCCACCATTCATAACGGTCGCAACAAAGAGAACGCTCACGCGATAGGCATGTTTGTCAAGACATTCCCTGTCTACGCTAAGTTCGATGCCGAGACGGCCGTATTGGACTTCCTCAAAGCGGCACAGGAGCAGATGAGCGGCTGCCGCGAGCACACCGCTTATTCCTACAGCGATGCGGTGACGGAGCTTGGTCTGCAGGCCGCCACACAGTTTGCATGGCACGGCGATTTGTTTGCCAACGAGGTATTCTGCGCCAAGCCAATGCAGCAGATTCGTCTGAACAACAACAGCCGCGAATGCCCGATATACGTGAAGGCCTACAGCAAAGGCGGGCAGTTGTTCGTGGAGGCAGAGTACGCCGCCAACCTCTATTCGGAGGCGATGATAGCGCAGTTCCTGGAGAGTTATGAAGCGGTGGCGGAAGGATTCCTCAAGAACCAACTCCTGCGCGATATCGACTGGACCACCCCGGAACAGATACGATTGCTCGATAGCTTCAACGAGCGTTTCACGCCGTACGACAACACGCAAACGATAGTGTCTATTTTCCGCGCTCATGCACAAGCTCAGCCGGACAAGACGGCGGTGGTCTACAAAGACCACTCATACACCTATCGCGAGGTGGACGAGTTGACCGACCGCATTGCGGCTTTCGTATCCTCCAGAGGCCTTGGCCGCGAAGATGTGGTGTCCATTCTAATACCGCGCTGCGAATGGATGGCCATCGCTTCGCTGGGCGTGATGAAAGCCGGCTGTGCCTACCAGCCGCTGGACCCCTCATATCCGTCGGAGCGACTGAACTTCATGATGAAAGATGCCGATGTCAAGCTCCTTATCGTTGACGAAGAGATGCGTCCAATTGTTAACGAATACCAAGGCGAGGTGCTGCTGACGAAGGATATCCAAAATCTCAAAGCGCCGGGTTCGCTCGACGTAGCAGCTCTTGCGCCCAAGCCTGAAGACCTGTTTATTCTGCTCTATACCTCCGGTTCGACCGGTGTGCCGAAAGGTGTGATGCTTGAGCAGCGCAACCTGACCGCTTTCTGCGGTATGCAGACGGTGGCGGCCAAGATGGACAAAGAAACGCGTTGGGGTGCGTATGCCAGCTTCGGCTTCGATGCCTCTACGATGGAGCTTTGGGCAACCTTATACGCCGGCGGTACAATATATGTCATCCCGGAGGAGCTGCGGCTCGACCTCATTGCTCTCAATGATTATTTCGAGCAGAACGGCATCACCCACTCGTTCATGACCACCCAGGTGGCACGGCAGTTCGTCAACGATATCGACAACCATTCGCTCAAGGTGTTCTGCACCGGCGGCGAGAAACTGGTGGACGTCGGTATACCCCCGTATATACTCGTCAACGGGTACGGACCGACGGAAACGATCTGTTTCATCACCTATTATCATGTGTCGAAGATAGAGAAGAATATCCCTATCGGCAAGGTGGTGGAGAACAGCCGCCTGTATATCGTCGATACGCAGGGCAAACGGGTGCCTGTGGGCGCTTCCGGCGAACTATGGATTGCCGGACCACAAGTGAGCCGCGGATATCTCAACCGGCCTGAGAAGACCGAAGAGGTATATATTGCCAACCCATTTACCTCCGAACCGGGATACACGCGTATCTACAAGACCGGAGATATCGTCCGCTACCTGCCGGACGGAAACCTGTCCTTCGTCGGACGACGTGACGGTCAGGTGAAGATAAGAGGCTTCCGTATCGAACTCAAAGAGGTAGAGTCGGTCATTCGCCAGTTCGAGGGCATCAAGGATGTCACCGTGCAGGCGTTTGATGCAGAAGGCGGAGGTAAGTTCATTGCAGCGTATATCGTCAGCAACGAGACCATCGATATCGATGCGCTCAATAACTTCATCCTCGACCAGAAGCCGCCGTATATGGTGCCGGCTGTCACGATGCAGATAGACAGCATACCGCTCAACCAAAACCAGAAGGTCAACAAGAAAGCCCTGCCTGCACCTGAGGTGAAGCCAATGGCCGGAGCCGAAGCTAACGCCGACGTGCCCCTTAACATCCTCGAGCAGGAACTGCATGATATCATCGCGAAGATTGTGGGCAATGAGGATTTCGGGCTCACCACTGTGCTCGGCTATGTTGGACTGACCTCTATATCGGCCATCAAGCTTGCCGTGCAAATCAACAAACGGTTCGGCATCACGCTCAACTCCAAAGAGCTCGTCAAGACAGGTTCAATACAGACTATAGAGAATGAAATCCTTACAAAGCTGATGAGCGGCGAGGTCAAGGTAGAAGCTAACGCTGACGCCGATGCCAATGCCACCGCCAGCGCCGACTCCACCACCGCTCCTCTCTCTTACGCCCAGACCGGCGTCTATCTCGATTGCATGAAGAACCCCACTTCGACTATCTATAACATCCCCTTCCTGCTCTCGTACCCAGCCGGCATCACGACCGACCAGTTGGCGAAAGCGGTGAAGACCGTCGTAGAGGCGCACCCGGAGCTCAGCGTCCACTTCGCCACCGAAGGCGACACTGTGGTGCAGACGCTCGCGCAAAGCGTGCCTGTCGAGGTGCCGGTCAAGCAGATGAGCGATGCCCAATTGGCGACCTACAAGAATGAGTTCGTACGGCCGTTTAACCTGCAGAAAGCACCGCTGTACCGCACCGAAGTGGTGCAGACCGAGAGCGGCGTACATCTCCTGATAGACGTTCATCACCTCGTCTTCGACGGAGGCTCGGCGGACCTGCTGACACGTCAGATATCAGCGGCGCTGGAAGGACAGGCCATCGAGCGCGAGAACTACACCTATCTGCAGTTCGTGGCTGACCAGCAGCGCGACGAAGAGACCGAGGAGTTCCGTCAGGCAACGGATTTCTTCGCCGAGAAGCTGCAGACCTTTGAAAGCGCAAGCGAGATACCGGCAGACCTGCCCAAGACCGATGAACAGGGATTTATCGGAGAGGCTGTGTGCCCGGCGGACCATCACAAAGTGGCGGAGTTCTGCCGCAAGCAGCAGATAACCCCTGCTCACCTCTTCCTGGCTGCCGTCAGCTATGTGGTGTCGCGCTATACCAACAACCGCGAGGTATATCTCAGCACCATCAGCAGCGGCCGCTCGAACCTCAAGATAGCCGACACAGTGGGTATGTTCGTCAATACCCTGGCGCTGGGGCTCAAGGTGGACGACACCTCCGTCGCCGACTATATGAAACAGGTCTGCGAGACCTTCGATAAGACCCTTGAGCACGAGAACTACCCCTTTGCGCGCATCGCCGGTGACTTCGGTTTCCGTCCCGCCATCGCGTACGCATATCAGGTGGGCGTGATTTCGGAGTACAAGGTGAACGGACAAGCCATTCACCAGGAACTGCTCGAACTGAACGTGCCCAAGTTCCCGATAAACATCAAGATAGAGCCGCGGGGTGTGGTGGTGCAGTATGATGACGCGCGTTATTCGGCTCGCGTAGGGCAGGGAATGGCGCAGAGCATCGTTGCCGTGGCTGAACGGATGATGGAGCAGCCGCAGGCTAAGGTGCGCAGGCTGTCTATCATCAGCGCCGAGCAGGAGGCCGAACTGAGCCATATGCGGGAGATAGCCACGAGCGAGACGCCCTTCCATTTCTATCATGAGTGCATCCCCTATTATGCCGCCAAGACCCCGGACGCTTTGGCGCTCGTCGCGTGCGATGCATCCTATACATACAAGCAGATGGACGAAGCCACCAACCGCATCGCCAACGGTCTGCAGGCACGGGGCGTCGAGCCACGAAGCCGCGTAGCGCTGCTCTTGCCGCGTACATCCAAAGTGATGCTATCTATCTTCGGTGTCATGAAGGCCGGTTGCGCCTATATACCGTGCGACCCCGAGTATCCCACCGAGCGCATACAGCATATCCTAACCGACAGCCATGCGGCGTATATCATCACGTCCAAGGAGCGGCTGGGTGAGTTCCCCAATGCCATCGATGTGGATGAGTTGCTGGCAACCGCCAACGCCAATGCCGTGGCGAATGCCATCACGCCGCAGGACCTCTGTTATCTCATCTATACTTCGGGTTCGACCGGCAAGCCCAAGGGCGTCATGCTCCGCCATGAGAGCATCGCCAGCTACCTCTACGCCCATCCCGCCAACACGCATATCCATGCCATAGCCGAGACGGTGCACGCGGTTCTCTGCGTCACGACGCTCTCGTTCGATATGTCGATGAAGGAGTTCGGCGCGGCGCTCTACAACGGCAAGACAGCCGTCATCGCTTCCGAGGAAGAGACGACCAATGCAGCTCTGCTCGCCGACCTATTCAAGCGCACCGGCGCCGACGCCATCAATGCTACGCCTTCGCGTATGCTGCAATATATGGAGTTGCCGGAGTTCGTGCAGGCTATCGGCCAATGCCATGTTATCATGTGCGGCGGCGAGAAATATGCGGACGGACTGCTCGATAAGCTCCGCGCTGCGGCGCCAAAGGCACGTATCTTCAACACCTACGGACCGACCGAGATCACCGTCTCCTCCAACTGCAAAGAGCTCACCCATACCGACCGCGTAAGCGTCGGACGGCCGCTGCTCAACTATAAGGAGTTCGTCGTCGACAGCGATGGCAACGAGCTGCCTGTAGGCGTAGTCGGAGAGTTGTATATCGGCGGACTCGGAGTGGCCACCGGCTATAACGACCTGCCGGAGATGACCGCCGAGAGGTTTATCGACTATAAAGGTGTACGTATCTATAAATCAGGCGATTATGCTCGCTGGACGGAGGAGGGCGACGTGGTCATCCTCGGCCGTACCGACAACCAGATCAAGCTCCGCGGACTGCGTATCGAGTTAGGCGAAGTGGAGGCGGCGCTCGCGGCCGTTAAGGGCATCAAGAATGCCGTCGTTAAGATTGGCAAAATCAAAGATATCGAGCACCTCTGCGCCTATTTCACCGCCGACAGGCCTATCGACATCGCCGAACTGAAAGCCGAACTGGGCAAGACGCTTACCAAATATATGGTGCCGACCGCCTACAAGCAGATGGACAAGATGCCGCTCACGCCGAACGGCAAGACGGATGTCAAGAACCTGCCCGAGCCCGAACTGGCGCTCAGCGGGGACTACGAAGCGCCGCAAAACGACACCGAGCGCGTCTTCTGCGATATCTTCGCCACTATCCTGCAGCTCGATAAGGTCGGAGCAACCGATAACTTCTTCGAACTCGGCGGCACCTCGCTTGTCGTCACACGCGTCATCATCGAGGCGGACAAAGCGGGCAAGCACGTCTCCTACGGCGATGTGTTCGCTAACCCGACGCCGCGCCAGCTCGCCACCCTGCTTGGTGACACTACGGCCAACGCCGATGCCAATGCCGGTGCCGAGGCCAACTTCGACTACACGGCCATCAACAACCTCCTGCAGCGCAACACGCTCGATGTGTTCCGCAAAGGCGAGTTGCAAGGCTTGGGCAACGTGCTGCTCACCGGCTCGACGGGTTATCTCGGCATCCATATCTTGCGTGAGCTCATCGATAGCGATGCCGAGCAGATATACTGCATGGTTCGCGGCAAGACCGTTGAAGCGGCGGAGAGCCGTCTGCGCACGCTCCTCTATTATTACTTCGCGGACGCGTTCAAGGAGCTCTTCGGCAAGCGGCTCCATATCGTCCTTGGCGATGTGACGGAGGATATCGACGCAGCCGTCACCAAGGCCGGCGCCAAAGCCATCACCACCGTCTTCAACTGTGCCGCGGTGGTTAAGCACTTCAGCGAAGGAACGGAGATAGAGGACGTCAATATCGGCGGCGCCAAGCGGTGTGTTGAGTTCTGCATCAAGACCGGCGCACGGCTTATCCATATCTCTACGGCCAGCACCCGCGGACTGTGGGTCGGACCGCAAGTGGACGCCAATGCCAATACCGTCTTCACCGAGCAGACGCTTTATATGGGCCAGTATCTCGGCAACCAGTATATATACTCGAAGTTCATGGCGGAGCGTACCATCCTCGATGCCGTCGCTCTGCACGGGTTGAGCGCCAAGATCATGCGCGTCGGCAACCTGGCAGCACGCTCCACGGATGGCGAGTTCCAGGCGAACTTCTCCACCAACTCGTTCATGGGACGTATCCGCGTATACCATATGCTCGGCTGCTGCCCGTACGCCTTGCGCAACAAGCAGGTTGAGTTCTCGCCGATTAACGAGGTGGCGCACGCGATAGTGCTTCTCGCCACCACGCCGAAGGAGTGTACGGTCTTCCATCCATATAATATCCACGGCCAGTTCTTGGGCGATGTGCTCACCGGACTCAGCTCTATCGGCGAGGGTATACGCTTCGTTGAGCAGGAGCAGTTCCAGCAGGCGCTGGATGAGGCAGGCAACGACCCGCAGAAGGCTAAACAGCTCTCTGCGCTGCTCGCTTACCAGGACGCCGCGCACGGGCAGAAGACCTCCGATGTGAAGCGCGAGAACGACTACACCACCCAGGTGCTGTACCGCCTCGGCTTCTCATGGTCGCCCACCTCGTGGGACTATGTCGAGCGGATGTTTGCCGCCATCGGCGGTTTCGGCTTCTTTGACTAAGAAAAGACCGATTAAAAGGAATAGGCGCTTGCAAAAGCGTCTATTTTTTGTGCCTTTTTGTGTAAAAAATGCAAAATCTACTTTACAAATTTGCATATATCAAATAAAAGTAGTACCTTTGCACCGCAAAAGTGAAATAACGTGCCGTCAGCTGCCCAAGACGTTAAATAGGGTGACATAGTTAAAAGGCGTCTTAAGCGCATTGTTTTGGTTTTCTGGAATCTGGTAAATTCATAGCACCCAAGGCATTGCAGCACAAGATGCTCATGGTATGTATTAAGGTGCACGCGTTGCGTGTATTATATACATACAGCGTGGGCTACGTGTTGCTTGTTCAGGTGCAAAGGCAATACCAGAGCCTCAGAAAACGGAACAGCAAGATTGCAGTCCCGCTTTTAATTTTTTATATGCGGGCACTCAATCCAAAGTGGCCGCTTTTTAGTGTACAATTATTAAGATTGAACGATCTTTGACGTATTGATATACATTAAAATTATGCAAAAAAGACAGAATTTTGCTCTATTTCTTGTACATGTCAAAAAAAAGTTGTAATTTTGCGAGCAAAATCGCAAAAACAACAGCAACATGGCACAAGAAACATTAAAAAGTCTCATCGCAGTTATGCTGACGCTCTCTGTTCAAGAACAGGAGCAGGTCATTGCTGAGATGCAGAACAACCTGCGTCTTCTGCGCCAACCCGATGAGGCTACCAGACAGCAACTAATTGCCAGAGCGGAAGCCGGTATTGAAGAGATTCAACGTGGCGAATACCTCTCCAATGATGAAGTGCTCGCAAGAATGCAACAACGCGTGGCACAGAAAAATGCTGTAATGGTATGATAGAGTATATTCATTGGTCTATCCAAGCCGAAGGCTCATATGGTCACATCATTGATTATATGACAGATGAGTTTGGAGCGACACGTACTCGTCGGTATATTGAGAAAGTGCATAAGGAGGTTAATAAACTTCTGAAACATCCTCAACTTGGGCCTATTGAACCATGGTTAGAGGGAAGTCGGTATGAATTTCGTCAATTGGTTATTGAGCATCTAACTAAAATTATCTATCGAGTCACTGATAATAGCATTGAAATAGCCGATGTGTGGGATGTGCGTAAGGATCCGAAAGAGTTAGTTGCTCGTTTCAAGAAATAAGTTATATATTCTATCTTTTTTGCAGGACATGAGAAAATCTCGTGTCTTGCTTTTTTATGTATGTCATAATACGTAATGACCACGTAAAACCCACATAAAAACCACGTTTAAGTGGCAGAAAAAATATAAAGAATAAAACAACAAATTAACCAATATTTTTGTTTAACTTTTAAATTCAAATCATTATGAAAAAATTGAAACTATTTTCGTTAGCCTTAATGGCTTTGTTTGCTACACAGATGTGGGCTGTTGATCCAACGCAAATCTATGCGAACGGATATGAAAATGGAGCAGGAGAATGGTCAACAAACTTGACCGTTTCTTCTGCGGACGTCAGCAGAACTGGGGAGAAATCCATAAAAGGCGATTACACAGGTTCAACTTCTGCAAAGAATGCAACACAGAATACAGGTTGTAGTCAATCTTCTAGCAGTTCTGTTTACTGCCATATAATCGGATATGCAAAAGCAGAAGCAGGTTCCTCCACTACTGCTCAAATTGGATTTACCAGTTCTAAAAAATCAGATGCTACAACTTTGTCGAATAGCACATGGACAAAATTAACTTATAGTAGCAATAGTATCGCTCCTTCAACAATTATTATATACAAAGCAGGAGCTAAAACTGGAGCTTATTTCGATGACATCGTTGCATATTATTCGGAGAGTTCCACAATAGATCTTACAGCACCTTCTGCTGCAACTAACGCGGTCCCCACTGTAGCGTCCATTTCTTGGACTAATGGCGAAGATACTGGAACTGGAGCCACAGGTATCCAAAACACTCTCATTTGGCATCGAACTAACGGTTCGGCAAATGATTTGACTCTAAATAACCAAGGTATATATTCTTTGACCTCTACAGAAGGCCCCAATAAGGACCAGTCCGGTAATTGGACATTAGTATCTGCTTCGGTTGCTGCTGATGCAGAATCTTATTCGGGCACATTTACACCGGGTGATGTATATGCTATCGTTCATCGCGATTTAGCATATAATTATTCAACACCCACATATGTAACTATTCAAGCTGCTACTGCATATGATGCAACATTTGACAACGGTGGTCATGGTGTCGCTCCGAGTAAGGCTGAAGGTGTTTCTTTCGTTGTTTTAGAAGAGATTACTGGTGTAGACGGTTGGATTCATACTGGTTGGAAAGCTGATGTAGCCACCCAAAAAGGCAATACTGGTATTCCTGCTAATACGTTGATTGAGAATGGCGAGACCATTGTTTTGTTGGAAAACACAACCTTTACTGCTCAATGGCAGCAAATAAGCGAAAGTCCCACTATTACCACTCAACCTTCGACAAGTGCAGTAGAGTATCCCAGAGGTGAGACAGCTGCTGCTTTATCTGTAGAGGCTACAGGTGCAGGCACACTGAGTTATCAGTGGTATTCTAATACAGAAGCAGCAACAACTGGTGAAAACTTGGTAGAAATAGACGGCGCAACAAATGCAAGTTATACTCCATCCACTACTACATTAGGCACCTTGTATTACTTCTGTGCTGTAACTAATACCGAAACAAGCAAAGCTCCTACAACAGTAAATTCGAATCTCTCAGGTGCTATTACGGTTGTCACAAATCCTTTAGGAGAGCACACATTGACTTGGACGGTGCGAGTTGAGAGTAATGAAACAACTATCACTACTACAGATAAAACTCCCACATCTACTCATCTGGGGTCTATGAGCAATATTGCTATTAACGGAGGTTTGACTGTTGACAACTCTGGCAAAAATGGAGGTACTGGTAAAATCAAGCCAACGAATGGAGAGAAAGTGGCGGCTAATTATCTCTCAATGACATTTACAGTAGCTGATGGATATACTTTCACACCTACAACTTATACAATGTCAACAACTGCAGTTTCAGCAGCCAAAACCGTCGAAGTTGAGATATCTGACACGCACGGACATTCAAAATCTGCCACATGGAGTCAACCAAAGACATCATCAACACCTGACTCTCATAATTATGATTTGTCCGGCTCTGCGTACGAAGGTGTTGTTACACTCAAAATTTATGTTTACAATGATGAGGCTGATAATGGTTACCGTTTAGGAAGCTCAATTGTTCTTGCAGGAACGGTGGCTGCTATTGACTACAATGTTAATTTTGCAGCAGGCGAAGGCTCTGGCACTATGGATGCTGTACAATATCATGTAGGCGATGAGGTTACTCTTCCTGCTTGTACTTTCGTTGCTCCAGATGAGGACCATGAATTTGACGCATGGACTTCTAACGACGTAACCATTTTAGCTGGTAAGTTCACCATGCCGGCAAAGAACGTAACTGTTACTGCAACATGGAAAGAAAAGTCTGCTACCGCTTTGGATAACACCGACGTGAATACCAAGGCTGTGAAGCGTTTGGAGAATGGAATGCTGGTAATTGAGAAGAACGGCGTTCGTTATAACGCACAAGGACAGATAGTTCGCTAAAGGCGAAAAGAAAGCCTTTATGCTTTCTGCATGGAGGTTAATTAGTTAAATAAAAGTTATTCGGCTCCCGCTGCATGTGAATGTCGCGGGAGTTTTTTATCACTTGGCTCTACATGTGCCATAATACTGTGGTTATAGTGTGATTACAGTAATAGTTCGTTAATAGTTCGTTAATAATTCGTCAATAATTCGTCAATAGTTCGTCTTTATAAGCATGAAAGACGCTGCAAAGAACTGCTTTTTGACGAGATGTGCAATATAGACGCACGATTTTTTTTGCACAAACATTTGCATATATGCAAAATTTGTTGTAACTTCGGCACGCCCCTTCCCTTCGTTTGTTTACAAACTCCGGGTGGGTTCCCTCCGAAGGTACGGTCGCGTTGTGCGGGATATATGCGGCGTGTTTGGTGTTTTTTTTGATGCCCGCGGCACAGCCGCTTATGATTATAGCCGGCCTTCGCGTCAGCGTATAGGTGCTATCCGCATGGTTCTAAGGCTGGCTATAATCGCAAGTAGTACTTTGCCCTTCAAAAAAAAACACCTAAACTCTTGCATATATGCAAAATTTGTTGTACCTTTGCAAACCAATTATGTTGCACGTACTGCGGACATATGGATTTCGGCTGTTGATGATAGGCTGCCTGGCGGTGGCTTTTTCTGCATGCAACACCACGAAATTTGTGCCGGAAGGCCAGTATCTGCTTAACAAAGCACGCGTCAGATGTGTGGACGACAAAACCGTCCCCGACATGCGCAATTATCTGAGGCAAAGGCAGAACACGGAGATTTTCGGCTTCTGGAAGTTGCAGCTACATGTATATAACACCGCTCCGACCGACACCACCACCAAATCGAAGAAACGGCTGGCGCATAATGCCTTCAAGATGGGCGAAGCGCCGGTCATCTACAGCGATGAGCTGACCGGCATCAGTATGCAGCAGCTCAAGCAGCAGATGAGTAACATGGGCTATTTCCATGCCGAGGTGGATACGCAAATCGTCATCAAAGACCGAAAAGTGGACCTGACCTATCTCATCACCGCCAACCAGCCGTACAAGATTCGCCATTACGAGGTCGATGTGCCGGACTCGGCCGTACGTGAGATTGCGCAGAACAACCGCTGCAAAGTGCATGAGGGCGACCAGTTCTCCACCGCTACGCTTGATGAAGAGCGCGAACGGATAGCGACCGTCATGCGCAACCAGGGCTATTTCTACTTCGAGAAATCGATGTTAGAGTTCACCGCCGACAGTTCGCTCAACTCGCATGAAGTGGATGTCCGCATGCATTTCTCGCCATATGTATTCCAACTGGACTCGGACGCTCTGAAGCGGCTGCGCACCCAGTATTATATCCGCAATGTGAGCTACGCTCTGGACAAGCCGTTCCTGCGGCGCAACGCCTTGCGCACCGCCAGCCGCATCCATGCGGGCCAGCGCTACGCCGAGTGGCGCGTGGAGCGAACGTACGCGCGCATGAACGCCCTCCCGCCCGTCAAGTACGTCGATATCGCTTTCACGCCCGTGGAGGACTCGCTGCTGGATTGCAACATCACCATCTCACGCGGACGTGTGAACTCCGTGGCGGCGGAGGCGGAAGGTACATTCAGTGCCGGCGACTGGGGTGTGGCAGCAGGACTGACGTACACCAACAAGAATATCTTCCACGGTGCCGAAGTGCTGACAGTTGGCGGCCGCGCCTCCTATGAATGGCGTGCTAACGGCGGCCGGGCGATAGAGGCCAAAGCCGAGGCGGGACTGCTCTTTGCCTCCGGCGTGAAGGTCAGCATATCCTACAACTATCAGCAGCGGCCGGACGAATATACCCGCACGCTGGCCAATGCCGCGCTCAGCTATTTCCTGCCCCGTAACCCAGGTAGTCGTTGGACGCATATGTTCAACCTCGTCGACATCAACTATATCTACGTGCCGTGGATGTCAGAGGATTTCAAAAACCGCTTCATCACGAAATCGTCCGTCCTGCTCGCCAGTTATCAGGATAACTTCATTCTGGACTGGTCGTACCAGGGTACCTATACGTCCTATAACCCGCGTTTCCCCAACCGGTCGTATGTGCAGCTTTCGTTACGCGCAGAGACGGCCGGTAATGCGCTGTATGCCCTCAGTCTGGCGGCCAAACTGCCGCAAGACGCCAAGAAGCATTACATGCTTTGGAAAATACCATTCGCCCAGTATGCGAAAGGGGATATTCATTTCACCTGCCATGGCATCATCACGCCTAAGCATCATCTGGTGGGACATATCGGTTTGGGCGTAGCTGTGCCGTACCTCAATGCGGACGTGCTGCCATTCCAGAAACGCTATTTCGGCGGCGGCGCGAACAGCGTCCGCGGATGGCAGGCGCGTACGCTCGGGCCGGGTGCTTTCCGAGGCAATAACGGAGCGGTGGCGTATGAC
>ONGK01000011.1 GCA_900317345.1 uncultured Bacteroidales bacterium | reverse complement strand
GCGCTGCCGGGATATGAAGCCAAGCATAATAGCAACTACTGGAACGGCACGCCGTATATAGGTGTCGGCGCAGGCGCACACAGTTACATCGGCCATGTGCGGAGTTGGAACCCAAGCGATTTGGATGCATACATCAGCGGCATCAACAACGGTACTTTGGTCCGTGAAAGCGAGACGCTGACTGAAAGAGATTTGTATAACGAGCAAGTCATGCTGGGCTTAAGAACATGTCGGGGACTTCACGCTTCACCGTCGGTCGACCGTCGGTCCACTGTCGGTAAACTACTGGAAAACCAACTGCTGAGAATGACTGAAGACGGACGCCTTGTGGCAACGCAGAAAGGACTGCATGTGTTAAATAGAATAATTGAGGATTTGATGATATGAAAGCAAAAAATTGGTACAAACCGTTTTTATTGTGGTTTTGGGGACTCTTTTTCGGAGGCCTGTTAGTGGCATTTCTTGTCATATGGCTTATTTCCAAAGGCGCGTTAGGATATTTGCCTCCGTTAGAGGAGTTGCAGAATCCGAAGAACACCTTCGCGAGCGAGATTATCTCTGCGGATATGCAATCGTTGGGACGTTACTATCGCTATGAGAACCGAATAGGCGTGCAATACACCGACTTATCTCCGGACCTGATAAACGCCTTGGTCGCCACTGAAGATGCCCGTTTCTACAAGCATACCGGCGTGGACTTCAAGTCCATGTTCCGCGCCATATTGAAATTAGGCCGTGCAGGCGGCGGAAGTACGCTCACGCAACAGTTGGCCAAACAATTATGGTCGCCACGTGCCAATAATATCTTCGAGCGCGCTATGCAAAAGCCGATAGAGTGGGTAATCGCAACGAAACTGGAGCGCCTCTATAGCAAAGACGAGATTTTGCTGATGTATCTCAACCAGTTCGATTTTCTATACAATGCCGTAGGTATTCAATCTGCCTCGCAGGTCTATTTCTCGACGACACCGGCGGAGTTAAAGATAGAGGAAGCAGCGATGCTTGTCGGGATGTGTAAGAATCCGTCTCTCTATAACCCTGTTCGCCATCCAGAACGCGCAACAAACCGCCGAAATACTGTAATCGGACAAATGGCAAAGTACGGTTATATTGATGAAGCGACGCGCGATTCTGTGTCTGCTTTGCCGCTTGTACTGCACTATAGTTCGGTTGACCACAAACAAGGATTAGCTCCTTATTTGCGTGAATATCTGCGTGTTGTGCTGACAGCAAAAGAACCCAAAGAGAGCGATTACTCGGAATGGAACCAGCAGCAGTACAAGTTAGACCTGTGGCAATGGGAGAACAACCCTCTATATGGTTTCTTTGAGAAGAACAGAAAACCGGACGGCAGTAAATATGATATTTATCAGGATGGATTGAAGATTTATACGACCATAGATTCGCGTATGCAGCGTTACGCAGAAGAAGCCGTTAATGAGCATATGCAGGCTCAGCAGAAATCGTTCTTTAAAGAGTTGAAGAAGAAAAAGAACGCTCCATTCTCCCGTACTCTAACGCAAACAGAGATAGATGGTATTATGAACCGCTCGATGCGTCAGACGGACCGCTACCGTGCCATGAAACGTGCCGGCGCAAGTCAGGACTCCATTACCCGTGCATTCATGACGCCACGAGAAATGCAGATTTTCACGTACGATAAAGGTATGATAGATACTTTGATGAGTCCGTACGATTCCATCAAATGGCAGAAGAGTTATTTGCGCTGCGGATTTATGTCCATGGACCCGCATACCGGACATGTCAAGGCGTATGTGGGTGGACCTAATTTTGCGCATTTCCAGTATGATATGTGTACTAAAGGCCGTCGACAAGTAGGTTCTACCGTCAAGCCATTCCTGTATACGCTGGCGATGGATGAAGGTATGTGGCCGTGCGAAACGACTGTCAATCAGCCTATTACGCTGCTGGATGCCAACGGCAATGAATGGTCGCCGCGCGACACGCACGATAAGTACCGAGGAGACACTGTAACGCTCACATGGGGCCTGATGAACTCATCTAACTGGATTTCCGCGTACTTAATGTCGCTCTTTACGCCCGAACAACTTGTCAAAATAATGCAATCTTTTGGTATCCAAGGCCAGTTAGACCCTGTTGTTTCGCTTTGTCTTGGCCCGTGTGAAGTGAGCGTAGAAGAGATGGTAGATGCTTATACGACATTCGCAAATAAAGGTATTCGTACCGAGCCGCTCTATGTGACACGCATAGAAGACAACAATGGAAATATCATCGGTTCGTTCGCTCCGCGCACTCACGAGATAATCAGCGAGACCACGGCATACAAAATGATACATATGCTACGTGCGGTGCTGGACCACGGAACAGGTGTTCGTGTGCGATTTAAGTATGGTATTACAGCGCCAATGGGCGGTAAGACCGGAACAACAAATAATAACTCCGATGGCTGGTTCATGTGCTTCACGCCTTCGCTGGTTAGCGGCACGTGGGTAGGCGGTGAAGACCGCGGTATCCATTTTGACAACATGGCAGAAGGCCAAGGTGCATCCATGGCGCTACCGATATGTGCGCTATACATGCAGAAAGTGCTGGCGGATCAAGATTTAGGATATAGTCCGACTGAGCAATTTGATGTACCGATATGGTTTGACCCGAATGAAGGTTGCAAGTAAATACATATTTGTCTTTTGTCTATTGTCCTTTGTCTTATGTCCGGCAAAGGCGCAATTGAATACCGACCGCATTACCGCAATCGGGCGCAATGCCTTGTATTTTGAGGATTACGTGCTATCTATCCAGTATTTCAATCAAGTTATTCACCTCAAACCCTATCTGGCAGAACCTTATTTCTACAGAGCGATAGCTAAGATTCAACTGGAGGACTATCAGGGAGCTTTGCGTGACTGCAACTCAGCCATAGAGCGCAATCCATTCTCGCCAGGTTGCTATTATGCCCGCGGTTATATTTACAGACAACTGAACCAATTTGAGAAAGCGGAAGCCGACTATACAGAAGCGTTGCATTTCTCACCGGAGAATCGTACCTATATGTTATTGCGCGCAGATACGCGTGCGCAACTGAAGCAATACGATGCGGCGCTGGAAGATATCGATGCTATGTTGCGTCGTGAACCGCAGACGGCGAGTATCTGGAGCGAAAAAGGAATCATTTGTATTAGCAAAAAAGACACTATGACGGCTCTGGAAGCCTTTGAGTTAGCGGCCAAATATGATAAGTCAAATCCTGCTGTATGGTCAATGTTAGGCGTGACAAATCTCATGCTGGAGCGCGAAGACGAGGCGTATGTGCAACTCACGCAGGCCATTAACTTAGGTTCTAAATGGGCTGGAGACTATATAAACCGAGGTCTCATCCATTTCCACCGGCATAACTACCGCGGAGCGCTGAGCGACTATGATCAGGCCGTCAAGATAGCGCCGCGAGATGCAGAATGCTATTATAACCGAGGTGTCATGCGCATCGAAGTAGGTGACTATAACAATGCCATTGAGGACCTCAATACTGCTATCAATCTGGCTCCCGAACGCACGGAAATGCGTTACCAGCGTGCCGTAGTAGAGGCCAAACTGAAGCAATGGAAAGCGGTTGTGAGCGATATGGATGCTCTTATCGAACGCTATCCGTATTTCTTGCCGGCATATTACATGGCAGCCCAAGCAAAATCGCACTTGGGCGATGCTAAAGCTGCTTATCGGTATCGCAAGCAAGCACAAGACTTAGAGGATCAAAAAGAATCGATACAAGCTCAGCAAGCATCTCAGCCCAATACAGACATGCAAATAGCTGACGCGCAACCGCAGAGGAAGGACCATCGTAAGGAATTCTCTACATCAACGGCACAAAATCAGACAGAACTGCCGGATGAGGAGCCGAAATATGACTCCCAAACACGCGGTACTGTGCAGAAACGGCATCAGGATGTAGTCAATGAACCCAATGTTGTGCTCAGTTATTACAGTCAGGACTTGAGATTGAGACGCACGAACTATTACCATCCTTTGATAGCCCAGTTCAACCAACAAGAAATGCTGCCGGCCGCTTTGCGTCTAACGAGTCAGGAAATAGCGCTGACAGCTGAAATGGTGGATTTCCATTTTGCCGAGATAACTCGCCTTTCGAGACGGATAGACGAAGCGCCTACCGTAGAACTATTTTTTGCCCGCGCCATTGAGTTTGCTATTGTGCAGGACTACGCAAGCGCTATCGACGATTGCACACGCGCCCTCCAACTATTGGCACTGAATTCCGAACTATCAACTATCATCACATTTTGCCGTGCCAACTGGCGATACCGGTTGCTTGAATATCAGCGTGCTACCGGCGAGCAGGAAGCGACGGCGAATATGGACTATGATATCATGCTGCGAGACTATGACCAAGTCATACGTCAGCAACCGGACTTCACTTTTGCGTTTTATAACAAGGCCAATATTCTCTGTGCGCAGCATGAGTATAAAGATGCGATTGATAATTATACGCACGCAATCCAATTGGACAATGACTTTGCGGAAGCTTATTTCAATCGCGGTTTGACATATGTCTATATAGGTGAGAACGAGAACGGTCTGGCTGATCTCTCCAAGGCTGGTGAACTCGGTATGTATCAGGCATATAATATGATTTCACGATTCAAATGACGACCATCCGACACATATTCGTTCTTTGCATTTTTTCCATTAGCATAACGGTCTTTTGTCCGCTGAAAGCACAGTTGTTATGGGAAATAAGCGGTAATGGAGCCAAGCAGAAATCATATCTCTTAGCCACAAATCGACTTGTGGAGATGCAGTTTCTGGATACCATTCCAAATGTATTCAAATGCTTCGGACAATGCAACAAAGTGGTGACTGAGTTTGCTATGCAGGATTATGAAGCCCTTGCCGCATTGCGCCAGGCAGCCATTCTGCCAGACTCTATAAAATTAAGTAATTTCTATAGCGAAAGCGAATACGAATACATAGACAATACTCTTCGTATCAATCTTGGCATGGGATTAGATAAACTGTGCCGCATGAAACCATCGTATTTAACGGAGATGTTCCGGGCAGAATTGATGAAGCAATGGTTGCACTACGATGAGCAGAAATCCATGGAGAGTTTCTTCGAAGCCGTGGCTGCTGAGCGGAACATGCCTGTTGTTGGCTTGGATAACATCGGCGAGACGATGTACATGCTCTTTGACCGAGAACCATTCCACTGGCAATGCAAAGAGTTGCTCAAAGTTATTGAATATCCGGAGAACGAAGTCAAACAGGAGCGGATTATTAAAGACATGTATCTCAACGGCCGTCTATCGGACATCGCTTATCAGGTGGAAGGACCGGACAACACGACCAGCGTATCGTTCTCGGATTATAAGGTGTATTGTCAGCGCAATCAACAATGGGTTAAGCGCCTCAAACCGTACCTGACGACTGGCGGTGCGTTTATTACGCTCAATGCCGTCTATCTGGGAGGAGAAAAAGGTCTTATTGAACAGTTGCGCGCAGCTGGTTATAGAGTTGTTCCATATAACAGAAGATTGAAAATTAAGAATTAGATATTGATGAAATCATTTTTTCATAGCATAGTTATTATTTGTATTTTGACTGTTGGCCCTGTTTCTCCTGCACATGCTGCCATAAGCATGCAAGAGTTAAGTGACTCGTTAATGGCATTTACCGGTTTCTCACCGGTATGGGCTCCGCCCGTGCGTGTCAAAAACATGCGCGTGGATGGCAAAAACGTGACGTTAAGAACTAACGGTACGTTACGGGACTACCGCTGGACTCCGGAGCAGATAGCAGATGTAAAATGCAGGGTTAGCATGTGGGTCTTCGGTCACGAGAAAGGCAATGTAACCATTTTCAGTAATGGTACGGATATAGAAACACTTGTCACTGCCTGTGCAAAAGGTAGTTCCTCGGCTGGCAACATCCAGAAAGATTTGACGGACCGCAATATAGTTGTTTACCCGAGTCATGGTATGTATTACAATCGTGACAGAGATGAATGGATTTGGCAGCGTGCTACACTTTGGACAACCGTAGAGGACCTTTATTCACAAGAATATGTACGCCTTGTCAAGCGAATGTTGGAGAACGCCGGAGCCAATGTACTCATGCCTCGTGCCGGCCTGGATAGCCATGAATTGGGGCAATCCGGTATGCCCCAGTGGGTCGAAGGCGCACGTTACTGGCTGATGAACCAGAAAGCCGACTCGGCGCTTTGGGATTTATATGAAGGAAATGAATATAAAGACGATATGAAATGCCGTGCTATGTGGGTGAATGCGCAAGAGACACCTATCGACCTCTGCCTCGCTTTTCATACCGATGGTAATGACAGCGGCAATGACAGCACCGTCATCGGCACACTCGTCATTTATACGGCCAAAGACGATGACGGCAATACGACTCTCCGCGACGGACGCGATAGAGAGAGAACGAACCGTAATTTCGCCGACTGGATTCAGACGCAAGTCACAGAAGATCTGCGGCATATAGCGCCAGAATGGACGCGGCGACAACTCAAAGAAGCTAATTACTGCGAGACACGTGTGCCCGTTGTGCCGAGTATTATTCTGGAGTTGCTGAGTCATAAAAACATGGCAGACATGCGGTACGGTCTCAATCCTGCTTTCCGTTTTGCTGCTGCACGTGCGGTGTATAAAGGTATTTTGCGCTATCTCAATGGAACTTCTGCAGTTGTTCAGCCGCTGCCGGTGAAGGAATTGGCAATTAATACTGACGGACTTCTTCGCTGGCAACCTACTGTGGATACTATCGAAGCTTCTGCGGAACCGTCATATTACATGGTCTATGTACAGGCAGATGACGGTGAGTGGGATGTTCAGCAGGTGGAGAAGGCCACGCAATGTCAGTTAGAACTCAAACGCGGCGTCCAATACAACTATTATGTGGTGGCAGGCAATGATGGCGGTCTGAGTCTGCCAAGCCCGATGATTAGCGCCTATTTGGCAGAAGAGGAGTCGCCGCAAGTCCTCATTGTGGACGGTTTTAATGAAGTGTACGGACCCGAGTGGTTCTCTGACAGCACTTTCGCCGGAATTGTGCCGGGCACGTATGCTTGTGAAGACGGGTTTACTTGTGCCTATATCGGACGGCAATGGAATTATGACCGTGCAAGCTTATGGATAGATGATGACAACTGCGGATGGGGGGCATGCTATCGAGACCATGCCGGACAGCTGACGCTCGGCAATACGCACGACTACTCTGTGCTGCATGGACATATGCTTCGCCGAATGAAAATCAGTTATGTTAGTTGTACCGTCGGCATGTTGCCTGATATGCGTAATGAGGACGCACCGGAATTTGATTTCTCACTTATTGATTTCATTTGCGGGCGTAACAAACAACCATTGAGTGAAATGGCGCAGAGTATGTTGGAGATTTATTTGAGCGATGCCGGTAAATTGCTCCTGAGTACGGACCATTTCAGCGCGATTGAGTCATCTTGGGCAAAGCAATTCCTACAGGCCGAATACTATGCAGCGCAAGCCACGCACAGCGGTCGCATCCGCACGCCACGCCATCGCGTCTTCACTATTGCCTTGGAGCCGAATGCCGAGCAACTATTTACCAGCACGCCGGAAGCGCTCAAACCCGCAGGAGACGGTTCCGTCAAGATGGCAACATATGAAGATATGCGATGTACGGCCGGTGTAGGAACGAGACATCAGATTCTCGTATATGGATTCCCCATCGAAGCATGTACTGATTTTGATAAGCTATATAGACAGTCAATCGAGTGGTTGTTAGAGTAAAATCCATAATATGGCAATCCGGTTTTCTATAATAATACCTCTTTATAACAAGGCATCGTATATCCAAAAGGCTTTGGAGTCTATTGTGGCTCAAACGTATAAGGAGTGGGAGTGTATCATTATAGATGATGGAAGTACGGACGAAAGTGCCGCTGTGGCTCGTTGCTGCATTCAGAGGTATCAGGCTGAAAGTAAGATCCGTATTCTCTCTCAACCCAATAAGGGAGTGGCTGCTGCGCGTAACAATGGTGTAAAGGCCGCACATAATGAATATATCTGTTTCCTTGATGCTGATGATTGGTGGGAAGACTCTTTCCTACAAGAAATGGTTTGTCTAATAGGCACCTATCCTGATGCTGGACTTTATGCCACCAACTATATCTATTTCAAACCGGGCAAGACGCGTGTGGCGTTGAATTTGCATAGCGGTTATATCAATTATCCGAAGGCTTATTTATTGGGCGATGCCATGCCGGTGTGCTCAAGTGCTGTATGTATACCTCGAAGTATCATGGATGAGATGGGAGGCTTTCCGGAAAATATAACTTTGGGAGAAGATTTCCTCTTGTGGGCGCGTGTCGCATTATTCCATCCTGTTGCATTTTGTGATAAGCCTTTGGCGTATTACAACAATGCCGTTCCGGCTTCAATACGCGCTACGTGCAATTTGCATCAGCCGGAGCATCATATGCTTTTTCATCTTGATATCATAGAAAATGGTATTAAAAAATTGGAGAATACTCAACTGCAATCGACCTGGTACGCCTTGCTTGATAAACTGCGAGCGGATGGTCTCATAGAGTTTTGGCAAAGCGATAAATACCATGATGCGGCTGCTGTTGAATTAGCGAAGGTTAATTGGACTCAACTTCCCGACAAAGCAAAATCCCCTTATAAAAAGCCGATTTGGTGGCTCAAAGTTGTGCGTAGAATGAAACAAACAGGAAGTTACTTTATGAATTTGTGTTATTTTAGCACAAACTCAGACTAAAACTTGCATATATCAGAAAAAAATACTACTTTTGTAGCAGTTTTCTATGGAGTCAACTATATGTGCTATATCAACAGCGCCCGGAACAGGAGGAATTGCCGTTATTCGTGTATCGGGACAAGATAGTATCCGTATTGCGGACACCATTTTCAGAGGACGCACATCGTTGCAGGAAGCCAAAGCCGGTACGGTGCATTTCGGGCGTATAGAACGGGAGAATGAGGTGCTTGATGAAGTGCTTTGTTCAGTTTTTCGTGCACCGCACTCGTTTACGGGAGAGGATACGATTGAGATTGCATGTCACGGCAGTTTGTATATTCAGCAGCAGTTGCTACGATGGCTTATTGACGCAGGATGTCGTGCCGCTGAACCGGGTGAATTCACACGTCGTGCATTCTTGAATGGAAAATTGGACTTGACGCAAGCTGAAGCAGTTGCTGACTTGATAGCGGCGCAGAGCAAGGCAGAAAAAGATCTGGCGCTCAGTCAGTTACGCGGTTCGGTGTCTAATGAACTGGCCGCATTGCGCGAGCGATTGTTGCATTTTACATCGCTAATAGAACTGGAACTGGATTTCGCAGATCATGAGGAACTTGAGTTTGCTGATCGCTCGGAACTGACAGCTTTGGCAGAAGAAATAGAGACCAAACTATCTAATTTAATTGCCTCCTTTCGTACGGGGAATGCTATACGAAACGGTATTCCTGTGGCCATAGTTGGAGCGCCTAATGTAGGTAAATCGACGCTTTTGAATGCGCTGTTAGGCGAGCAACGGGCAATTGTGAGTGATATTCAAGGTACAACGCGAGATACGATTGAAGATACGCTGATACTTGACGGAATAACATTCCGCCTTATTGACACAGCTGGTTTGCGCGAAACGGATGACATGTTGGAGAACATGGGCATTGAAAGAAGTCGGCAAGCAGTTGAGAGAGCGCAGATAGTAATCTCGGTACTGGAACGTGGTATTCCCGAAGTAATCCTAGACAATACAGCAGGGCAAACCGTGATTAAGGTATATAACAAAGCGGATCTGCTTACGCCCGATGAGCGAAAAAAAATCACCGAAGGTCTTTGTGTTTCCGCCAAAATGGGGGAGATTGAATTGCTCAAGAATGCGCTTGTGCAAGTAGCAAAAGAATCTATGAATTCATCGGCGGTAATGCTCTCTAACGCCCGCCATTATGAGGCTATCAAGCGTGCACACGAAGCAATAGTGCGTGTACAAGAAGGGTTGGCTGAAAACCTGAGTGGTGAACTGCTTTCGCTCGATTTGCAAGATTGTCTCTCGGCACTTGGTGAAGTGACAGGACAAATTACGAATCAAGAAGTGCTTCAAAATATCTTTAGCAAGTTTTGTATAGGTAAATAAATGACTTAATCGTCAAATTAGCAATAATAATGATACTTTCAATGACAGGTTATGGCAAAGCCGAAAGCCAATTTCGAGGACGCACGCTTGTGTGCGAGATCCGTTCGCTGAACTCTAAATCCATGGATATGTCCGTTCGCTTGTCTTCCGCATTACGAACCCATGAAGCGGACCTGCGAGCAATGGTGGCTAAACGAGTGGAGCGCGGAAAAGTGGATATTGCTATCTATGAATCCGGACCACAGGTTTTAGGAGAAGGCGCGCTAAATTCTATTAACTGGGAAGTAGCGAAGATATATGCGGAGCAATTTAAAAAGCAATTCGCATGCGATGTCGTGCCGCCTGAAATTATGGCGACTATCCTGCGTTTCCCAGATGTAATTAAGGTTCAAGAAGAAACATCTGACCTGACAGACGAAGAATGGAGCAGTATACAGGACCTGCTAAATAGTGCGCTGGATGCGTTCGATGCGTTCCGTACGCAAGAGGGCGCAGCACTCCAGGCAATGTTCACGGAGAAGTTGGATGGCATTGCAGACTTGCTAGCACAGGTTGAACCGTACGAGAAAGGACGTGTTGCCAAAATCAAAGAGCGTTTGGAACAGAACCTTGCTAAACTGAGTGCCGAGACAAAAGCTGAGATAGATAGAAATCGCCTTGAACAAGAGATGATTTATTACCTCGAGAAACTTGATATTACTGAGGAAAAGGTGCGTCTGACAAACCATATCAAGTACTTCCGTGAAACCATGGAGGGAGACGGAACTGGTGTTGGCAAAAAACTGGGCTTTATAGCACAGGAGATGGGACGCGAGATAAACACATTGGGCTCTAAATCCAACCAATCGGAAATGCAGATTATTGTGGTGAAGATGAAGGATATACTTGAGCAAATTAAAGAACAAGTACTGAACGTATTATGATATACATTTTTTGTGCACCATCTGGCAGTGGCAAATCGACTATGGTGAAGCATTTGCTCACCAAACATCCGAATCTCTTTGAACTATCGGTTTCTTGCACCACCCGTCCGCCACGCGGACAAGAGGTCCATGGAAAGGAATATTATTTTATCTCTGTTGAGGAGTTCCAAAAACGCATCGAAAATGATGATTTCATCGAGTACGAACAAGTTTATGAGGGTTTGTACTATGGAACGCTGCGGGAGGAAATTGACCGCATAGAGGCTGCAGGCCGCCAGGTGCTATTTGATGTTGATGTGAAAGGTGGACTCAAACTAAAAGGCATATTGGGAGACCAAGCGACATCCATTTTTATTTGTCCGCCGTCTATTGATGAATTGCGCCGAAGGCTTGAAGGTCGAGGAGATACAAGTCCTGAGATGATAGAGAAACGGCTGGCCAAGGCATCCATAGAAATGGAAGATATGGAGCATTTTGACCGCATTGTGGTCAATGATACCCTTGAGCATGCGTTTGAACAGCTGGATGCAATCATAGACGAAACACAAAATGGCTAAGGTTGGTATATACAGCGGTAGTTTCAACCCCGTGCATTTCGGACATGTAGGTCTGGCTAAATGGGTGATTGAGCATACGGACATTGACGAACTATGGCTTCTTGTCACTCCGAATAATCCGCTCAAGGATGTCCAAATTCTCGCGCCGGAAGAAGAACGATTGGCTGGTGTGAGAGAAGCAATAAAAGGAATACCGGGACTTGTAGCATCGGATTTTGAGTTCTCGTTGCCTCGACCGTCTTATACTGCCAATACGTTGCGTGAGTTGCAGAAAGCGTATCCGCAACACGAATTCACACTTATTATCGGAGAAGACAATATCGTAATCTTCTCCCAATGGTGCGAATATGAGTTTATTCTGGCTAATTTCCGTATTTTTGTGTATCCACGGAAAGGAGTATCTGCAGATATGTCCGCTCCATTTTCCTCCAAGCATACAATAAAAGAGCTCCGCTACTTGAGCGGAGCCCCTTACTTCGATATCTCATCTACTGAGATTCGCAATCAAAGTGCTAAACTCTAATTCCTAAAATGAAGTTCGCCGTCTCGTAGTTCGACGATAACTGGTTTTGTCTGGTCTACCTTGCCGCCTATGATGGACTTGCTTAACTCATTGAGTACGAGGCGTTGCAAGGCGCGTTTAACAGGTCGTGCACCAAACTGCGGATCATAACCTTCTTTTGCAATATAATCGATGGCATCGTCAGTAACGCGTAGGTCGATGTTTTGCGCCTCAAGCATCTTGTGTATGCGGCTGATTTGCAGACCTACAACAGCCTTGATATCACTTTCACTTAGTTCACTGAAGTGAATGATTTCATCGATACGATTGATAAATTCAGGCCGTACGGTTGCGCGTAGTTGCTCCTCCGTAAGGTTCGATGTCATGATAATTAGTGTGTTTTTGAAGTTGACCAGACGGCCTTTGTTATCTGTCAAACGGCCATCGTCAAGCACTTGCAGCAAGACATTGAACACATCAGGATGGGCTTTCTCTATCTCATCGAATAAGACGACGGAGTAGGGTTTGCGTCGGATTGCTTCGGTCAATTGGCCCCCCTCGTCATAGCCTACATATCCAGGAGGCGCACCGATGAGTCGCGTGGCGCTGAACTTTTCTTGATACTCGCTCATATCGATACGGGTCATCATGTTCTCGTCATCGAATAGGTAGTCTGCAAGGGCTTTGGCCAACTCGGTCTTACCGACACCGGTTGTGCCTAGGAAGATGAAAGATCCTATTGGCCGTTTGGGGTCTTGCAGGCCTGCACGAGACCGTCTGATAGCGTCACTAACTGCCTCAATGGCTGCGTCTTGACCGATGACGCGCTTATGCAGTTCTTCCTCAAGGTGCAGCAATTTGTCTCGCTCAGACTGCATCATTTTTGCAACAGGAATACCGGTCCAACGTGCTACTACTTCTGCGATATCGTCTTCATCTACTTCTTCTTTGATGAGTGTCTCGGCGCTAATAGCATGGAGGGCATCTTGCGCATTCTTGATATTAGCTTCGGATGCAGGAATTTGGCTATACCGAATTTCTGCCACCTTGCCATAATCGCCTTCACGTTCTGCCACTTCGGCTTGGTGTTTGAGTTGTTCGATGTGCGCTTTCTCATTCTGGATAGTGGCTACATAGCCTTTCTCTTTGTTCCAACGCGCATTGAGTTCATCCGATTGTTTCTTGAGGTCTTTGAGCTGCTCCTCAATCACTTTCAGTTTCGCATCATCCTTGTCGCGTTTGATAGCCTCTCGCTCAATCTCCAGTTGTTTAATCTGGCGGTCGAGTGTATCAATCTCTTCCGGTTTGGAGTCTACCTCCAGACGTAACTTGGCAGCAGCCTCATCAACGAGGTCAATTGCCTTATCCGGCAAGAAACGATCAGTTATATAACGCGCAGACAATGTGACGGCTGCAATGATAGCATCATCTTTGATACGCACTTTATGATGTGTCTCATATCGCTCCTTCAAACCACGGAGAATAGATATGGTTGCTGCCTCGTCTGGTTCATCGACCATCACTTTTTGGAATCGACGCTCCAATGCTTTGTCGGTCTCAAAATATTTTTGGTATTCGTCCAGCGTTGTTGCACCGATAGCTCGTAGGTCACCGCGTGCCAGCGCTGGTTTAAGAATGTTGGCTGCATCCATAGCTCCGCTTGACTTGCCAGCTCCTACCAGTGTGTGGATCTCATCGATGAAAAGAATGATCTCGCCTGCAGCGGCTACAACTTCGTTAACTACACCTTTGAGTCGCTCCTCGAACTCGCCTTGGTATTTAGCACCCGCAATGAGTGCACCCATATCAAGTGAATAGATTTGCTTCTTCTTTAGGTTCTCCGGCACGTCACCTCGTACAATACGATGTGCCAGGCCTTCTGCAATGGCAGTCTTGCCGACACCCGGTTCACCGATTAGGATAGGGTTGTTCTTTGTCCGGCGGCTCAAGATTTGCAGTACCCGCCGTATTTCGTCGTCCCGCCCGATTACGGGATCCAGTTTACCTTCGCGAGCCCGCTCGCAGAGGTTGATTGCGAACTTTTGCAAGTTCTCATGTTGGTTGTTGTTCTGATTTGTATTCATAGTTGTACAGTATTAGTTTTCTGCTTACACTCCTACAAACTATGCGCCAAAGCACAATGAACTGCCAATTTGTCAGTCGCCATTCTCTATAAATACCTTATATATAAAAAACGAGCGCGAGGTTTCCCAATCTCGCGCAAGCTTCGATTTCCCGTAGGAAATCACAAAATCTACTTACTCACATAATTATTTACAGAACACTATGGTTACTCACGCCATAGTGCGGGGTGCGTCACTTATACAAGTAACGCTTGATTGAGCGTTTCGGTGTCTTTTCAAACTCCGAAGCCACTAACTCTATTGAACTGATCTGGCTATATTGCGGCAGATCTTTGTTAACAGCGATGCGGTTCTCCTCCATCTGTTGCGTCAAACTCTTGGTGCCAAGCAGTTTTTTCCCGTCAGCGGAGGTATCAGGATAAACGAGCGCTACCAGTTTCTGGTCGCGATCCACAACCACGCACTCTGCCACGCAAGGCATCGAGTTGAGTTTGTCCTCCAACTCCTCGGGATAGATATTCTGTCCGTTCGGACCGAGAATCATATTCTTCGAACGGCCGTGGATATAGATATTTCCCTCTTTATCGAGGACGCCAAGATCGCCGGTGCGCATCCATCCATCTTCGGTGAATGCAGCCTTCGTTGCTTCCTCGTTCTTGTAATAACCCTTCATGACATTGATGCCCTTTACCTGAATCTCACCATCTTTAGATGTAGGATCCTCTGAGTCAATGCGCACATGGCATTGCGGCAACTGTTTACCACAACTGTGGAATGCATATGCCCACCAATCTTCGTAGCTGATGAGCGGACCGCACTCGGTCATTCCATAGCCAACGCAATATTGGTATTTGATATCATGCAGCACTTGCTCTACTTCGCCGTTGAGCGCAGCGCCGCCGATGATGAGGTAGCGTAACTGACCGCCGAATGTCTTGTCCAACCCCTCTTTGACTTTGCCACGAATGACATTCTTGAGGAACGGCGTCTTCCACATGATTTTGGCAATAGGGCTGCTGATTTTCGGCAGCACGCCTTTCTTGATGATTTTCTCTATTACCAACGGTACGGTTAGAATCATGAACGGCTTTACCTGCGCGAATGCCTTCATCAGCACGGTAGGCGTAGGAGCCTGCGTCAAGAAATATACCTCTGCGCCTCCGCAAACCTGATAGATGAATTCGAACATCAATCCGAACATGTGTGCGATAGGCAGCATAGACAGCACTTTGTCACCCGGCCTATGCGGGATGCGCGTCTGTGCAAACTCCACATTGCCGGACAGGTTCAAGTGCGTCAGCATCACGCCTTTCGGGTTGCCTGTCGATCCGGAGGTATAGTTGATTACCGCTAAGTCGTCATAGTTGTCCGTAGGATAGTTCACATCCTTCAGCGATACACCATTCGGGTATGCTTTCTTGAAGGCTGCGTCAATACCGTCATATTTCTTGCGGAACTTGTCATCAGCATCCACAATCGTCATGTCGTCCATGAAAATCGTGGCATGCAGGCCCTTCATTTGGGTTGTGTCAATCTTTTTCTTCACGTTCGGACCTACATACAGCAGAACAGCCTCGGAGTGGTCCACCAGCGAGTATATACCCTCAGCTGTAAAGTCCGGCAGAATACTAACTACTACTGCCTTATAACTCTCTATCGCGAGGAAAAGAAGACCCCAATTGGCGCAATTTCGACCGCAGAGAGCAATCTTGTCTCCCTCCTTAATACCCAACTCACGCCATGTGACGTGCAGTTTAGCAATAGCGGCAGCCAATTCCGCATAGGTATATTTGTTGTCACCATCAAGATCGGTCATTGCCAGACCGTTCCATTGCTGGTGCATGGTTTCTTGCAAATACGATAAATAATGTTTCGTTGCCATTATGAAAAATGTATTATTCTTCGCTTTTCAGCCTAATTAATTATTAAATTCACTGCAAAGGTACACTTTTTTTTTTATATAGCAAAACTTTTTTTGTTTTTTTTCCAACTTTTTTTGCCTTTGTGGAGATTATGAATATTTTATTTCCCATTAAGATAAGCCGTAATACGCACTCTTCCGTGTGCTCCCGGCATAAGAATGCCGCCGAAATCGTAATAGTGACGGTTGGTCATATTTGTGCACTCAGCAGCGATGCGCAAATAAGGCAGTTCGACATACATACTGCCATCCATCAGCAAGACGGGCTTATATGCGTTCCCGGGCACACCATATATATCCACGTACGTGCCCGCGCGAGACTGCCACCGGAGTGACCAATCGGCTCCGAAACGGCCATTGGACCACACATAGATGCCATGATCAATATTCAGCACCACTTTATGCCGCAGATGATCGAGGTAATTGCTCTTTGCCTTAGTTAAATCCAGCGAGAGGTTCGTATATGCATAACGAATACTAACATTTCGCAACCAATCGTTGAGATGATATGCAACTGTTGCTTCCACGCCGAAGGTATTCACATTATTATGATTTGTAGCATGGAAAAGGCTGTCCGTTTCGTTGTACGTCCAATCAATAATATCCTGTCCCCAGCGGTAGTATATATTTCCGCTCATGGTCAACCGACCATAGTCGCTCTCCATCCATGTGTAGGTTCCATTGAGCGCCAATTGCCATGCTTTCTCGGCTTTCAGGTCCGTACTGCCGCGTTGCACGCCGGCCTTGTAATAGAGGTCGGTCCACGTAGGCATGCGCAGTGAGCGAGTCGCGGTCAGAGAGACTGAACCCTTCCGAGGGAAGAAATATCCGATGCCTGCTCCTCCGGAACCATACCAGCCGAACCAGGTGTTATAATGCCCTGCGATATTGAAGGAGACCTTCAGCCGCTGATTCCATACATACTCGTGGTCTGCACTCAGCGAAGCCTGCAAACGGTTGTGAATCCCCATGTTGGTAGAGTTGATATATTCGTCTTTGACTGCTGCGCATACGGAAGTCTTACCTGCAACGGATGAATACTGCGCCTGCAGGGCGGCTTGTGTGTTATGGGTCCAATGGCGGTTGGTGGCAGTACCTCGGTGCCACTCGTAGCGATCATAATTCCCGCGATAGGAGGCTTGTGCATCGATGTGCCAACCGTGATCGTCCGACCACGCATATCTAGCCGACACGAACATCGTCCGAGTGGCATCAAACTGGTCAACGCTGGCATAACCATATCCGGTTCCTAACCCCGCATCTTTGTACTGTGCGCCGACTTGGACGTCCAGGCCGCGCCATCGTGTCTGGAAATAGAGATTCGCCAACTGATAATCGGTGTTTTGCAGCGCCAATCGCTCTTTATCGTTCGCGCCGGGCGCATAATAGCCTTCACTCCGTCCGTATTCAGCCGAGGTGTTGATATGCACATCTTTGCGTGCCCATGAACCAATGAATGCCGGATTAATATCTCCGTTTGTGCCGGCAGCCATCGCCATTGTGTATAGGTCGTTGTTGGGATTAACCGTCACGATGTTAATCGCTCCGCATAGAGCGCCGGTGAGATGAGCAGATGTGCCTTGAAGAATCTCGATGCGCTCAATCAGTTTCGTTGAAATCGGCAGATTGAGCGAGTAATGCCCGGTTTGTACATCCGACACCGGTACACCGTTCAGCAGTACTAGTACTTGGTCGAAGGTGCCACCATAAAGGCTCACATCTGTTTGTGCACTGCTCGTTCCGCGCGACCGCACGTCGAGCCCAGGCAAATAACACAGCAAGTCGGAAATTGTCGTGACAGGCAGGGCGGCAATCTCCTCACGATGGATTTGTGCTGTTAGACGCAAACTGATAGAGTCTGCTTGCGATGGGTAGTAGAAATCCACAACTTCTACCTCCGGCAAACGAAAATCACCGGCACGCAATGTGTCGCTTTGTGCTGAGGTTGTAGTAGCAATAAGCCATGAGAAAAGAATAGAAACAACTATCCGGTAACTTTTCATCCCTTTATTCATACCTTTATTTGTCAGTCCTAGTTTCGTACTGTTCTAGAGCTTCATTCATTATACGTTTTCCATCTGCGATAATCTGTTCCGCTTTATCGAAATCGAAGGTGTTGTAGGCATATTGGCGCATTACGGCGTGCACGTCCGGCGGTGTGAGCCGTAGGGCGAGTAGGGTGCTTTGTTGTATCTGCATATCCGACATGCGATCAAGCAGACCGACGAAATTGACATATCGACCTAAGTCTTTCGCACGCCTCTCCAGTACATTATCCACTTTTTTGCTCCACTGCCGAATCTGCTTCTCCAACGATTTGGGTACGGGAATACCATGTGCTGTCAGTTCAGCTATCTTACTATCCACATCGATGGGTTCGTAATGGGCATCGACAGGCATGGCGTCTTTTCCGCTGATATCCATGGCTACGAGCAGGTCGTTATCTGTCCGCTCCACCAGATGGAGAGGCAGTGGATTGAGAATACCTCCGTCGATAAGCAGGCGGTGACCTATCTGCACAGGCTTGAAGAAAAGCGGAATACTGATAGATGCACGCACTGCTTCAAACAAGCTGCCGGTACGGAAGACCACTTCTTCTGTATTCATCATATCCGATGCCACAATGGTGCATGGGATATTCAGTTCTTCCATGGGCCGGTCCGGCACCACTTTCTCCAATTCTTTGATAATCCTTTCTCCCTTGACCAACGAGTTACCGCTCATCAGGTTGAAGTCCATCATCTTGAGAATGAGCTGTTTATCTACCTGCAGAAACCACTCTTTGGCTTCTTTCAGTTGCCCTGCGGCATACATGCCGGCGATGATGGAGCCCATCGAACAACCGGCTATACTTGTGATGGTATAGCCGCGTTCCTCCAAGGCTTCGATGGCGCCAATGTGCGCCAGGCCGCGTGCGCCGCCGGAACCCAAAACCAATGCTACGTGCTTGTTTGGCATTTAAAGATCCAGAAATTTGAAAATTCAAAGATTACACAATCTTCGCCGGTTGCAGTTTCTCGCGGATTTTGATATAGATGATATTTTCTTTCTTGGCGTAAGGCGTTTGTACATAGCCCATACCGATGCCCACTTTGGTATTCGGCAGCATGATGCCGGAGGTCACATTTCCAATGACTTCTCCTGCTTCGTTGCATATCTCATATCCATTGCGCGGTATAGCGCGTTCAAGGCATTCGAAATGCACCAGTTTGCGCTTCACGCCTTCCGCTTTTTGCTGTTTGAGGAAGTCACGGTCGATGAAGTCCTTTGCGTCCAGTTTTGTAATCCATCCCAGACCGGCCTCCAGCGGCGAAGTGGTATCATCGATATCATGGCCGTACAGGCAGTACCATTTCTCCAGACGCAGGCTGTCGCGGGCGCCAAGGCCGATAGGTGCCAGGCCGAAAGGTTTGCCTACCTCAAAGAGTGCATTCCAAATCTCGATGCCTCGCTCGGCAGGGAAATATAACTCAAATCCGCCCGCACCGGTATAGCCCGTATTGGACAGAATAACGCCCGGTACACCGGCAAAGCTCCACTCGCGGAACGCATAATAGTCGATGGATTTCAGGTCGGCATCGGTCAGTAACTGCAGCATTTCCGTTGCTTTCGGGCCTTGCACCGCTAATTGGCCGTAACGGTCGGATGCATTCTCCAGTTTGAGGTCACCCCAGTCGCTCCGCAAGGAAGGTTCGCCTCCGGATGCTATCCGGTTGACCCACTCCCAGTCCTTGTCGATATTTCCGGCATTGACCACCATGAGATACTTGGTGGTGGAGTATTTATAGATAATCAGGTCGTCCACAATACCGCCTTTGCCGTTCGGCATACAGGTATACTGCGCCTTGCCGGCAGGGATGACGGACAGGTCATTGGTGGTGATATATTGCAGAAAATCAAGCGCTTTCTCGCCTTTCACCCAGAATTCGCCCATGTGACTCACATCGAATACGCCGACGCCTTCGCGAACGATCATATGCTCCTGATTGATGCCCGTCGGGTACTGGATAGGCATGTTGAAACCGGCAAATTCTGCCATTTTTGCACCGAGCGCGATATGTACGTCGGTAAACGGGGTTGTTTTTAGCATAATGTTATTTATGATTTAACGATTTACAATGTAACGATTGATTGTACGATTTGGAGGATGACTTCCATTGCTTTTTCCATCGATGGAATCGGCAGGTACTCATATCGGCTGTGGAAGTTCTCGCCGCCCGCAAAAATATTCGGGCAGGGTAGGCCTTCAAACGACAACCTTGCGCCATCGGTTCCGCCTCGAATCGGTTTGACTACAGGTGTCACTCCGGCCGCTTCCATCGCACTTTTCGCGATATCAACGATATACATAACGGGTTCTATTTTCTCCCGCATGTTGTAATATTGGTCGCGCATCTCGATCTCCACGGTGCCTTCTCCGAACTCGCGGTTTACTTTACGAACCAGGTGCTCCAGTTCACGTTTGCGGCTCTCGAAGCGTGCGCGGTCGTGATCGCGGATGATATAGCTGAGTGTCGTTTCTTCCACCGTGCCGTTCATACCGATCAGATGGTAGAAACCCTCATAATCTTGCGTATGCTCGGGTGTCTCCCAGCGCGGCAGCATGACCGCCAGTTGGTATGCGATGCGCATTGAGTTGACCATCTTGTGGTATGCCGTGCCCGGGTGTACGTTCAAGCCATGCACACGGATCTTGCATGCCGCGGCATTGAAGTTCTCAAACTCCAGCTCACCTATCGCGCCGCCATCCATGGTGTAGGCGAACTCTGCGCCGAAGGCCTTCACGTCGAAATGGTCCGCTCCGCAGCCTATCTCTTCATCCGGCGTGAAACCGATGCGCACCTTGCCGTGCTTGATTTCCGGATGCTGGATTAGGTATTCCATAGCGGTCACTATCTCTGCGATGCCGGCTTTGTCGTCTGCGCCCAGCAGCGTCGTCGTGTCCGTCACAATCACATCCTGGCCCGCGTAGCGAGGGTCGATATAATCGCGCTCTTCTGCTTTGACGATGCTGGCCTTCACATGCTTGCCGCTCGCGTCGGGCGATGTGTCCATGTGTGCGATGAATCCGATAACCGGGTGACCTTCTTCTGTTGCCGGTAGCGTAGCCATGATATACCCGTTGGAATCGAGAGATACCTCTTTCATACCGATGTTTTTCAACTCGTCCGCCAGGTATTTGGCAAACTCCATCTGACCGGGCGTGGAAGGAGTCATTCCCGTGTTTTCATCGCTCGTTGTGCAGAACGACACGTATTTGAGAAAACGATCTACGATATTCATGTATCAGCCGTAAATTTATTTACCTCCAAAAGCAGAGAGTAATGAACTGATTGCGCCGGCATACTGAGCAGCGGTGTTGGCATAGCCGGCTGCGGTGTTGGCGGTGTTCTGAGCGGTCTGCGTGGCGTTCTGAACGGTCTCGCTGTTCTTCACCATATCAACCAGGCTGTTAGTCACGGTTTCAACGTTGTTTTGCGTAACGAGTCCCAGCGACGAAGCCACCATGCCTTTGCCGAACTCTTTCAGATAGGTGGTGTTCTTGTAGTTGTCCTTCAGGCCCTCGCAGTTAGCCAGCAGCGTCACGGTGTTCAGCGCGTTCTGCATGTTCTTGTAGTCGTACTTGTTGCCGTCGGCTTTGTACTGGTTGTAGAGGTTCATCAGCGCATTGCCTGCACCCTGGCCTGCCGTCATAGCCGCATTGCTGTTTTGTGACGTTGTGGCCGTGGTGGTGGCTGCCGGTTGAGCCGTTGTGTTACTCGAAGTGCTGTTCTTCATAAATCCGCAGCCTGCCATCAGCATGACTGCCGCAAAAATCAATGTTTTTTTCATAATACTATATTCATTTTATTTAAATCGTTGTCTATAAAAGCCAAAATATTGTCGCACACGTTCTCGCACATCGCCAATCGTCCTTCCCATGTGCCGGTACCTGTGTGCGGCGAGAGCACTACGTTGGGCAGGCTCAGCAGTTCCGATGAAATCACCGGTTCATGCTCATATACATCCAGTGCTGCGCCGGCGATAATGCCGTTCTTGAGTGCCTCCACCAGTGCCTGCTCGTCCACGTGTGCGCCGCGAGCAGTGTTGATAAGGTATGCCGTGCGCTTCATCATGCCCAACTCCGGTTTGCCGATGAGATGGTGCACTTCCGGCGTGTAGGGCAGGTTGAGCGATACATAATCGCTGTCTTGCAGCAAGGTTTGAAAATCTACGTATGTCGCCTCTATACCTTCCTTCTTTAATTCATTCACTCGTTCACTCGTTAACTCATGCCGGTTGTGATAAATCACCTTCATACCGCATGCTATAGCCCGCCGCGCGAGCGCCTGACCTATGCGTCCCATACCGATGATACCGAGCGTTTTGCCGTAAAGCGAATGGCTCAGGTTCCGCATGACACCGAATAGTTCCGCAGGTTGTTTTGCTCCGGATCTAATCCGGCGGTCGAATTCACTCACTCGTCTTGCGACATCAATCATCAGCGCAAAAGCCAGCTCTGCGGTGGGCTCTATCACGGGTTGCGGTGTATTGGTTACCCGAATACCGCGTTCGCGGCATGCATCCAAGTCAATATTGTTGTATCCTGCTCCGAAGTTGGCTATCAGCCGCAGTTTGGGCATCGATGCAATCAACTCCCGAGGAACGCGATAGTCAAATGTGCTCACGAGGATATCGGCATCCTGACAACTGATGCTTTGCGGGTCCCCGTCCTTCATCACCAGTAGCCGGTACCCTCTCTCAATCAGGCGTTTAAAGCCTTCTGCGGGCAGTTCTGTGGTCAGAGCAATGCACATACATCCGAAATTTTCCGCAAAGTTACGAAAAATTTTTGATATATGCAAGAGAAGAGGTAAATTTACTTGGAAATTTTAAACTATACTCAAATACCTTGACGGAATAGAGCTTGCCGTTCGTATTTGCGATCTGACAAAAAGCGTGCCGTAGCACTAAATTCGCAACCGCAATATTGCTGGTTGTAGAAATTGAATTCTTTGAGCAGTGCGTTTCGCCGGTCCTGCAGTCCGTCTTTCCGCCAGTTCTGCGCCCAAAACTGTGGCTCCGGACCCGCACCTGTAAGCTCTCTTGCTGCGCTCTCTCCCGCCGCGTTTACCTGCTCCAAATTCTTCCATCTGGACGAGGCGAGGGTGGTTGCGAAGAAAGGCATGGACATCTCCTTGGCTTTCTTCGCCGTAGCCTTCAGACGCATGTAAAAGCATTGTTCACAGCGCTTTCCGCGTTCCGGCTCGTGCTCCAGTCCGCATACGGCTTGCCGCCATTGCTCATGCGCCGCCTCATAGTCCTCCAACCCTTCCATCCATTCTATCCCGAGGCTCTCGGCGTGGCGTTTGCTCTCGTTCCGTCGAATAGCATATTCCTCGAACGGGTATATATTCGGGTTGTAATAGAAGATGATGGGGGTTATCTCATGCGCCATCAGCCATTCCACGATGGCGCTTGAGCATGGCGCACAGCACGCGTGTAGCAGCACTTTGTTGCAGCCTTCCGGCACGATGATGGATGATGGTTTGGACATGACAAAGCCGTTTTTAATACTCAAAAAATCGTGCAAAGGTACAATAAAATAACCAAATATGCAAGTCTTTGGAGGAAAAAAACGAATTATGCCCGCATAAATACGCGTTACTCCAGGCTATTCAGGTCAACGAGTTTGTTGACAATCGCATAGACGGTGAGGCCCGCGGTGGAGTGAATATTCAGTTTGCGGGTGATATGCTTGCGGTGGGAAACGACCGTATGCATCGATATGCATAGCACGTCGGCGATCTCTTTGTTGCTCAGGCCGCGTACCACCTGGATGAGCACATCGCGTTCGCGCTCCGATAGCTCTTCGGTTTCCGGCATCTGGTGGCGGCGGTGCGTCTGGGGTTTCATCTTCGTCAGCGCGGGACGCAGTATATCATCCTCGATGGCGCAGTGGTCCGAGAAGTCATGCTCAGTATGCCATAGGTCGCTCATCACGCTGATGAGTGTGTACGTGACATTACCCTCCTCGGCGGGGGTCTTGCTTCCGGTCTCGTGTGAAGACACGCCCGGGTAGTATTTGATGATGAGGTTTTTTATCTCCGTCAGTTTGTCGGTGATGCGCTGGTCGTCGTGCTCATGCTCGTCGTACAGTCCGGCGTTCTCGTGCTCGATATGCGTTCGGATCTCATCGACGAACTCGTCGTAGCAGCGGAGTATCAGACCGGGGATTTTTGTCGTCGGGTCGGCAGGAATGATGGCTTCTATCAGCGAACGGCGAAGACGCGGCAGACGGAAGTCGAGAAAATACGTATGAGCGTTATGCAGATAGCGCTGCAGGGTAGGGAGGTCGATATCCGCCGGTATGACGCGTTGGTGGAATACCTTATAATTGACGATGGCTAAAAACGTAGGTGTATGCACGCCGTGCGACGCACAAACCTGCTCGATTGTCTGGTCTCCAACACCCATTTCCAGCCCGAAACGGCTGATGATTTGTATGGCATCTTCCTCGTGTGACATCAAGTCACATATCTTGTCACTTCCCTTGTACATACGGCGTTTTTATCAAAAAACGCTGCAAAATTACAAAAAAAATCCCATATGAGCAAGTCCGCGAGCAAAAATCACCATAAATGGGGATAGTTATCGGTCTTTGCGGCTTTGTGCGCAGAAACATATGCCGGACCATACAAGGGCCGGTCCCAAGCCGCTGTAGAAAGAGGCGATGAACTCAGCCGGGATGGATGGAATAAACTTCAGCACCATGCCCAGGCAAGACATGCATATGACCAGAATCCAGCCTTTGAGCGGAAAGGTATGCAGAATCGTTGTCTGCTTCGGTTCTTGGGCTATCAGTCCGCAATACCGACGCACGATGCGGCCGAACATCCATAGAAAACCGGCCAGCACACCCGCCGTAATCAGCATAAGCCACCATAATTCGCCGGAGGGCATCGTCAGATAGGCACGGATGCCTTTGAGACTAACCATCACGCCCGGGATGCCCCAGATAACACCGGCGGCGATGTATAGATATCGTCTGTTCATAAGCTTTTGATATTCAGTTCTTTGCGTTTGCGTTCATAATATGCGTGGCGTTTGGGGTTCTCCGGGAACCAGCCTTTCAGCACGCGTTTCTCCTGTTTGATCACCTCGCCGATACCCCAAAAGCACGAGAAGGCAAAGGCGGCCAAGATGGTGGAGCCGATATAGTTGTCTATCAGCAGCGATGCCGCCGTGGATAGCAGGCCTGCCGCCAGAAACACCCACCAGCCTTTGCGGCCGAAGTGGTACTCAAGTTTGATGGTGATGGGGTGGCATATGCCGATACTCAAAAATACCGCTGCCCCGATGATAATTCCTGTATAGTTCATCATATGTAATCTATTTATAAATGCAAGTATTAGTGCAAGTTAATGGCAAAACATGAACCCGAAGTAGAGCCGCGGACCGGTAGGCAGGCAAAGCTCGTTCTTATGGATGGCGAGCATCCAATCCAGGCGGAAGGTGATATGCACCTTGCTCGTCAGGCAGTAATCGCAGCCTACGTAGGGTGTGATATAGAAGAACGACTGTTTATGGAAGGTGCTGTTGGCGTCCGGCGTCCAGCTGTCTTGGTTGCCCTCCAGGATATATAACCCTTTCATTGAACCGCCGCCGATAACCCCGCCGATGTACGGCCATGCTTTCTCCAGCCGCCAGCAGCAGTCGGCGAGAAGACCTCCGCAACCCATGCGCACATAGCTGCCCGGTTTGAGCACGTCGCGGCAGTCGGTGGCGGTACTCGGCATCGTGGATACAAAGCCTTCAAAGCCCGCGCGTAGGTGTTTCCATAGATGTACGCGCAGCGCGCCCCCGATGCCGAAGGTCGCACCTTGAGGGCTGCATAACCGTCCGTCAGGCGTCTTTGGCGCATGGCCGTCGCGCCCGAACAGATAGCCCGTATGCAGCATCATACCGCCGGAAAAGCCTTGATACACTTTGTTTTTCTCAACGCCGTCATGCACTTGTGCTGCCAGTGCCGAGGCCATAAACAGACATAAAAATAATACCTTTGCTCGCATAATTATTCCAAACACGGTGCAAAGATATAGAGTTTTTCTTAAATAAAGATTAAGATTTTCTTAAGAAGCATCAAAATCCCCAGAAATAGGGATGCGAAGGTCGCTGATAGTGCCGTTGATGTCCAGCGAAAGGGTGAAATGCTGCATCGTCAGTTTGGTGGTCAGACGCAGCATACCGGGTTGAGCGGCGGGCAGAAGAGCCATCAGAATACCGTCCAGCATACGACGGAGCGCTTCCGGCGCGATGGTCAGTTCGTTGACGAAGGGCGTGAGTTGCAGATGAGCGGTCAGACCGGCGGACGTGATGTCCACCTCATGGCTGCGTATCCATTCCGCGAGGAAGGTCTGCAGGTCTATCGTATAGTGCGCTATCGTCCGCTCCACGCGGAAGATGAGTCCTGCTCCGCGAATTGTCTCTATCGGACGGTTCTTGCTCCAGCCCAGCTTGCGGCGCAGCGCGTTTAGATGAACATCTATCGTGCCCGTGTCGTACTGGAAACGCGGCCCCCATACATGGTCCAGCAGCTCCTGACGCGTGCATAGATGGTTCGCGCGCGACGACAGATAGTCCAGCAGACCGTATTCCAGTCCGGTCAGATGGACGGCTTCGCCATCCTTGCGTACGCACCGCTGCTCGCGGTCTATCTCGATATGCTCCGTGATAATGCTCCACATAATCCGCTGCAAAGGTACAACAAATTTTGCATACATGCAAATGTTTATGTGTTTTTTTGCAGGGCAAAGTGTAACTTTGCGATTATAGCCGGCCTTAGAACCATGCGGATAGCGTATAAGCCCTTCGGAGTAATTCGCCCCCTGCTCAACGGATTTTGGGGCACCCATTCCCCAAAATACGCCTCCGAGAGGGCTTATACTGATATACGCTGACGCGAAGGCCGGCTATAATCAGAAGCGGGGTATCCGCGGGCATCAAAAAAACACTAAACACGCCGCATATATCCCGCACAACGCGACCGTACCTTCGGAGGGAACCCACCCGGAGTTTGTATGCAAACGAAGGGAAGGGGCGTGCCGAAGTACAACAAATTTTCGATATGCACAAGTTTTTTGCAGGGCAAAACTTGACTTTGCGTCAAAAAACGCCCTTTTTTCTTGACTTTGCGTAAAAATCTTACTTTTTTATTGCGTATCTCGAATAAAAGTTGTACCTTTGTCGTCGGAATTGGAGATCACAATAATTAACATATATTACAAATGAAAAAGATTTTATTATTTGCCGCAGCGCTGGTATGCGCAGCGACTATGTGGGCAGAACGCTCATTCGTGGACTTTAAGATTGAATTCCGCGATGACCCCTTTACTGTGATTTTACCTAACAGCCACGAACTCCCGTCGGGCGTTACGGTATTCGGAACCACCTACAACGGTGATCAGCACGGTGTACAGGGTGGTACGATTGAAGTACCGGTGGATGGACCGGTGAAGTTCACTATCGGCTCGTGCCAATTCAGCAACGGCAAAATAACCGTTAAGAAAGGCTCCGATGTGTATGCCGAGATTGACAATCATCAGGCCTGCGGAGAGAAAAAACCCAATTATAACCAAAATGTCACTTGGACATACAACGACACGCTCTCAGCCACGCTGACATTTGAATGGGGAAGCTATGTGTGTGTGCCCTATTTCTTTGCGCAAGCAACTGAATATGTGCCGTCCGTAGTGGTCAGCTATTATGACACGGATACCACGCTTATTGCCAACGATACCATTCCGGGTGCTTCGCCGTTGGTCTATAAATACGGAGAGAGCGACGTGAAGGTGGCTGCCGGCAAGGCTTTCCGCGGATGGTTTGCCTCTGTGGATGAAACCGCCAAGAAAGTGGCTGAAGGTACGGAAATGACAGTCAATATATCCCTTTATGCCCGTGCCACCGATATCGAAGTGGCGGCGCCGTTAGCTACATTCCGGTATGACCTGACCAAGGATTATTTCTATCCCGAGGACCATGAGCTCATCACGATCACCAACGGTCATTGGTATAATGATCAGCACGGATGGTTGATTGGCGTCGATGGTTCTCTCTCCATCGAAGTAGGAGGCAATGCCAGCGTTACCCTCACGTTATGCCAATTTAATAACCCCGCAACGCTTATTTGCCAAACGGATACCGGAGAGACGTATGACGAATTTACGCTGCCGGTCGAAACGGACGGTGATACACGCACGGTGAATTACGACGCTTGCGATTCAACCACATTGACGTTCACAGCCAATGCGGCATTCTATATCCATGCTATTGAAGTGAAGCACAAACTCGGCGGATGCGGCACCCCCGGCTCCCCATATCGCATTACAAGCGCTGAAGAATGGCGCGCATTTACCGACGAGAAGAACCACGAGGACTATTGGCGCGATGATGCTTCCATTAGTCTGGAAGCGGATATAGAGGTAAGCACGATGGTGGGAACGAGCGAGCATCCGTTCCAAGGTGCGTTCAAGGGAAACGGCCATACTTTGACCTGTAATATCAACAGTACCTCCACCGGTGACGTTCAGGACGATCGAGGGGTGGCGCCGTTCCATTTTATCCAATACGCAAGAATCGAAAACCTGCGTGTGGACGGCACTATCAATTCGGCAAGTAAATACACGTCGGGTCTCGTGGGATATGCAGTCGGAGAAATAATAGGAGATATAGTATCTAACACGATTGACGGCTGCGTCATTACCGCCACTATCAATCAGAAATGTGATTATGCCGGCGGTATTGTCGGTAACGGCAAGACATCCGCCACAACGGTTAAGAATTCTATCTTTGCCGGCACCATCAATGGTGTTTCTTCCAAGCGCGCGCATATCGGCGGTATCGTGGGTTGGTGTGATGAAGATGCGCAGATAAGGATACAGGACTGCTTGGAGAACGGCACCTACACCAATATCAAATCCATGCACCCGATGGGATTGATTGAAGACCGCGGCTCTATCTCAGATTGCTACTATATCAATCCGCAAATCGGCAACCCGGAGCAGGTATGTACGCTTTCGGGCTATAAGCGCGCTTATACAGAGGCGCCGGAAACGCCGATGTTCAAGCAGATAGAGCTTATCGATAAAAATATCTATTGGTTGAGTTCCACGTCGCACGCGCGCAGGGTCTATTTATATACGGGCGAAGCGGTACAGCTCAGCTATAGCGTGACGGACGATAAGGACAACACCCTGACCGAAAACACAGACTATACCGTGCGCATCTTAGATAGCCTGGGCAATGAGGTGGCTAGAGCCAACCTGATAGACGAAGGCGATTATCAACTGGCGTTCGCGGCTGCCGGAGCATGCGTCGGTTCCGACACGCTTGCCTTCACCATCAGCAGCAACAAAGTGAAAGTGACAAGCGAAACCGAGCTGATGGAGGATAATATCTATGAGGTCGATAGCAATGTGACCATCAACAGCCGCATCATTATCTCCGGAGATGTAGATCTGTATCTCAATGAAGGCGATACACTCACGGCCGGAATGGGCATCCTGCTCTCGCATGGCAACAAACTCACTATCTACGGCCCCGGCACATTGATTGCGAACGGAGGTGCAGAAAATAACATTGCCATGCCGGGCATCGGTGCGTACCACTTCGGTACACTCGTCATCAACGGTGGTAACATCATTGCAAAAGGTAGTGATCGCCTATGGGACGGAGCAGCCGGCATCGGAGGTGAGGTCCACAATACCGGTGGCGGCTCCATCACTATCAACGGTGGTCTTGTGTATGCAACAGGAACTCGAGGCGCTGCCGGTATCGGTGGCGGTAGTAATGACTGGGAAGGAGACTATGGCGTTCCGATGGATGAAATCATCATCAATGGCGGCCAGGTAATAGCAGTAGGCAGCATACCGGCTTATGATCAGTATCCTTTCCCTATCGGTAAGGGAGCTGGTAACTCTCCTTCTCTAACCAATGGTACGCTGACACTCAGTTGGACCAACGAGGATGATTATATTTCTGCGGGGGCTATCGGAGGATTTGATAATATTGTGCTTCTCAAGGCCTTCATTGATTTGAACAATGTACTCCACACCCCGGAGAATCCGAATATGGATGATTTCGGCGGTGAACTGAGACCCTACATCGAGCCCGGTCCCGAAGGCATCGAAATCACCAACGCCAACGCCAAAGCCGCGAAGCTCCTCCGCAACGGCGTGCTCTACATCGTTCGCGATGGCAAACTCTACAACGCCCAAGGCGTAGAAGTACGTTAATACACGCCGCAGGTTATACACGCTCCGCAGGAGCAATAAACCTCAAAAACGTCGACCTCACGGCCGGCGTTTTTTTATGCCCTGACTAAAAAAAAACGTGCGTCTATATTGCGCATATCAAAAAAAAATCGTACCTTTGCACCCGCAAAGGTTTTTCAAGGGTTAAGGCCTAAGTGAAAATTTGTAAATTTAGTAATTAAACTATGCACATAAAACGCACGTTTTTTTTTAGTCAGGGCATAAAAAAAACGACGAGTTACATCGGGGACCCCAAGGAAAAATCGCTCACACGGGCGATTTTTCTGTTTGTAAATCACAATATTTGGGTATTGCGGGGCTGGGGGAAAAAGAGTAACTTTGCATTTGCAAAAAGAAAAGCGAAAAGGGAAAGGTATAAAGAGAATGAAAAGACAAACAATCTTTTTTATCCTATTGATTATGTGCGCGTTGGGTGCGCACGCGAACGATAGTATAAAGGTGAGCGCGGCGGACTTGCAAGCCCTGATGCAGCGCGTGGAGCGGTTGGAGCAAAAAGCAGCGCAAGACAGCGCATCCCTAAAAAATGGTATAAGTGCGAGGCTACAGGCAAAAGGGGATTCCGTGGAAGCTCAGCCGATGGTCAACGACAAGGCCAATGCCGGCAAGAAACGGTTTATCATCGGCGGGTACGGCGAAGTGACCGCCAAGCACTGCTGGTTCAGCAATAACTACCTTCGTTACGGCCAGCACCCCGAGAAATACGCCAATGACCATTACGGCGAGTTCGACCTGCCGCACGTAGTCATCTATCTGGGCTATGACTTCGGCAAAGGCTGGAGCGTGGGCACGGAGATAGAGTTCGAGCACGGCGGTACGGAAAGCGCCATCGAGATAGAGGAAGAAGAGGGCGGCGAATACGAGAGCGAGATAGAGCGCGGCGGCGAAGTGGCGCTGGAGCAGTTCTGGCTGCAGAAAGCCTTCAACCGCTATGCCATCATCCGCGCCGGTATGCAGGTCATCCCTGTAGGAGCGCTGAACGCGCACCATGAGTCCACCGAGTATTTCGGCGTCTATCGTAATGAGGGCGAGTTCACCATCATCCCCAGCACTTGGCACGAGGTGGCGCTCACCTTCATGGGCAGCACCAAGAACGGATGGCACTATCAGGCTATGTTCCTGCCCGGACTGGACAGCGACCGCTTCAACCGCAAGAACTGGGTCAAACCCGGTGCGGGAAGCCCGTATGAGTTTAAGATAGCGAACGTGTTTGCCGGAGCAGCCCGTGTGGACTATACAGGTGTTAAGGGGTTACGCCTGAGCCTGAGCGGCTACTGCGGCAACTCGTTCCGCAACACGCTCAGCAAGAGCAATGCCGAGCTCGACGCCAGCGCCTACAAGAACGTCAAAGGAACGGTGAGCATCGGTTCGTTCGACTTCGCATACAAGGACTACGGCGTCATCGTTCGCGGCAGCTTCACCTACGGCCACCTATCCGACGCAGCGGCGATAACGCAATATAACATCTCCATGCGGAAGGGTAGTGTGAGCTCCAAGCAATGGGTGGCATCCGATGCCCTGGCGGCAGGTCTGGAGTTGGGCTACGATTTCTTCAGCCTGAATAGAAAACTGGTGGAGAAAAAGCAGTCTTTCTATGTCTTCGGCCGCTATGATTACTACGACTCGATGTTTATGTACGATAACAAACCGACCGACATGTACGCCTGGTGCGGACGGCACCGTGCGGCGGTGGGCATCAACTATTTCCCCATCAAGCAGATAGGCGTGAAGGCGGAGTTCTCATACGGCATTCTTAAACAAGGAACGCGCGCGGACGGTACGCGCGGGAAGCTATACAACGACGAGCCCCAGTTCGCCGTGGGTATCGTATATGCAGGATTTTATCAGTTGTAGTAGAAAGTAAAAAGACCGCTGCGCTCAAAGTAGAAAGAAAAATTATTAATCAAAATAGTTGAAATTATGAGAAAGATTTACAAATGGGCACTGAGTGCCGCATGCGTCATGGGAATGATGGCATGCAACAATGGAGGAACGAATGTTCAATCAGACAAAGAAGCGGCGTTGCAGCGTGCTGCCGCGCCGTATGTGAACAACACCGTGGTGACCACCTATCGCGCCATGGCTGACGCAGGCATAACGCTGTTAGGCCAATGCGAGGCTATCCTGACGGCGCAAGAAGCCGGTCAGGACTACGCTGCGCTCATCAAGGATGCAGACGCTTCATGGCGCCTCATGCGTAAGCACTGGGAGCAGAGCGAGGCCTTCCTTTTCGGACCTGCTGCTGCGCATACTATCGACCCGCATATCGACTCATGGCCGCTGGACTTCAATGCGATGAACGCGCTGCTGCACGACTCCGTCCAGATGGCTGCCATCGAGGAAGAGGGTGGTGCATACGTGGGCGAGAAACTCGGCTACGCGTTGAAGGGTTTCCATGCCTGCGAATACCTGCTGTTTGAGTCCATCATCAAGGACGGCCGCGCTGTAGGTACGGGCAAGCCGCACGCCGCTAACCTCACCCATGCCGAAGCCGTCTATCTGCTTGGTATTGTGGAGGATTTGACGCAACAGGCTATCCTGCTGGAGTACTGCTGGGCAGGCGAAGTGAGTGATGCCAAGATGAAAATACTGGAGGAAGGCGAAGTGGATACCTTCGAGGACAAATATGGCTGGCAGATGATTAACGCCGGCAAGCCCGGTTCGACCTATCTCACTTATCAGGAAGTGGCGGAAGAGATCGTCGCCGGTTGTGCCGACATCGCCGGAGAAGTGGCAGACCTGAAGATGGGTAACCCCTATATCAGCTCCACCCCCGAAGAGCGCGATTATATCGAGAGCCCCTACAGTTGCACCTCGACCATCGATTTTGCAGATAACATCCGCTCTATCCAGCATTCGTACTGCGGTGCACAGGCGGGCGATTACTCGGTGTCGAACTACGTCTATAGCCAGGATGCCGCTCTGGATGCCAAGGTGCGCAAAGCTATCGAGGATGCCATCAAAGCCATCGAGGCTATCGAGGACTTCGAGAACACAGCTAAGGGTAACCCACAAGTGAAAGAGGCTATCGACCGCGTGTCGGAACTCGAAGAGATGCTCAGTGAGGAAGTGCTGGCGCTGTTGGCGAAATGATGGCAATGGACAAAGGACAATGGACAATGGACAAAGGACAATGGACAATGGACAAAGGACAAAAGTATATGAAGAAGCAATTTTTATTCATGGCGATGGCGGCAGCAATGCTGGCCGCTTGTAATTCCGGTGGCGAACAGCCATCCACCGACATGCCCGACTGGTACTACACCGGCGGTAAGTTAGGCACCACGACCAACACGTCATCCATGACCTTCCGTCAGCCTACGCCTGCCACGGAAGAAGCAGGGCTGGGAACGATGTTCGCTCAAGGCGATAACATCGCAGAGAAAGATTTCGTGACCAACACGACCGGCCGTCAGCATGGTTTGGGTCCGGTCTATGTGCGCGCATCCTGCCAGCACTGCCACCCGAACTATTCGCATGGCACATCCGTGCCGGAAGGTGTGTATAACGCCAAAGACCAAGGCAACGGTACGCTGCTCGTGGTGATTAACCCTGCTACGCAGGCTTATGTACCCTGGTTGGCCGGTATGCCGCAACTATTCGGCGCTAAGCCTTTCAAGGCTCCGCTGAACCCTGACATGATTAAGGTCACATGGCTCACTGCCACCGATGAGCACGGCAATAAGTTCGCTGACGGCGAGACCTACGAGTTGCGCTACCCGGAGGTGAAGATGCCCAAGGAAGCGGTGTATGTGTATAACCAAGGCTACCGCGACCCCGACGGACTGCTTGAGAGCGAGGGCTATGAGGTCAAGCTGGAGAACACCATCGGCGTCTATGGCTCCGGTCTGCTCGATGCTATCTCGGATGCCGACATCATCGCCCAGTACGAGAAAGAGGCGAACGACGGCAAGCTGAAGAACGGCCTGAACCCTGCCTTCTGGGACGGCGGTTTCCAGACCAGCGGCTATTATAAGAACGACCCGCAATGGGG
>ONGK01000014.1 GCA_900317345.1 uncultured Bacteroidales bacterium | reverse complement strand
GCAGGTGAAAGGTATATACTCTGTAGAGAAATTCCTGGTAGCTCGCCGGTTGATGTACTGGCAGGTATATCTGCATAAGACTTCCGTAGCGGCGGAGCAGCATCTGATAAAGATACTGAGTCGGGCGAAGGAGTTGGCAAGGGAGTTAGTAGAAAATAGAAAGACCGCTTCGCTCAAAGATAAAAGCCAGGAGCTATTCTGTTCGCCGGCATTGCGGTATTTCCTCTATCAACCGGTGACATTCGATATGTTCAGTCCGACCAGCGAGGCGTTGGAGCAGTACGCGCTACTGGACGACACAGATGTGCTGAGTGCCATCAAGGCCTGGACGAGTAGCGAGGACAAGGTGCTGAGTGCGCTGAGTACGAGTTTTATCAACCGTCGTCTATTCCGCGGAGAGCTGCTGGACGCACCGTTGACGGAAGCACAGAAAGAGGCGCTGTGACGGAAGCACAGAAAGAGGCGCTGAACAAAGAATATGCGCAGTATCTGGGTATCAGCGAGCAAGAGGCAGCCTACTGCTGGTCAGAACATGTATCGACCAGCAATACCTATTCGGAGAAAGCAGACACGATAGATATTCTCTATTCCGACGGCACGGTACGCGATATCGCCGAAGCCAGTGAAATACTGGACCTTGAAGCGCTGACGCGCAAACCGACGAAGCGATATCTTTTCCGCTATCGGTTAAATAGTTAAAATGGATTTTACTGCATAAAAACGTTAGAGTTTCATGGAATTTAGCGCAGGACAGATAGCCGCATTGCTGGGCGGCAAACTGATAGGCAACGCCAATGCGATGGTGAGCGATGTAGCGCCAATAGAGCACGCTGAGGCGCGGCATTTATCGTTTATCACCGAGGAGAAATATCTGCCGTACATAGAAACAAGCAAAGCTGGCGTTTTGCTTGTTTCTGACCGCTTCGCTGAAGGAGTAAAGACCGCTTACGCTAAAAGACAAAAGCTCGCTCCACTCAATGATGGGCAGGCTATTATTCTGGTGGAGAATGCACGCGGAGCGATGGGGCAATTGCTGCAATTGGTGTCAAAAGCGCTGAACCCTGCCAAACAGGGCATCGAACAGCCGAGCTGCATTGCCGATGGTGTGGCCGTTCCGGAAGATGCGTACATCGGTGCCTTTGCGTACATCGGTAAGAATGTGCGTTTGGGCAAGGGTGTGCAGATTTATCCCAATGTGTATATCGGCGATGATGTGACGATTGGTGACCACACCGTGCTCTATGCCGGCGTGAAAGTGTACCACCACTGCGTCATCGGCGCTGAGTGTGTGCTCCATGCCGGCGTGACAGTAGGTTCGGACGGCTTCGGCTTTGAACCTGACGCGCAGGGTGTGAACAGGAAGATTCCGCAGATAGGCAATGTGATTATAGAGGACGATGTGGAGATAGGCGCTAACACCACTATCGACCGCGCCATGATGGGCTCGACCATCATCCATCGCAATGTGAAGATAGACAACCTCGTGCAGGTGGCGCATAACGTAGAGGTGGGCGAAGGTACATTCCTTTGCGCGCAAGTCGGTATAGCCGGCAGTACAAAGATAGGCAAGCATTGTATCCTTGCCGGACAAGTGGGAGCTGCGGGACATATCGAAATAGCCGACAACTGTATCTTCGGCGCTCAGACAGGTATTCCCGGAAATATCAAGAAGCCCGGTCAGTATATGGGCTATCCGGCTATCGATGCCGCCATATGGCGCAGAGCGGTGGTGCGGTTCAAACAAAGTGGGCAGCATTAAAGATAGAAGATTGAACGAATGAAACAACACACAATAAAAGACAGTTTTTCTCTCAGTTCGGTGGGTTTGCATACCGGGTTGCATGTGACGGCGACGTTTCATCCGGCACCTGCGAATACAGGCATATGTATTCGTCGTGTGGACCTTCCCGGTCAGCCATGCAACCAGGCCTTGGCAGATTATGTGTCGGCTACGGAACGCGGTACAGTACTTGAACGAGGGAAATGGAAAGTATCGACGCTGGAGCACGCACTGAGTGCACTATATGCGTTGGGAGTAGATAACTGTATTATCGACATCGATGCGCCGGAGATGCCTATCTTGGATGGCAGCGCGCGTTTCTTTGTGCGCGAGATTCAGCGTGTGGGGCTGGAAGAGCAGGACGCAGAGCAGAAGGTGTATGTGGTGACAGAGCCCATAGAGTATATCTCCGAGCACGGACATATGCTACGTATCGAACCCTGTGACCACTACGAGGTGGATGTGACGATTGCATTCCCGTCGGTGCTGCTTAAAGAACAGCACGCCACATTGACGAATTTGGCGGACTACCCGATGGAAATGGCTTCTGCGCGTACGTTCTGCTTCGTACGTGAGATAGAGCCGCTGCTGCGCGTCGGACTCATCAAAGGCGGCGACCTGCAGAACGCGCTCGTCATCTATGAGACCGAGATGAGCCAGGAAGGTATGGATTATTTCTGCGACAAGATGGGTCAACCGCACATGGATGCAACCAAGTTAGGTTACCTCTCGCCGTTGAATTATCTCAACGAACCGGCGCGGCACAAACTGCTGGACGTAATCGGAGATATGGCACTGCTGGGTCTGCGTATTCAGGGACGTATCATCGCCGTCAAACCCGGTCATACCTTCAATACGCAGTGCGTGAGACGATTGAGAAACCAGATATTGAGTGAGTAGAAAGAAAGATAAAAGACAATATGATAAGTCCTTTAGCATATGTAAGCCCGAAGGCACAATTGGGCAAGAATGTGACCATTGACGCCTTTGCCTATATCGATGATAATGTGATACTTGGCGATAATTGCCATGTATTCCCCAATGCCGTGGTAGGCTGTATTCCGCAGGATCTGAAGTTCAAAGGCGAGGAGACATGGACCATCATCGGCGACAACTGTGTGATACGCGAATGTGCCACTATCCATCGCGGTACGGCATCGAGAGGCAAGACCGTTGTGGGAAAAAACAACCTGATTATGGCGTACTGCCATGTGGCGCACGATTGCGTGCTGGGAAATAATATTATTATGTCCAATGTGACGCAGCTTGCCGGTGAAGTGGAGATAGACGACTTCGCGGTTATCGGCGGCGGAACGCTCGTGCATCAGTTCACCCGCATCGGTGCGCACGTGATGATTCAAGGCGGTTCAAAAGTAGGTAAAGATGTACCTCCTTATATCATTGCAGCCCGCGAACCTCTGAGTTTCTATGGCATCAATTCCGTCGGTCTGAACCGCCGCGGCTTCACGCCAGAGCAGATTCATACCATTCAGGAGGCATACCGCCTTATCTATCAGAGCGATCTGAATACCACCCAGGCCTTGGACAAGATAGAGGCTACTATGCCGGCCAGTGCTGAGCGGGACCAAATCATATCGTTCGTGCGGCAGTCAACCAGAGGTATTGTGAAAACCCTTGAAAAATAAGGGTTGCCAAGGAGGCGTAATAGGCTATTAACACGTGATTAACATGTGATTAATATGTGATTCGATAAATATACTAAACTACAATATATGGAAGAGCAAGAAAAAAGTCTCAATTTTATTGAGCAGATTGTAGAGAAAGACCTCGCAGAGGGCGTGAACAACGGTCGTATACAGACGCGTTTCCCGCCGGAGCCGAACGGCTATCTGCATATAGGTCACGTGAAAGCCATCTGTATGGATTTCGGCATCGCGGAGAAATACCACGGTGTATGCAACCTGCGCTTTGACGACACCAACCCCGTTAAAGAAGACACGGAGTATGTAGACACCATCGAGCGCGACATCGCTTGGCTCGGCTTCAAATGGGGACAGATATATTACGCGTCCGACTATTTCCAGCAGCTCTACGACCTTGCTATCATGTTCATCAAACAAGGCAAAGCCTATGTCGATGAGCAAACAGCGGAACAGATAGCCGAGCAAAAAGGCACGCCTACCGAGCCCGGTGTGGCATCGCCGTACCGCGACCGTCCGATAGAGGAGAACCTACGACTCTTTGAGTCCATGCAACGCGGTGAGATTGAGGAAGGCAAGATGGTGCTACGCGCTAAGATAGATATGGCGAACCCGAACATGCACTTCCGCGACCCAATCATGTATCGTATCATCACCAGCCATCCGCACCATCGTACGGGACGCAAATGGAATGTATATCCGATGTACGACTTTGCGCACGGCCAGAGCGACTATTTCGAAGGCGTGACGCACTCCATCTGTACGCTCGAGTTCGAAGTACACCGTCCGTTGTATGATTATTTCATCGACCAGTTCAGCGGACCGAATTTCTGCGGCTTATCGCCTTACGGACCGGACTACCGCCCGAAGCAGCGTGAGTTCAATCGTCTTAACATCACCTATACCGTCATGTCGAAGCGTAAGATGCTGCAGCTGGTCAAAGAAGGTCTGGTGGCAGGTTGGGATGATCCGCGTATGCCGACAGTGTGCGGTCTGCGTCGCCGCGGTTACACACCGCAAGCAATTCGTACCTTCATGGATAAAATCGGTTATACCAAGGTGGAAGGAATGATTGACCAGGGCCTGCTGGAGCATACTATCCGTGAGGATCTCAAAGAGACCGCACCGAGAGTGTGCGCTATCTTCGACCCTGTCAAACTGGTCATCACCAATTATCCGGAGAACCAAACGGAGACGCTTGTCGCAGAGAATATTGACGGACATCCCGAACTTGGCACCCGTGAGATGAAGTTCGGTCGCGAACTATGGATAGAGCGCGGAGACTTCCTCGAGGAAGCGGATAACAAGTTCTATCGTCTCTCTCCGGGCGGACGCGAAGTACGTCTCAAGAGCAGTTATATCATCCAAGCAACGGGCTGCGAAAAAGATGCGAATGGCAATATCACCACTGTTTATGCCACCTACGATCCGGATAGCAAGTCCGGCACGGAAGGCGGCAATCGCAAGACGAAAGCAACCATAAACTGGGTAGAGTGCAACTCTGCGCTCGATGCTGAGGCTCGTCTGTACGACCGTCTCTTCGCAGTGGAGAATCCGAGTGCCGAAGAAGGAGACTTCCGCGACCTGCTGAATCCTGACAGTCTCATTGTTAAATGCACCAGTGATGGAGAACGGTATCCCGCAGGAGAACCACTACCAGTTGCTCAAACAGGGTTACTTTGTAGTGGACCAAGACACCACCGCTGACAAACTTATTTTGAATAGAACCTGCTCGCTCAAGGATAATTACTTGAAATAAAAAAGCAAAAGTAGAACGTCTTGCGTACGCGTCTTCAAAACAATAAAGAGCAGATTTTCTGTGAGTGGCGGCACCGCTGGGTACGCCTGACTCCGGAAGAATGGGTGCGCCAACAATTGCTTCATCAGATGGTGGAGCAATTGGGTTATCCTGCCTCGCTTATTGCCGTAGAAACAGCAATTACCGTAGGCGAAGCAAAGAAACGCTGCGACGCGGTGGTTTATTCTGCATCCATGCAGCCGCTGGTGCTCATCGAGTGCAAAGCGGAGACAGTACCGCTGACGCAAAAGACGCTCGAATTTGTGTACATGGAAACAATACTTACACTACTGGACTCCCTCGATACACCGACCTTTTACGGTGTGAACAACAATAATATCCAATGCCTCAAGAACCAGCACCCTGATGTGCGTGTTGTGGCTCGCGGTTACCAGATTAAGGTGACCGGCTCCGACGCGGCCGTCAAGCATTTTGAGACATCGCTGCGGCTGTGTGAGCAGTTCTGTATTCGCAACAACCGCCTTACCGAACAGGATATCTTGATGCTACTGCACGGCGACAAGCCGCATGAGCAGGCAACAGACAATCTCATCTTGCATGGCGTGAACGGAAAATCTATCTACGCCCGTTCAACGAACCAACAGGCGCTTGTTAAGGCATACGAAGAGAACGACTTGCTCTTTGCTGTAGGACCGGCAGGTAGCGGTAAAACCTATACGGCTATCGCTCTGGCTGTTCGCGCGTTGAAGAACAGAGAGGTTCGACGTATCATCCTTTCCCGTCCCGCTGTGGAAGCCGGAGAGAAATTAGGTTTTCTGCCGGGAGATATGAAAGAGAAGATAGACCCGTATCTGCAGCCGCTCTATGATGCTCTGCAGGATATGATACCGGGTACCAAACTGACAGAATTTATGGAGAAGGGCACTATTCAGATAGCGCCGCTGGCCTTTATGCGCGGACGTACACTCGCTGATGCCGTTGTTATACTTGATGAGGCGCAAAACACGACGGCGCTGCAGTTGAAAATGTTCCTTACGCGTCTTGGTCTGGGCGGAAAGATGATCGTTACCGGCGATATGACGCAGATAGACCTGCCTCCGACGCAGAAATCCGGTTTGCGAGATGCATTGGAGCGCTTTCAAGGCATCAAAGGCATCAAAATCATCGAGTTTAACGAGAAAGATATCGTCCGTCACCCGTTGGTAAAGAAAATCGTGGCGGCGTACGGGAATTGAATTAAGTATTAGAGGCTGAAGAGGTAGTCCAAGGCTTCGACGGCATCATCAGGTGTGATGACTTGATTGATAACCGGAGAACCGACGGCTTTGATGAGCGTGCAGTTGATATCGGCTGTGCGCTCGTTCTTTTTATCTGCATGCATAAGCGCGATAAGGCGCTCGCGGTCGGAGCATTTACATTCAGGTTTGCCGTAGTAGTGGAGCATGATTTGCGTCAGTTGCTGCAAGGGCTCTTTGGGACAACCGAGCCGAGTAACGCTCAAATACAATTCGGCGATAAGGCCGTAAACCACGGCATAGCCGTGGAGCAGACCGCTATGCTGCAAAACCGTTTGCTCGGGCAACCGCTTTTCTACGAGACTTATCTCTTCCAATGCGTGGCCGAAAGTGTGGCCGAAATTGAGCACTTTGCGCAGACCGGATTCTTTCGGGTCCTGCTTTACAATCTCTTCTTTTGCGTGCACGCATGCATCAATTAGAGGTGTCAGTTCCTTGATATCCATGGTGCCCAAATCGAGCTGCAATAATTTGCTCCACAAGCGGTTGCTATGAATCAATCCGGTCTTGAGCATCTCACCGAAGCCGCTGAGCATCTCTTTAGCCGGCAGTGTCTGCAGCCATTCGGGGCAGATGAGTGTTTCTATGGGTGCGGCAAAAGCGCCGATGCTGTTCTTTAGACCATGATAGTTGATGCCTGTTTTGCCTCCTGACGAGGCATCCACCATTGCCAATAGGGTGGTAGGAATGGCGATGTAGTCAATGCCGCGCTTGTATGTGGATGCTGCAAAGCCGGCAATATCCGTTAAAACACCGCCTCCAACGCATATGACGAGACCGCTTCTGGTCAGACCTTGTGCAAAGAAGAAATCCCAGATGTGTTGCACCGTTTCGAGAGACTTGTGCGCTTCGTCTATCTCCAAAACTAAACAGGGCAAATCTGCACACGCAGTTGTCCACAGATGGTTCTAGCGCGAGATGAAGTCAGAAAGCGATGTATGTAGGTCGTTGCAAAGCATAAGCCACCAAAAAACGGCACAAAATTACAATATTTTTCCCAATTATGCAAATATTGGTACTACTTTTCATAAAAATCATACGAATATTTGCTAAGTCGAAGTGACAAAATGCTATCATATATAGTATATTTGTGATATTTTGTAAACCAGACACGTCACTTTTTAGAAAAATATCACTTTTTGTTCAGATTATTTGGTGGGTTCGCAAAAAGGCAGTACTTTTGCATCGTTTTTCGATGACGCCTGCTCTCAAGGTACGTTGTAACAGACGGGAAGCCCACGCATTGACGCGAACGAAAAACGGTATTGGTCTTTAAAAAGAAAGGGGATAACTATGAAAAAGTATTGGAAAGAAGTTAGTTATCTGATGACAATTTGCTGCCTGATGGCAGGATTTACACTCGCGGACGCCGCTAAAAGCAATGATAATTTCACAGTTCGCTTCCGCGAAAACACTCTGGTTGTAGCATCTACCGGTATGGAGGAAGCACGCATCTATTCCATGCAGGGAAAACTGCTGCAAAAAGAGCAAGGCAGGTTCGCTGAGTTTGAATTAGACCGCGGAACTTACCGCCTCTACGCTAAGGTGAACGGCGAAACACTAACCCGCCGTATTGAACTAAGGTAAAGAAAAAAGAAGCCTCTCCTCATGGTGAGGCTTCTTTCAATTAATGCTGTATGTAGCGTAAGAAGTTGGTGTTTTTTGTGTAAAAATTTTGGTTTTTTCGCAAAAATATGCGCGCGCGCTTGCATATGTAAAAAAGTTTTTGTATCTTTGCACGCTAATTGGGTGAGAAGAGTTTCGCGAGGTTAGCACAACGTCAGCACAACGTCAGCGTAATAACCCACTAATAACCCACTAACCACCCACTAACCACCCACTAATCACCCACTATAGGACCGATAAAACCACGAAAAAACAACTATAAAGAAACGAGATAAGAATGGAAAATAATTCAAATAACTATTGCGTCATCATGGCGGGCGGAGTCGGAAGCCGTTTCTGGCCGTTCAGCCGCGAGAATAAGCCGAAGCAGTTTCTGGACTTTTTCGGCACGGGTAGAAGTCTGCTGCAGATGACGGTGGACCGTTTTCGTCCGTTAGTGCCGATAGAGAATGTGTTTATAGTGACCAACGTGGCGTATAAACAGATGATATTGGAGCAGATACCGGATTTGGCGGAAGGTCAAATTTTATGCGAGCCTGCGCGTCGTAATACGGCGCCTTGTATCGCGTACGCGACCGCGCACATCCGCGCCCTCTGCCTGCAAAAAGCTTATGGTTTGACGAAAGACGAAAGCAAGCAGTTTGAGGGCTTCACAAAGGATGGTAAGGTAAAAGGCGGCAACAGTAGTCTGCCGAATTATCAAGATATCGACTGGAGCAAGCCGGAGATGCAAGCGAATATCGTGGTGGCAGCAAGTGACCACCTGATATTGGAAGAAGAGAAATTCCGCGACACCATCCGTAAAGCGTTTGCGTTTGTGAGCCAGCACGATGCGATTGCGACGCTGGGTATGCAGCCGACACGTCCGGAGACGGGGTATGGGTACATTCAGTTTAGAAAAGACCACTGCGTTGACAGAGCACAGACCGCTTCGCTCAAAGTAGAAAGCACACAAATTGAAGATGGGATTTATCCGGTGAAGACGTTTACGGAGAAGCCGAATCTGGAGATGGCGAAAGTATTCTTGGAGAGCGGCGATTTTCTGTGGAACAGCGGTATCTTCATCTGGAACCTGAAGACGATAAGCGAGGCTTTCCGTTACTTACTGCCGGAAGTGGCCGACCGTTTCCGCGAGGGCGAGTTGCTCATGGGCACAGACAAAGAGGAGCAGTTCATCGAAGAGATTTTCCCCAAATGCCCGAATATCTCCATCGACTACGGTATCATGGAAAAAGCGAACAATGTGTTCGTGTTGCCGTCAAGTTTCGGCTGGAGCGACTTGGGAACCTGGGGCAGTTTGTATGAGTTGAGTGAGAAAGACGAGAACCGCAATGTGAGTCTGCACAGTAAGGCTTATTTCCATGAGGCAGAGGGCAACATCGTTGTGCTGGAGCCGGGCAAAGTGGCCATCGTGCAAGGTGTGGACGATATGATTATTGCGGAAGAGCAAGGAGCGTTGCTGATTTGCAAGAAGGCAGAGGAGCAGCGGATAAAGCAGTTTGTAACTGAAATCAAATCCAATTAGGCTCGTAAGCTACTTCGCTCAACGGAGTAACAGTTTAATAGCAGTTTCTACAAACTGCAACGGAAGAGAGAGAAAAAAACAAACAAATTACTTAATATTAAATCACACATCATGAGTTATCTTAATTTTGACAAGACGGTGCTTGTTAATCTGGAGCGGTCGCTTCAGAAAGAGATGATTCGGACGAACCGTGCAGGTGTGTACAACTCGACAACAATTGTCGACTGCAACACGCGTAAGTACCACGGCCAGTTGGTGATGCCGTTGCCTCAGTTGGGCGAAGACAACTATGTGTTGCTCAGTTCGCTGGACGAGACGGTCATCCAACACGGGGCTGAGTTTAACTTAGGTCTGCACGAGTACAGCGAGAATCATTTCAGCCCGAACGGGCACAAGTACATTCGCGAGTTTGACTGCGAGTTGATTTCACGCACGACTTATCGTGTAGGCGCGATGGTATTGCAGAAAGAGCGTTTGCTGGTAAGTTTCGAGCCTCGCGTTCTGATTCGCTACACATTGCTTGAATCAGGCAGTCCGACGACACTTCGTTTCCGTCCGTTCCTTGCTTTCCGTAGCGTGAACGAGTTGACGCACGAGAACCCGCTCGCCAATTCCAATATGGACGAATGCGAGAACGGCCGTTTCAACCGGATGTACCCGGGTTTCCCGAACCTGTACATGCAGTTCAGCAAGTCGGTGGAATACCACCACGACCCGCAGTGGTACAAAGACATCGTCTATCGCAAAGAGCGCGACCGCGGCTATGCATACAAAGAGGACCTGTTAGTACCGGGTTACTTTGAGATGCCGATGAAGAAAGGCGAGAGCGTTATTTTTGCAGCGGGTGTGACAGAGTGCAAGACCGCGCAACTGAAGACCGTTTGGAAGAAAGAGCTGGAGCGCAGAAACAAACGTCTGGATATGTTCACGACGCTGAAGAACAGCGCGAGCCAGTTCTATAAACGCGAAGGCGACAAGTGCTACTTGCTGGCCGGTTTCCCATGGTTCCATGCAGATGCGAGAGCAACATTCTTCTCGGTTGCAAGTTGCACCCTCGATATCGACCGTCCGGAATACTGGGATGCGATTGTCAATAAGACGGCGATTGATGAGATTTTGAATTTCATGAACGGTCGCGGCAACGAGAACAAGATGAGCGGAATGGACGAGCCGGACGTGTTGCTTTGGTTCGTTCGCGCATGTCAGAAATATGCTCATAAATACACGGTACGCGAGGCCGCAGATTTGTATGGTCAGCTGTGTCTGGACATCGTATCGTGGTACCGCAAGCAGAACCATCCGCGTGCGAAGTTGCATCAGAACGGTCTTCTGTGGGTGGATGGCACACGCCGTCCTGCCAGCTGGATGAATGCGACTGAGAACGGCTGGCCTATTGTGCCTCGTACGGGCTATCTGGTAGAGATGAACGCGCTGTGGTACAACGCGATGCGCTTCACGGCAGAGATGCTTCGTGAGATGGGCAAAGAGACGAGTGCCGACCTGATGGAGTATCAGGCAGAAATCACGAAAGATGCTTTCGTGAAGACGTTCTGGAACGGCATCTATCTGAATGACTACGTGATAGACAACTATCAGAACCGTGAGGTTCGTCCGAACATGATTTGGGCAGCAGGTCTTCCTTACAGCCCGCTGGACCGCAAGCAGCAGAAAGCGGTTGTTGATATCTGCACGAAGGAGTTGCTGACGCCGAAAGGTCTGCGCAGTCTGAGTCCGAAGAGCGGTTTGTATCATCCGTACTATGACATGTCTGCCATCAATCGCGAGCGTGCGTTGTACAACGGTATCGTTTGGCCGTCCACCATCACGGCTTATTCGCGTGCCTACATGAACGTGTATAAATATAGCGGCGCAAGCTTTATGGAGCGTGTGCTGGTAGGCTTCGAGGCAGAGATGAACGAGTTGACCATCGGTACGCTGAATGAGTTCTACGATGCCAACCCGCCTTACAAGGGCCGCGGCGGCATGAGTAGCGCGCCGAGTGTGGCAGCTGTCATCAGCTTATTGGATACACTTAAGAAATACGAGAAAGAGGAAGCCGCTGCCAGAGCAGCCGCAGAGGCTCAAGAAAGCGAGGTACAATCATGAAAGCGTTAATGTTCGGTTGGGAGTTTCCTCCCCATATCTTAGGCGGTTTGGGCACAGCGAGTTACGGATTGACTCGCGGCATGAGCGAGCAGAAAGACCTGGAAATCACATTTGTCATTCCGAAGCCATGGGGTGACGAGGACCAGAGTTTCCTTCGTATCATCGGTGCCAACAGTGTGCCTGTAGTCTGGAAAGACGTCAATTATGACTACGTGAAGTCGCGCATGGAAGGCAAGATGAGTCCGGAAGAGTATTACCACTTCCGCGACGGAATCCGCTATGACTATCGTCGCATCGGTACAGACGACCTCGGCTGCATCGGTTTCTCGGGACGCTACCCAGATAACCTGATTGAAGAAATAGGCAATTATGAAGCCGTAGCAAGTGTGCTGGCAAATAGCCTGGACTTCGATATCATCCACAGCCACGACTGGCTGACTTATCCGGCGGGTGTGTTTGCGAAACATATCAGCGGCAAGCCGTTAGTCATTCACGTTCATGCTACGGACTTTGACAGAAGTCGCGGTAACGTAAACCCGACGGTGTTCTCTATCGAGAAACGTGGTATGGACGAAGCCGACCATATCATGTGCGTGAGCAACCTGACGCGTAACACGGTTATTGAGAAATACGGACAAGACCCGCGCAAAGTGAGCACGGTACACAACGCTGTAGAGCCACTGGCTCATCCGGAAGAGTTCACGAAGCCGGAGCGTAAAGACAAACTGGTTACTTTCCTCGGCCGTATCACGATGCAGAAAGGTCCGGAGTACTTCGTAGAAGCCGCAGCTCGCGTGCTGAGCAAGACGGACGGCGTACGCTTTGTGATGGCCGGTAGCGGTGACAAGATGGCAGAGATGATAGACCTTGTGGCCAAACGCGGTATCGCAGACAAATTCCACTTCCCGGGCTTCATGCGCGGCAAGCAGGTACAAGAGATGTTGGCGATGAGCGACGTATATATCATGCCATCCGTGAGTGAGCCATTCGGTATCAGTCCTTTGGAGGCTATGCAGGTAGGTTGTCCGTCCATCATCAGTCATCAGTCAGGCTGCGCAGAGATTCTGCAGCACGCCATCAAGACCGATTACTGGGACATCGATGCCATGGCCGATGCTATCTACGCGATCGTTAAATACCCGGCGATGTACAAGAGTCTGCATGAACTGGGTATGGCTGAAGTTAACAATATCAAATGGTCTGACGCCGGACTGAAAGTAAGACGGATTTATGACGGTGTGATTAATCACACGCTGTAGACCGCTTCGCTCAAAGTAGAAAGACAAAAGACCGCTCGCTGAGCGAGCTCAAAGACAAAAGGTTATTAAGAATTAAAAATTCGTATTATGAAAAATATATGTTTCTGCTTCCAGATGCACGCACCGTATCGTCTGAAGCGCTATCGTTTCTTTGAAATCGGCCATGACCACTACTACTACGATGACATGGCGACAGAAGAGCATATCAACTGGCTTGTGCAGACCTCGTATCTGCCGCTTTGCCAGACCATCAAGGACATGATCAACCTGAGCAAAGGTAAGTTCCACTGCGCGTTGAGCGTGAGCGGAACGATGATTGAGATGTTCGAGCAATTCAACCCCGAGATGATAGATATCCTCAAGGAGTTGGCGGCCAGCAAATGTGTTGAGTTCCTCGCTACGCCGTACAGCTATTCGCTGGCGTCGGAGTATGACGAAGAGGAATTCAAGAAGCAACTCAAATTACAGGGTGAACTGCTGGAGAACATCTTCGGCGTGAAGGCTCAAACAGTTTGGAACACCGAGCTGCTGTACACGGATGAGACGGCTTACAACCTGAACAAATTAGGATACAAAGTGATTCTGACGGAAGGCGCTAAGCACGTCATCAGTTGGAAGAGCCCGAACCATGTGTATCAGTCTGCGGGTGCACCGAAAATGAAAGTGCTGTTGCGTAATACGAACCTGAGCGACGAGCTGAGTTTCCATTTCTCTGATCCGGGATGGGCCAATTTCCCGATGGATGCAGAGAAATACGCAAACATGCTGCAATCGATGCCGGAAGGTGAAGAGATCATTAACATTTGGGTGGGTGCCGAGACCTTTGGTGTCCGTCAGAACGCCGGCACAGGCATCTTTGACTTCCTCAAAGCTCTTCCGTACTATGCATTGGAGCGCGAGATGGGCTTCATGACTCCTGCTGAGGCAGCCAAGAAGATGGCCGCTACCGATGTGCTTTCCAGTCCGTATCCGCTAACATGGAGCGGGGAGGCAAAAGACCTGAGCATCTATGCGGGTAATGATTTGCAGCAAGAGGCTATTCACAAACTGTTTGCCGTAGCAGAGCGTGTTCATCTGTGCCAGGACAAGGCGCTGAAGACCAACTGGCTGCGTCTGCAGGATGTGAACTACCTCCATTACATGAACCATATCGACCAGGGCGAGACGCAGTATGAGTCCGCGTACGACGCGTTCATCAACTATATGAACGTGCTGTCCGACTTCCTGCAGAGCGTGGAAGAGCAATACCCGACGACCATCGAGAACGAGGAGTTGAACGAGTTGCTCAAGACGATTCGCAATCAGGAAGAAGAGATTCAGGCTCTCCAGGCCAAACTGAAAGCAAAAGCAAAAAAGTAATTCTTGATTAAACGATTCGGAATAGTATTAGTGCTGTTGGCAGCGACCCTTGTGGCCGCTGCCAAGCAGCCCCGTATCCGAACCGAAGTGAAGACATGGACGATGCCGACCTACAGTGCCGTAGCAGACACGATAACATTCCAGGATACCGCAATGCTGAATTATCACGATGTGGATGTGCAACAGCTCTATTCACTCAGCAGCGCGACGAACGGAAACGTACTGGTATCGCCGATAGAGAGCCGCGTCATCAACCATCGGCTGAAGACGATAGATGACCCATTCGCCCAGAGTCTGTCACCTTATGTGGTGACGCCGCAACAACAGCGGTATTTCAATGTGACCACCCCCTTCTCGACCGTGGCGTACAAGAAAGGCTTTACCAGCGGGCATGAGGAGAATGACGTCGATTTCCTATTTACAGGCAATATTGGCCGGCGATTGAATTTAGGACTGGAAATGGACTACCTGAATTCCATCGGCCACTATGCTAATACGGCAGGTAAACTATTCCGAGGCTCCGTTTGGGGCAGTTATACGGGCGCGCACTATAGCATGCACGCTGCTTTCGGATGGAGCCAACTCAGCTCTTTTAACAACGGAGGATTGCAGAATGTGGAGGATTTGAAGAGCGGCTTGAGTCCGGAGGATATCCCAGTGCGGTTAAATGCGATGATCGGATACCGGTATCTGAGCGGTTATCTGCACAATCAGTACGCCATCACAAAGGAACGCGAGTACCACGACTCCATTCAAGTGATAGAAGACGGTCGTCGCGTTAAAAAAGATACCGTCAAAGTGGAGTATATCCCGCTGATGACATTTAGTCATATATTTGAAACCAATAATTCGAGCAGGCGTTATGTAGAGAAGACGGCGGCGCAAGGTTTCTATGATGAGCTGTATTATAGCCTGTCCAAGACCAACGACACGACAGACGTACTGACCATCCGCAATACTGTTGCCGTCACTTTTTGCGAGGCATACAATACCAAACTGAAATTCGGTATTACTGCATTTGCGATGAATGAGTGTCAGCGGTTTCTATATGACAGTTTGCAATATAAGAGCTATTATCCGACATCCACAGGAACCACTATCGACAAAGCCGATATCCTGCAACCCTTGCCCATGATGAAGCAGATTATTTGGACAAACAATACCTTTGTGGGCGGCTCGATACACAAGCATAGCGGCGCACATATCCATTACCATGTGGAAGGACAGGTGTGCGTGCTGGGATACAAAATCGGCGAGTTTGATGTCAACGGACGGTTGGAAACGAAATTCAATGCCGGCAAATATCCGTTGCGCATCGCTGCAAGGGCTTATGCAAAGAGCGAGAAGCCGAGTTACTACCTGCAACACTTCCGCTCAAACCACCTGCGTTGGGAGAATAACTTCGGATTCACCTACCGCTTCTTTGGCGGCGCGACTGTCAGTTATGACTATGAGTGGGTGAAGCCGCGTATTGATTTCAGTTTTGAGAATCGTACCAATCCCATCTATGTATCGGCGAGCGACTGGCAGCCGAGGCAATTCAACGGGAGCGTACAAATAATCACGGGTGATGTGGGGGTCGATGTCACCACCCCGTGGATTAATTTAGAGAACAGGGCCATAATACAGCACAGTACGAACGACAGCGTTCTGCCCGTGCCGTTAGTGATTTTGCAGCACAGGCTGTATTACCACGGTACATGGTTCCGTGCGCTGGACGCGCAAATAGGAGTGGATGTGCGCTATTTCACACGCTATCACGCACCTATTCTATGCCCCGCAACGGGCATGTTCGCCACTCAAACAAGCGAGTATGTGGGTAATTATCCATGGATGAACGTTTATGCGAGTTTCTATGTTCGCTCCATTCGCTTGCGTTTCTTCGCGCACTACCAACACCTGAACCATTTGTTTATGAAAAATAATATTGACTACCTGACCATGCCCGGCTATCCGACCAACCCTGATGTGTTCAGAGCCGGCTTGGCATGGCACTTCTATAATTGACAAAAGAGATTTATGGTAATTACACAGAATTTCAATAAAATCTTGATGTATGCGCAGGAAGAGGCAGAGCGTCTGCAATGTCCGCGTGTCGAACCAGAACATTTGCTGCTGGCCATCATTCGTTTAGGCGAAGGCTCCGCATATGAACTGCTGCAACAGACCTCGTTTGATCCGGCAGAAGCCAAGCGACAACTGGATGAAGCCATCCAAGCTAAAGCGCTGGGATTGATTGAACCGGTGACACGCAGTCAGCAGACCGACCGTATCTTGCGCATCGCAGAAGGTATAGGGCGCGAGTATCAGACAGAGGTGACGAATACCGTGCATCTATTGCTCGCAATCATGCGTGATCAAATCAACAAAGCCGCTGCCTATTTGGAGAGCCAGTGGGGATTGAGTTATCAGCAGTTGGTGGATTTGTACGGCCAACCGCACTTTACTCCTGAGATGCCGCAGAACGGGTCTGAACAGATGGGAGATGTGAGTGACGGCGAATGGCAGCCTAATCACGGCACGAAGAAGCAAGGAGCGACCAAATCGCTTGACAAATACGGACATGACTTGACCAAACAGGCCGAGCAAGGCTTGCTGGACCCCGTCGTAGGACGCGACGTGGAGATAGAGCGCGTAGTGCAGATTCTCAGCCGCCGCAAGAAGAACAACCCTATCCTCATCGGCGAACCGGGTGTCGGCAAATCCGCTATCGTGGAGGGCATCGCCCTGCGTATCAAGAACGGCGAAGCCAGTGCGCTCAACGGCAAACGTATCGTCACGCTGGATATAGCCGCGATGGTAGCCGGAACAACCTACCGGGGCCAGTTCGAAGAGCGCATGAAGCAAGTCATCACAGAGCTGCAGACTCACCCCGAAATCATCTTGTTCATTGATGAGATACATACCCTCATCGGTGCCGGCAACGCATCCGGTTCGTTGGATGCGGCGAACATATTGAAACCTGCTCTTGCACGCGGCGAAGTACAGTGTATCGGCGCTACGACGACAGCGGAGTACGCTAAGTCGATTGAGAAAGACGGAGCGCTCGAACGACGTTTCCAGAAGGTGCAGGTTCGGCCGACCACCAGCGAGGAAACGGTGCATATCCTTGAGCGCCTAAGTGCTCATTACGCAGCGTATCACCATGTTGTTTATACCGACGAGGTGCTTCAAGCCTGCGTGAGCCTGAGCGAGCGATACCTCACCGACCGCTCTTTCCCGGATAAAGCAATCGATGTTTTGGACGAAGTGGGAGCCCGAAGCCACGCGCGTCAGAAAGCGTTAGGCGAAGAGAACGACACACCGTATATCATCACTACCGATGATGTGGCAGGCGTGGTCAGCATGATGAGCGGCGTGCCCGTACAACGTGTGGCGACGGCCGAGAATGAGCGTCTTCGCACAATGGGAGACGTACTGAAACGTAAAATCATCGGTCAGGACAAAGCGGTAGACACGGTAGTACGCGCTATCCAACGAAGCAGGTTGGGGTTGCGCGACCCGAAACGACCTATCGGTTCGTTCTTCTTCCTCGGTCAGACAGGTGTCGGCAAGACGTATCTGGCACAATGTTTGGCAGAAGAGATGTTTGGCAGCAAGGATGCGCTGATTCGATTCGACATGTCGGAATATATGGAGAAGCACACGGTAAGTCTGCTGGTCGGCGCGCCTCCGGGATACGTGGCACACGAAGACGGCGGGAAGTTGACCGAGGCTGTGCGGCGCAAACCTTACTCTATCATTCTCTTTGACGAGATAGAGAAGGCGCATCCAGATATCTTCAACGTCCTGCTACAGGTGCTGGACGAAGGGCGGTTGACAGACCGACAGGGGCATGTGGTGGATTTCAAGAATACCATCATTGTGCTTACAAGCAATGTCGGCACACGCCAGTTGCAGGAGTTTGGAACAGGTATCGGATTCGGAGTAGAAGATATGGACCCGCAGAAAGTGAATAAAACGCTACTCAAGGCGCTGCAAAAACAGTTCCCACCCGAATTCGTCAACCGTATAGATAACATAGTGACATTCGAACCGCTCGACCGCGCCACTATAGCACAGATTGTGCGCATCGAAATTAGTTTGCTGCAGCAACGGCTCAAGGCACAGGAACATCAGCTCAGTGTGTCGCCCGAAGCCGTCTCGCAACTTGTGGAGAAAAGTTTTGACAGCAAGAACGGAGCACGCCCTGTAAAACGAGCTGTGCAGACGTATCTGGAGGACCCCATTACGGACATACTCCTGCGCAGACCGACTCAAAAGAAAATAACCATTAAACAAGTATAAAGTATGACAATTGAAATTACAGACGCTAACATCAAGGATGTGATTGCGTCAGGAAAACCGGTAGTAGTAGATTTCTGGGCCGCTTGGTGCGGACCCTGCAAGATGATGCTGCCTATTCTCGAAGAACTCTCGAATGATTACGAAGGCCGCGTTACTGTGGGCAAACTGAATGTGGATGAAAACCCCGACACATGCGAGGAATACGGAATCATGAACATCCCGACGATGCTGTTCTTCCAGAACGGAGAGTTGGTGAATCGTCATGTCGGTGCTTGCCGCAAGCAGGACTTGGCGCAACTTTTTGACAGTATTTTGTAAAAAATTACCTTTTTTCTAGGTGTAGCACGATTATTTTTCAAATTTTCTTGCACAATTCAAAAAAAAGCAGTAATTTTGCGCCCTATTTTGCCGTAATGGGCATACTTTTTGTGTGCGAATGCATATAATTATAAAAAAGATGCCCTTCTAGGCGGAGGCCGCTCCTCCCGCTTCAACGGGAGGACGCTCCGGGTCCGGTAGCTCAGCTGGATAGAGCAACAGCCTTCTAAGCTGTGGGTCTCGGGTTCGAATCCCGACCGGATCACGTCGCTTAGGCGAAGACTCGCGCGAGCTACGGCTCAATACGACTCGCGACTACGTCGCTCGTATGAATTTTTGTCGTGCTCACGCTCTCCCCTGAGCAAACAGCCTGCGGCTTCGGTTTACTCCGGGGGCCCCGAAAGGGAGAGAAGGGTACATAAAAGAAACATCGTATATTACTTATTATACATGCGTCAATTAAAAATCACAAAATCAATCACCAACCGTGAGTCAGCAAGTCTCGACAAGTATCTGCAAGAGATAGGTCGTGAGGAACTGATATCCGTGGATCGTGAAGTAGAACTGGCCGGTCGTATCCGCAATGGAGACCGCGCTGCATTGGAAGAACTTGTTAGAAGTAACCTACGCTTTGTAGTGTCTGTGGCCAAGCAGTACCAGAACCAGGGACTTAGTCTGCCGGACTTGATTAACGAAGGCAACCTTGGTCTGATAAAGGCTGCAGAGAAATTCGATGAAACTCGTGGTTTCAAGTTCATCTCTTATGCAGTATGGTGGATTCGCCAGTCTATCCTTCAGGCCCTCGCGGAGCAGAGCCGTATTGTTCGTCTGCCATTGAACCAAGTAGGTTCGCTCAACAAGATTAACAAGGCCTATCAGCGTTTCGAGCAAGAGCACGAGCGTAAGCCGAGTGCAGAAGAGTTGGCAGAAGAACTTGACATGCCGGTGGATAAGATTGCGGACACGCTGAAGATGTCCGGTCGTCACGTGAGTGTGGACGCGCCGTTTGTGGAAGGAGAGGACAACAGTCTGATCGACGTAATGGTCAACGAAGATTCGCCGAATGCGGACCGTGGCCTGATAAATGAGTCGCTCTCCACAGAAATCGATCGTGCGCTGGCTACACTGACACCTCGTGAGGCGGATATTCTGCGTAAGTTCTTTGGTATTAAGACACCCGAAAAAACGCTGGAGGAAATCGGAGACGAGTTACACCTTACCCGCGAACGTGTGCGCCAAATCAAAGAGAAAGCCATCCGCAAGCTTAATTCCGGTCAACGCAGTCACATATTGATGACTTACCTTGGTTGATGAAATGGTAACGCCTCCCGCAAAGGAGGCGTTTTTTTATTGGAGATTGAAGATTTGAGATTGAAAATTGAAGATTGAGACTTAGTCAAACAATGTGGGTTGGTCATTTTCGATTTGTTTGAGGATAGCCCGCATGAGTGTTTCGCGAATAAGACGGCTACGATTAGAAACTCCGTATTTCTCACAGAACTTATCCAACATCCGTTGCTCTTTTTCGTTGAGCAAGATGGAGATTCTATATTCGCGCGGTTGCTTAGCCATTAGAAATACAATGCAAATTTGATGCCGGGTGTCACTAGACTCCGGCCTATTTTCTGCGCGTATGGGTTTCCATCAATAATAGTTTCCGAGCGCACGATGGCTTGTTGGAACTGAGTATATGCCACAAGAGCGATGGCCGTTCTTGGGTTGAGCTGGCAACGGTAGCCGAAATCCACTCCGGCATATAGACCTCCAAGATAATCCTTGCTCAACGCTATGCCATAGCCGACAGCCACGCCGAAAACCGGAGCGTGCTTTTGCTCGATAAGAGGCATTCGCACAGCCACTTGAATCGGCAAGAAGTTATATTTCTCTGCGCCGAGAAAGACGCCATGATAGCCGAGACCTCCACCGACGAAGATATGCTTGTCGCCCAAGTGATGCGAACCGACCAAAAGGTCCACGGACACACCACCGCCTACCGCTTCGCCCGGTTTAACCGCTGCGCCGCCCGCCAGTTCAAGCAAGATGGACGCTTTTTTGGATGTAGTTATTTCTTCTTCCTCAGCCGAGGTTTCCTGTGGCTCCTCTACGACCTGGTCGTCAGAAAGAATCTGCTCCACCTCCGCACGCGGGTATTGAAAGCGCTGCCCTTCCTCGTTGCGCACGATGACCACTTCCTCGTTCTCGAAGACAATATTTCCTTTTACGCGTGCGCCTGTACGCAATATTATTGTTTCCGCGTGCGCGCAAAGGAAGGAAGCGCAAAATAGTATTAAAAGGGCTGCTTTTTTCTTAGTCATACGACATGATTACTTCATTTCGAGTGCAAAGATACTACAAAAAAACCAAATATACAAGACTTTGCATAAAAAAACTTCACTTGCTTACACCAACTCGAAATCTATCTGAGCGCGGTTGACGTCCACTCGAACCACTTGAACTGTGACGGCATCGCCCAAGACATAGTTTTCCGGGTGCTCAATGGTCATCATATGAACGAGTCCTTCGCAATGGCTATCATCCAGTTGTACGAAGATGCCGAAGTCGGTAATTCCTGTAATATGTCCGGGCAGGACTTGTCCGATTTTGTCCTCCATCCACATGGTTTGGAAGAGTTTGACGGACTCGCGCTCCGCTTGCGCCGCTTCCTGCTCGCAGTCCGAACAATGCTCGCATATAAGCTCGAGTTCCTCTCGCGTCATCGTCTCTTTCTTGCCGGTAAGAATATATTTCTCGACCAGGCGATGGACCATCAAGTCGGGGTACCGGCGGATGGGTGACGTGAAATGGGTGTAATGCGTGAAAGCGAGTCCGTAGTGCCCGATATTATAGGTCGAATAGACGGCTTTCGCCTGTGCGCGGATGGTGAGCATGTCGATGGCCCGCTGGAGCGCGGAATTGTCTTTTCGGCGCGCCATCTTGTACTGCCGTTTGAATTTCTTTATTTCCTCGAGTTTGTCGTAGTCCGGCAAATCATGGACGCGATAGACGAACGGCCGTCCCGAACCGACTGATTTAGCGACCGTTTTGTTGGCAAGGAGCATAAACTCCTCAATGAGATGATGGGCTTCGTTCGGCTGCTCGAAATAAATTTCCACCGGATGATGGTGTTCGTCCAGACGGAAACGTATCTCTTCCTGCTCGATAGCCAGTGCTCCCGCAGCGAGACGTGCGGCACGCATCTTGAGCGCGAGGTCATTGAGAACTGTCAAAGCCTCAGAGATGAGTACGGTTTGCCCAGCATCCGACTCCGTATTTACCACGGTTCGGTTCTCTCTCGATAGTGTCTCGCCAGTCTGATTTCGACATATGATATGCTGTGCTTCGTCGTAATTGAGCCGCACATCGGAGCGGATGACGGTTCGGCAGATTTTGTATTTGAGCACATTTGCATCGGCATCCATGGTGAAGATGACGGACATGCAGAGCTTGTCTTCTCCGGGTTTGAGCGAACATTTGTCGTTGCAGAGCTCTTCAGGGAGCATCGGGATTACGCGGTCCACAAGATATACGGACGTTCCGCGCTGGTATGCATCATCATCGACCTTCGTATTCGGACGGACATAGAAAGAGACATCGGCGATATGCACGCCGATTTGGTAGAGCGCTTTCGCTGAAAGATATTCGAACGAAATGGCGTCGTCAAAGTCCTTAGCGTCAGCGGGATCGATAGTGAAAGTGAAGACATCTCTCATGTCCCTGCGGCGAATGATCTCTTTCTCATCTATCATTTTTTTGCCAATTAAAGTACACATTTTCTATAAATCGGGTGCAAATTTACAAAAAATCTTGCATATTTCAAAAAAAAGCAGTAAATTTGCACGCTTTTTTAGATTTTTTAGATTAAAATTAATAATAAATATATATTTACCTTATGAAAGTTAAAGTAAGTAATGTAAACCAACCTTCGTGGAAGGAGTGCAACGTTCATGCCACTCTTCCAGCAGAGTTGAGTAAATTGCAGGAGCTGGTGTACAACGTATGGTGGAGCTGGAATGGAGAAGCGAAGGACTTGTTGCGCTACATCGACACCGAGGCATGGCACCGCGCCAATTCCAACCCTATCGTGCTGCTGAATATCCTGAGCTATGACCGAATGGTTGAGTTGAGCAAGGATGCGCAATTCATGAGACATCTGAACTCTGTGTATGACGAGTTCCGCGCCTACATGGATACACCCAGAGACAAGAAGAAGCCGTCAATTGCCTATTTCTCAATGGAATACGGATTGACTCACGTGCTGAAGATTTATTCCGGCGGTCTGGGAATTCTGGCCGGTGACTACATCAAAGAGGCATCGGATTGCAACATCGATATGACGGCCATCGGTTTCCTCTATCGCTATGGTTATTTCACCCAGACACTGAGTCCTGAAGGCCAGCAAATCGCCAACTACGAGGCTCAGAACTTCAGCAACCTGCCTATTACGCAGGTGAAGGAGAAAGACGGAAGCAACATGGTTATCGACGTTCCGTATCCGGGCCGTACCGTTCATGCTTACCTCTGGCGCGTAGCCGTTGGTCGTATGGACCTCTATCTCTTAGACACTGATAATGAGATGAATAGCGAATGGGACCGTCAGATTACCCACCAACTTTATGGTGGCGACTGGGAGAACCGTATCAAGCAGGAGATTATGCTGGGTATCGGCGGTATGCTCGCGCTCAAGAAACTGGGTATCAAGAAAGATGTGTACCATTGCAACGAGGGTCACGCAGCTCTCATGGGTCTGCAACGCCTCGTCGATTTGGTTCAAGAAGAAGGTTTGACCTTCAACCAGGCAAAAGAAGTTGTCCGCTCAAGCGGCTTGTACACCTGTCATACTCCGGTACCGGCCGGACACGACTATTTCGAGGAAGGCCTGTTCTACAAGTACATGAGCGATTATGCTGAGAAACTGGGCATTGAGTGGCACGACCTGATTGGTATGGGCCGCACGAATCCGGATGACAACACCGAGAAATTCTCGATGTCCGTATTCGCGCTGAATACCTGCCAAGAGGCAAACGGTGTGAGCTGGCTGCACGGCGAGGTTTCGAAGAAGATGTTCTCTCCGGTATGGCCGGGCTATTTCCCTGAAGAACTGCATGTTGACTACGTTACCAACGGTGTGCATATGCCTACTTGGGCGGCTTCCGACTGGAAGGAAGTGTACAACAAATATCTGCCGAAAGGCTGGATGAATGACCAGTCCAACCTCGACATGTGGAAAGCATACGCCGACATTCCTGATAGCGAGATTTGGGCAACCCGTATGGGTCTGAAACGCAAGATGATGGACTTCATCAAAGAGAAATTCCGTGAGGACTGGATGAAAAGTCAGGGAGATCCTGCCCGCATCGTTCGCGCTCTCAACGAGATGAACCCGAATAACCTCATCATCGGTTTCGGTCGTCGTTTCGCGACCTACAAACGTGCACACCTGCTGTTCACGGACCTCGAGCGTCTGGACAAACTGGTGAACAACCCGAACTACCCAGTTCAGTTCCTCTTCACGGGTAAGGCGCACCCAGCAGATGGCGGCGGTCAAGGCCTTATCAAACGCATCATCGAAATCAGCCGTATGCCGCAGTTCCTGGGTAAGATTATCTTCCTGGAGAACTATGATATGCGTCTGGCAAAACGCCTCGTTTCCGGTGTGGATATCTGGCTGAATACTCCGACACGTCCTCTTGAGGCATCGGGTACATCGGGCGAGAAAGCTCAGATGAACGGCGTGCTCAACTTCTCCGTGAAAGACGGATGGTGGTACGAAGGTTATGTAGAAGGCGCAGGTTGGGCTTTGACCGAGCATCGCACCTACGAGAACCAGGCTCACCAAGACCAGTTGGACGCTGCTACTATCTACCAAATGCTTGAGAATGAGATCATTCCGCTCTATTATGCTAAGAACAGCAAGGGCTATAGCCCCGAGTGGATTCAGTATATCAAGAACTCTGTGACCAAGATTACTCCGCGGTTCACGATGAAGCGAATGATGGACGATTATTTCGACAAGTTCTATTACAAACTTGCGAAACGTCATAAGCTTCTCATGGAAGATAACTACAAGGTTGCCAAGGAGATAGCGGCTTGGAAAGAGAACATGGTAGCTCACTGGGACGAGATTGAAGTGGTGAATGTGACCGGTCCGGATGACATGACTAACCTCAATGTGGGAGACAAGTTCAAGGTTGCCGTTGAACTTGATACGAAAGGCCTGAACGATAAGGGTATCGGCGTTGAGCTCGTTGCTATCCGTACGTCAACTCACAATAACGATAAACTCTACGAAGTAGAGCCGTTGCAGTTGAAGAAAGTGGAAGGCAGCCATATGTTCTTCGAGAATGTATATCAGCTGGACTACGCCGGCGGCATGAAATTCGGTCTGCGTATGTATCCGCAAAACGACCTTCTCCCGCATCGTATGGACTTCTGCTACGTTCGCTGGATTTGATATTCCGAGGTATTCGGGATGTGATCTACTGACAGCTGAAAAAAAGAGGGATTTTCGCAAGAAAGTCTCTCTTTTTGATGTACTTTGTTTGAAAAACAAAGAAAAAGTGTACTTTTATTATGGAAAATTTGGTTATTTTAATAAAATAGAGTAACTTTGCAGGCTATTTGTGTAGTATCGTGAAGCGTGTTATATTATATATATTATTGTTGATAGGCATCGCCCATGCTTATGCTGCGCCCGTGTATGAGGCTCAATGGCCCGAAGCACAGCCTATGCAAAGCCAGCAGATTTTGACCACGGGTGTTACATACCATGGTACCATCTACACGCCGTTTGACAACATCACGCCCTCTGATTTGAGCGAAGTGGGAGGTGGTTATCCTCCAAAGAAACGCCTATATACGGAGACCCAGGATGACCGCAACCCGGGTGAAGCGACCGAAGGCTCCGAGCTGTCCCCTGTCGGTGAGCCGTGGGTAATGGTGTTCTTTGCGCTCCTGTTCGCAGGAGCGATTGCTTGGCGGCAACATCACATACAAATCAAAACAGAAACCCGAAAGTAACAACATGAAAAATATGAGAAATAATATATCTTTACGCAGACTTATCCTTAGCCTGTTTACCTTGTGCACGATAGGTGTCGGGCAGATGTGGGGAGGGAATTCCAAAAGAATTGTATTCTTTAAACCTGACTCATGGAAGGTTGATGAAGCTTATTTTGATGTACATTATTGGCAAAGTAGCAATAATAGTAATAATGGTGATGTTACCATGACTGAATCTAACAATGCTGGTGTATATTACGCTTTCATTCCTGACTGGGCCGATCGAGTTCAATTTGTGAGAAGGAATCCTTCTGGAGGGGGTGAATGGAATCGAACAGGGAACCAAACTTTGGAAGATTGGTATGGGCAATGTAACATGAGCGGTTGGAATGTTGATAACTGGGATAACACAACTTGGTGGAACACGTATACAGTTTATTACGATGACACAGAAACTAGGTTTACTTCTGGTGCAAGCACTCCAAAACTTAGAGTTGGAACAACAGCGACAACCACTAAAGATGACATGACAAAGGTTACCGGAACAGAAAGTTTATATAAGAAAACAAAAACTGACGGGAACTGGGATGCTTATCATGCATTTTGTTTCGCTAATGCAGCAGGAGCCACTGGTTCTTATAGTATCTATCACCGGGGCTCCGGTGACTATCTAATCACTAAACAAACTGAGTTTATCCGCGGTTCTTTGAAGGGTAATTTTACATTCATCGGTCGTTCAGAAGATAGTTATCAAGGAACAGGAACTGATGCTTCTTGCACATATTATAAAACAGAAATTCACTATGGAGTTCTCAAATATACCGTTACTAATACTTCCGTTGACGGTGGTACTGTTGTGCTACATTATCAAGATGAAGATGGCACTTGGAAAACTATCGTTGAAGGATCTTCTGCGCAAGTGTTACCGACAACCATTGTATACTTGCAAGCCATCCCTGAATCGCAGAAAGTAGTTGCAGGTGTGAATTTGACTGATTTTGTAGGGACGAACAGAGAATGGAACACATCTGAGACATTAAGCAAATATGTTGTTCGTAGTGACGTTACATTCACTGCTTCTTTCGCGGATTTAGAAACGAAAACTGTTTTGGTTATGGATGTAAACAGTTGGGCTCCGAATATGTATTTCAAAGGTTGGAATCCCTTCGTTTTTGAATGGAGCGATTCTCACACTACTTATAGTTCTAATTACCGCATTACCACTCAGAAAGTAGCGGATAAAGTGAATGTCTGCGGAAATGATTACTATGTAATTACTTTCGCCAATGAATTTCCTTTCTATTATATGCACAATGAAGGAGAAAGTTCACGAACTGCTTTCTTCACTCCTTCCCATTTAACGCACATGCAGAAATATAATAACAATACTGCAGGAGATAATAATTGGGGATTAGTCACAACAGGTTGCAGCGGCGCGATATACTGGGTTGAAGTCACTCAAGGCAGTCATCATTATATTTCAAATGTAGTTGCGAGCACAGAAGATACTTTATCATTCTATGCGGCTTCAGGAAGCACCGTAGATTTCCATGCCGGCGGAAATCCTCCCACTAATGTATATAGTTCTTCTATTGCTCCATTCTTTGGCAGTGGACAAGCATTAGAAGGCAAAGTCGGAGGCGTTTTTACCGCGAGGACGAATGGTTCCGGACTGACAGATATAGATGTCTTTGATGGGGATTATCACATCCACGTCAATGCAAAAACCCGAAACTATTTAAATGCCGGCGGTGTAAGCAAAGAAGGAACTACTGGCACCCAATTTATTAAATTTGATAAAAGTGCACTTTTCGGTGATATATATGACCATTATTGGGTGGATTGGTTCCTTGGAAGTGGGGATAGCGAAGGAGAACAGAGTGTCATTGCAACTGTCGGTAATAAATACAACGCCAATCTTGCAGGAATCTTAGGTGCTGATGAATTTGCTCCCAAAGGAATGACACAATCTGCCGGAGGTAATGTGCGCTATGCATATAATCCAGAAACGAACTATTTTGCACGTGCGATTGTATCCGCGGCAGGTGACCAGATAAAGATTGCCGGTTTGGCTGCCGATTCTGTGCAAGTGTATAATGGTTCCTCATATGAATATGCGACCCCTGGTAGTGAAAAATCGTTTACGGATGCTACATACTGGAACTATCAAATCAAAGCAAAGGTACGCGGCACTTCTCATGCAAATGTTACTACTAAATATGGAGGTGGAACTCAAACTTTAGCAAGTGAAAAGAAACTTATGGGAGGAGAGAAAGGCACGCAATATGATGTAGAAGTTACTTACGATTTCAAGACCAACCGATTAATTGCAGCATGGACTCCACCCGACGAGGCCCTTAATGACATTAGTTTGGAGTCCAATCTTATTCTGGAACGGGAAGAAGACGATGCCCCTCAAGTGTTGAATATCAATAGCGGTAAGGCATTGACCAACATATCGCAGATATACATGGTAATGAAATTTACGAAAGAAAATTGGGCGGATGCTTCTCGTACTATAACAGGAGGCGGTTATACGGATGCATATTATTGGATATCTCTACCATATGACTGCAATATCAGCGATATCTTTGGTATTCCTGATTATGGAACGAAATGGGTGATTCAGACGTATCATGGCGACTACCGCGCGCGCGATGGCTGGTGGGCAGAAACTACAAGTTGGTGGTATAACTTAGGACGTGATGGTGTTATGAAAGCCAATCAAGGCTATGTTATACGTTTGACTAATTTGGCCGCATCAGGAAACCCATTCGAACCTGGAGGAACCATCACCACATTACGTCTCTATTTCCCTTCTGCTAAAACCGATTTAACTCTTGGACGTTTAGGTGAAGCCACGACTACTACTGTTCCAGAGCACGAGTGTACAAAGTGGCGTCAAAACGACACAGTGCCTGCTAAAGGAGAGGGAAACCCCAAATACGACCGTCGTGTAATAGATTCCAACTGGAATATTATTGGCTCGCCAAGTTTTAATACGGCAAAAATAACCAATCCTGCTGGTTGGACTACCAATAACTATCCATCGTCTGGTTCAGATTCCTTAAAAGCCGAAGCTCCTGCATTCAAGTATTTCTACACTTGGGCTGCAGATAGAGATCCTAAATATGTAGCCGTTGATGCTACAAATCGTTCTTTCCAAGCCACCCATGCCTATCTGGTACAATACGCAGGGACTATTACATGGACTAAATTTGACGACTCCAACCCTCTGGTAGGCATAAAAAAGGCACCGGCGCAGAATAATGAGCAGAGCGGAGAACAGACATTGAAGCTGGTTCTTAAGCGTAATGGAGAACAAGCCGACGTAGCATATATAAGCCGCATGGCGGAAGGGGCCACAGAAGGCTATGACCTGAATCTCGACCTTAGCAAACTGCTGAGTGCGAGCGGCGACAACCTCTATACCTTTGCCGGATACTATAAGATGGCAGGTAACTGTTTGCCGGACACGGTGTCGTCCGTGCCGGTAGGTGTGCAATTGGCGCATAGCGGAGAATATACCTTTGCTTTGCCGGATGGCTCCAATGGCATAGGCGTTGTGCTTGTGGACAAAGCCACGGATACTCGTACAAACCTCGGTTTGACGGACTATACTGTGGCGTTAGAGGCCGGAACCTACAACAACCGCTTCTCGCTTGAACTATCCCCGATGTCGCCGACACCAACTGATGTAAAAGAAATTACAGGTGATGGTACACTCGTTGAAGGAGCTCGCAAAGTACTGATGGATGGCACATTATACATCGTCCGTGACGGCAAGGTGTTTGACGCACGGGGAACCCGAATACAATAATGGTATTTTATGAAGAACATTATGAATAAGCAGTTTTTTCTCATTCTCCTTGGCTCTCTACTCGTCATGCGAGCACAAGCCGACATCACGGCTCTCGAGTTTAGCCCGGCAACCGTGTATAAAGGTACTCAAGTGACTGTCATCCCGACCATAGCGTCCGTACCAGAGGGTACCGTATATGTCTGCTGGAGTGTGTACAGCGATGCTGACTGCATGAACGAGATAGACACGATGATTTTTGTCAATGAAAGCATGTCTGCTCCCAATGCCGTGTCTTTCACTGCTCCGGCTATAGAAGGAACATATTATATCAAGTGCTCCCTACATACTGGCAGCCGATGCAATGGACTGCTGAATACAGATTACGTGAGTCCAATGACTGTAACACACGAATCCGAGACACCGACGGGGATGAGCGAGGTAGTGGGTGATGGTTTGCAGTATACGAGAGCACGCAAAGAGATGATTGACGGGACGCTGTATATCGTGCGGGATAATAAGATTTACGATGCGCGAGGCATCCGAGTGGAATAAAAGTGCAATTTTATTTGTGTATTTCGGAAAATTGTAGTATCTTTGCAGCATAATTTGGAGTAGTATGCTTTTGAATATTTTAAAATCGAAGATCCATCGTGTACAGGTGACAGAGGCGAACCTTGATTATATTGGTTCTATCACCATTGATGAGGCATTGATGGAGGCGGCAAATCTCTATCCCGGCGAACGCGTGCAAGTGGTGGACAACAGCAATGGTGCACGACTGGAGACCTATGTCATCACAGGCAAACGCGGCAGCGGCTGTATTTGTATGAACGGTGCAGCGGCGCACTTGATTAATGTAGGCGATACAGTTATCATCATGGCATATGCGCTCATGACACCGGAGGAGGCGAAAACATTCAAACCATCTATAGTGTTTCCTGGCGCAGGCAACACGTTAAACTGATACATGGCATTCTTTGAACTACATAGCGAGCCGAAAGGTGTAGGGCCGAGGGCTGGTGTGATACATACGGACCACGGAGACATTCTTACGCCTATTTTCATGCCTGTCGGTACAGCCGGCACGGTGAAAGGTGTACAGCGCAAGGAACTGGAAGAGGACATAAAGGCGCAGATTATCTTAGGCAATACCTATCATCTGTTTCTTCGTCCCGGCACGGAAATCTTGCATCAAGCAGGCGGTTTGCACCGCTTCGAAGGCTGGACACGGCCTATCCTGACTGATTCCGGAGGATTTCAGGTTTTCAGTCTCACGGATATCCGCAAAATGACGGAGGAGGGAGTGCGTTTCAGCAGTCATATCGACGGTCGTAAACTGCTCTTCACACCGGAGAATGTGATGGACATCCAGCGTGAGATAGGTGCCGATATTATGATGGCATTTGATGAGTGTTGTCCCGGCACGGCGGACAAGAAGTATGCCAAAGAATCTATGGACCGCACGCACCGCTGGCTCGACCGCTGTATTGCGCGCTTTGATGGCACGGAAGATTTATATGGTTACAAGCAGCATCTCTTCCCTATCGTGCAAGGTTGCACTTATGCCGAATTGCGGCAGGAGGCCTGCAAACGCTTGTGCGATTTGGATCGCGACGGCTACGCTATAGGCGGCTTGGCGGTAGGAGAACCAACGGAAGTGATGTACGACATGATAGAGGTTTGCAACGATATCCTCCCGCAGGAAAAGCCGCGTTACCTGATGGGCGTTGGTACACCATGGAATATATTGGAGGCAATCGAGCGAGGCGTGGATATGTTTGACTGCGTTATGCCAACGCGCAACGGTCGTAACGGTATGATTTTTACATGGCAGGGCGTGATGAATCTACGCAATAAGAAATGGGAGGATGATTTCACGGAACTCGACCCAACCGGCACCAGTTATGTGGACCATGCGTACACCCGTGCGTACGTTCGTCATTTGATTCATGCGCAGGAGATGCTGGGTCTTGAGGTGCTTTCGATTCATAATCTGGCATTCTATCTAGACCTCGTTACGCAGGCACGCGAACACATCCTTGCGGGTGATTTCAGAGCATGGAAAGCAGCCGTGTTGCCGGCACTCATGACACGAATGTGAAACGACTCGACTGGTATATTATCAAGAAATTCTTAGGCACATTTTTTTTCTCCATTGTGCTTATTTTGTCCATCGCTATCGTATTTGATCTCACGGAGAAGATGGATGATTTCTTTGAGAACCAGGTGCCTCTGAAAGAGATAATCCTAGACTACTATCTGCCATTCATCCCGTATTATATGAATATGTTCAGTTCGCTGTTCATCTTCATTGCGGTTATATATTTTACCAGCAAACTGGCGGGTAACTCGGAAATCATCGCCATGCAGGCTACAGGTATGAGTTATCACCGGCTGATGGTCCCGTATGCCCTCTCTGCCGCCTTGCTTTTTGTATTAGGTGTCTTTTTGGGCGGATGGGTCATACCGAAGAGTTCGGAGCGTATGCTTCATTTCACGGACAAGTATATTGAGCACTTCACTTCTGAGAACGCACGAAATATGCAGTTAGAAGTGGAACCGGGCACTATTCTTTATATCGAGTCATTCCAGCGCCGCTCTAATATCGGCTACCGATGTTCTATTGAGAAATTCGAAGGTAAGACGCTCCGAGAGCGTACCACTGCCGATCGTATCTATTATGACTCGTTGTACAACTGGCATCTGGATAACTATACCCAGCGCTCGTTTGATGATATGCGTGAAACACTGGAGCGCGGCAGTCGTAAAGACATCACGCTGCCTATCATCCCGGATGAGATGTTTGTCACCGCACAGCAGTCACAGCAGATGACCACACCTGAGTTGCGCCATTACATGCAGCGTCAGCGTGAACGCGGCAGTGGCAATGTGAAGGCATTTGAGGTAGAGTACCATAAGCGATGGGCCTCACCGCTTGGAGCGTTTATCATGACGCTATTGGGTGTCACTATGTCCAGCCGACGCGTGCGCGGTGGTATGGGAAAGAACCTGGGGGTTGGCGTTGTGCTCACGGCGGCATATATCCTTTTCTCTACGGTTAGCACCACTTTCTCTGTCAATAATGTGATGTCGCCTTTCATGGCCGCGTGGTTGCCTAATTTTGTTTTTCTCGCTCTTTCTATTCCGCTCTACATCCGTGCAAGCAAATAACCAATAGCCATCAGCAGAAAAAGCGATTCAAAAGTCGCTTTTTTTTGCATATGTCAAAAAAAAGCAGTAACTTTGCACCGCAAAGTTTTGGAGCATGCGGAAAATAGTTATTTTAAGCATAGTTGGAATGGTGGTTATAGCGTGTAGCAAAGGTAGCACGCCTAAGCCATATGGCTACTACCGCATCACGCCGCCGGACACAGCGTACGTGCCTTTCTCCAGTGTCAATGCCACTTATCCATACACTTTTGCACTTTCTGTCAACGCGCAGGTTCAGCCGCGTGCGGACGAGCCGTACTGGATAAATCTCTACTATCCCGCTTTGGATGCCACCATTCATTGCTCGTATAAACCGGTGCGTGACAACCTGCGGGAACTGACCAACGATGCTCTCGATTTCGTTTATCGCAATGCTTCGTTTGCCAGCGCCATACCCGAAAGGGAATATGCGCATCCGGAAGCTCATGTCTATGGTGTGTTATTTGATTTAGAAGGAAATACGGCTTCATCTTGCCAGTTCTTCGTGACAGACTCTATCCACCATTTCTTCCGTGCTTCGGTCTATTGCAACTGCCCGCCGAATGCTGATTCGCTGGCACCAGTGTATAACTATCTGCGGACTGATGTGCTCCGCATGGTGGAGTCCTTTGAATGGAAATGAACGATGACGAAAAATATATGTCTCTCGCCCTTGCAGAGGCTCAGAAAGCGCTTGCTAAAGATGAAGTGCCTATCGGTTGCGTCATTGTGTCGCATGGCCGCATCATCGGCCGTGGGCATAACCTTACCGAGACACTGCAAGACGTCACTGCGCACGCGGAGATGCAGGCACTCACCGCTGCCGCGCAGACCGTAGGAGGCAAATATATTCCGGATGCAACGCTCTATGTGACGGTAGAACCATGCTCAATGTGCGCAGGTGCCATAGGATGGGCGCAGATAAACCGTATAGTCTATGGCGTAGCAGACCCAAAACGCGGATACACTGTGTATGCCCCGCGTGTGTTGCATCCAAAAGCTACCGTAACTGCCGGCATCCTCGAAAACGACTGCCGTCAACTGATACAAGAATTTTTTCACAATAAACGAAAATGAAAATACCCAACATCCCATCTGCAGCATTCCGACTCGGAGCTTTCGCCCTTCTGGCAACCGTTATAGTGCTTATCTTCCCGCGCTATAGTAATTCATTCCGATATCATTATGAGATAGGTAAACCATGGGGCTACTCCAAACTGACTGCGGATTTCGATTTCCCCATCTACAAGTCTGACGAACAGATGGAGAAGGAGCAAAAACAGTTGCTGTCCAGTTTCACACCTTGCTACAAATATATCCGCGGTGCGCAGCGGCAGGTGCTCGTCATCTCGTTACAGGAGAAAGACTGGCTGGATGAGAACGGCTTTTCACGCATCTCTGTGCAGCAGAAAGGTGCATACAAGACCTATTCGATGTCCGAGGTATATACACCGAAATCGGCGTACGAGCATTTCGGTTACAATTGCGACCAGAGCCTCATCCGCGACACTTTGCTCACCGAGCAGATGCAAACAAAGTTGCTCTCCTCACTATCGCCCACGCAGGGACTCGTCCAAAAAGGCGAGAAAATTATCGATAAGGGGGAATTGGTTACTGAGCGTAACTATCAGATTTTGCAGTCTTTGCGCCGCGCATATGAAGACGATTCGTTGGGTCATAAACAGCGTGCAATCTCTTTTATTGGGGAGGCTATCTTGGTTGTACTGTTCCTCAGTCTCCTCGTCATTTATCTTTATGTGTTCCGACTTAACTATCTCCAGTCAACCTCCACAGTGCTCTTCTATTGCCTGCAGATGTTTATTGTGATTGCATTGGCATGTTTGGCATTGAGGTTCAATCTCTCTGTGTACCTCGTTCCCTTTGCATGGGTGCCTATCCTGACGCGTGTCTTCTTGGATTCCCGTACCGCGCTCTATTTGCATTATACGACCATTCTCATCACCTCTGTTGTCGTGCCCGCGCCCGTGGAGTTCTTCTTTATAGAAATCGTCGGTGGTATGGTGGCTGTCAGCTCGCTGTCCGACATGACACGCCGTGCGCAACTCGTCCAAACTGCCGCATGGATCCTCCTGGCACAGACGGTCGCTTATACTGCTATCACCTTTGCGCAGACAGGTGTCTTCACGTCCATTGATCCGTGGATGTACTTGTATTTCGCTATTTGTGCACTGCTTACCATTGGCTGCTACGGCCTGATTTATTCCTTCGAGAAGATGTTTCATTTCGTCTCGTCTATCACGCTTGTGGAACTGACCGATATCAACTCGGATTTGCTGCACCAGTTGGCAGAGAAAGCACCCGGCACCTTCCAGCACTCTATGCAGGTATCGAACCTCGCTGCAGAGGCAGCGAAAGCCATTGGAGCCAATGCGCTGCTCGTACGTACAGGTGCATTATATCATGATATCGGCAAAATGGTGGATCCGCTCTATTTTGTGGAAAACCAGAATGGCGTGGATAATCCGCTGCTGAAGATGGATCCGCGTGATGCGGCACAAGTGGTCATTTCGCATGTTACCGAGGGTGAGAAACTCGCCAGGAAACACCACTTGCCGGAGGCACTAATCAACTTCATCACTACTCACCACGGCACTTCGCTGGTACGCTATTTTTATAACACCTATTGCAACGAGCACCCCAATGAGACTGTGGACGAGTCACTATTCCGCTATCCGGGCAGTAAACCGACCACGGTGGAAGGAGCCGTCCTCATGATGGCGGACGCAATAGAAGCGCGTTCTCGCAGCCTGACAGATTTCTCGGAAGCCTCTGTTGCTGAGGCTGTCAATCAAATGATTGAGAGCCAGATTGCAGACGGACAGTTTGCCGAAACTAAACTCAGTTTCAAGGATGTGGAGGACATCCGCCGCGTGTTCACCTCCCGGCTCACCGCCATCAATCATCACCGCATCAGCTATCCGACGTTGAATAATGGAAAGTAGTCTTTCTGCGCAGTGGTCAGAGCGCAACGCTCTTTATCTGGCTCCGATGGAGGACGTTACGGATCCGGCATTTAGAGCGCTATGCAAGCGCTATGGAGCTGACCGCGTTTATACCGAGTTTGTCAATGCTGATGCGCTCGTACGCGATGTGGCCTCCACTATGCGCAAACTGACCATCTCTGATGCTGAACGGCCTGTGGCAATACAGATTTATGGCCGTGAGCCGGAAGCAATGGCAGAGGCGGCGCGTATCGTAGAGGCGGCGCACCCTGACTTCATAGACATCAATTTCGGTTGTCCGGTGAAGAAAGTGGCAGGTAAAGGAGCTGGCGCAGGATTGCTGCGCGATGTGCCGAAGATGCTGGAGATAACCAAAGCGGTTGTCAATGCCGTGCATACGCCTGTCACCGCCAAGACTCGCCTCGGCTGGGATGAGAACGACCTACTACCCCGCGTCAACCCCCTCGGTTTGTCAATAGCCAACGCCAATACCAAAGAGACGTTCATCGTCTCTTTAGCGGAATGTCTTCAAGATTGCGGCATTCAGGAACTGGCAATCCACGGTCGTACGCGCAGCCAGATGTACCGCGGCGAAGCGGACTGGACGCTCATCGGTGAAGTAAAAAACTCACCGCGTATACACATACCCATTATTGGCAACGGGGACGTTGGTACGCCTGAGCGCGCAAGGGAATGTTTCAATCAATACGGTGTGGACGCTATTATGATTGGTCGTGCCACTTTCGGCGCTCCATGGCTCTTCGCTGAAATGAAGGGACTCCCTGCACCGCAATCCATGGCGGAGAAAGTTGCGGTCTTGAAAGAGCACGTTTTAGATTCCATTACCTGGTGCGGCAATGACGAACGCAAAGGGATTATTCATTCCCGTCGGCATTTCGCTGCTTCACCCGTTTTTAAAGGTTTGGCGGATTTTAAGCAGACTCGCATCGCCCTTCTCCGCGCTGATACCAAAGATGAAGTGTTTGCCATCATGGACGAGATTGTATCCCATTATTCCAACGACTAACGCTCAACGACCAATGAAACGTCTCTTTGACTCCAACGCGCTTTGGTTCTCGATGCTCATAGGTGCCTTCGGTTACAAGTGGCTTCTGACACTCAGCCCTATCTTGCCATGGCTGATTTTCTTTATGTTGTTCTTTACATTCTGCAAGGTGAACCCGCTGGACTTGCGCTTGCATCGTTGGCATTGGGTTGTTCTGGGTGTGCAACTGTCGCTCAGCCTCATTGTATACTTCGCACTCATCACTTTCACCCATAATCCTATATTGGCGCAAGGTATGCTCATGTGTTTTATCATGCCTACAGCCACGGCTGCGCCGATTATCGCCGGTAAGTTGGGTGGTTCGATACAAAATCTTACCACCTTTACGCTCCTTTCTAACTTTGCCACAACCATCATTGTTCCAGCCACTTTCCCTTTGATAAGCCAGGATGCGCAACTTATTTCCGAGCTTCAGTTCTCTACGTATTTCTGGCCGGCGTTTCTACTCCTTCTCAGCCGCATAGGGCCGCTCTTGCTGGGTCCGTTTTGCCTTGCCTGGCTCGTGAGAGTTGCCTTTAATTTCTACTATAAAAGAAAATATCTTGCAGGAGAAGCCGAGCAAAAGGAATTTGAATTGTCCCCTGGACTTGCACAGATTCCTTTCTATCTTTGGGTCGCTTCTATCATCGTTCTTTCCGCCACGGTGACACAAACTGTTATCACATATCTCCAAACTCCGACTACGAATGACTACTCGCCGATGACCAATATAATCATCTTGATTATCAGCTCTTTCTTTGCCTGTCTCATCCAGTTTGGCCTTGGTAAGTTCATCGGTTATCGCCTCCCTGCGCCGAGCAAAGGGCGAGATTATCAGGACGTTCTCATCAATCCTGCAGCCGCGCCCACAACCATGGCAGGCGTGTCAAGTATCACCGCCGGTCAGGCTTTGGGGCAGAAGAATACCTCATTGGGGGTATGGATGGCGCAGACCTATCTTAACCCGATGGCATCGCTCGGTGCCGCAGCTTATATCATCTGGCAGAATGTTTTCAATTCGCTTCAACTCACTCTTGCCGCCCGCAAGAAATAGCCATTAATCGAATACTTCCATCAGAATATCCAGCGACTTTGGGTCTTCCCATGTCTCGACATGCTCGGCGAAATAGGCGCATAAGGCGCGCAATTGTTCCCGACGTTCAGAACGGGTTTGAGGATATATTTCACGGGTGAGAGAGGATAGACTATGGTCCTCAGGAATGGCAAAGCCCAGTTTGGCTGCCAAACCGGATAGAAACTGCAGGTGGAAATTCTGCGGTTCTTCTGTCTGGTCCAGCATCTGTGCTGCTTCGGCGATGAAGTCGAACATCGGTTCATCCTGCATAGGGTGACGCAGCACATGGTAGAGCACCTCGCAGATGAATAGCCGAATGGTTTGTTTATAGATTGTGGCATCAATAGACGATTGCCTGCCATTGGCGGACAGACTGACGGCTTCTTTGATGGTAGGCATCTGCGCGGAGGTGTGGTTCGCGGTGATTTGAATAATAGACAGAGGCGAATAGAGGCCGGCTGCATGGTGCTTGCCGAGGCCGAACACCTTATAATTAATGCGCCCGCTTGCGCGTGTGTACGCGTGAAGGATATGTGCTCTGTCGGTGTGCGGCTGGAGCGACAATACTATCGCGTCAGTCGTGCTGTACATGCAGGGAATCGATTATTGTCCCGTCGCAGAAGCGATGTACTTTGAAATCCATAGCCTGCGGCATGTCAGTCATTGCCTCTTGGATAGTCAGAACACCGTAGGTGGGAACACTGTCTGTCACGTCTGCATACGGGCACGAATGTTGCTTTTTGGGGATACCGGCAGCATTGAGAACAACGAAGTTCTTAGAGCGCATATAACTGTGGTCATGTCCGGCGATGACGAGGTCGGCATCCTTCAGCACATGGCGGAAAGCAGCATAAATGAGTACGTTGAATCGTCCTCTTCCGGCTGAGAGGACGGGGTGGTGCATCATGACAACAATATAACGGTTGTCTGCACCGTTGATAATTTTGCGCAACCATGTCAGCGTGCGTGTGAGGTATGCCAAACGGTCGAGCGGGTTGGTGTCAATAACGATGAACCGCATGCCCGGCAGGTCTTCGTAATACGTGGCTCCGGGAACGTCCGTAGGGCCGTTGTACAGCACCACGAAAGCTTTGCTCCATACCGGCGAGAGTTCTTTTTTCAGGCCTTTAGAGTATTCATGGTTGCCCGGGCATGCAATGACGGGCATACCATATAAGGCGCTGTTGGTCCATTCGCGCAGCAGCAGTTGATAGTAGTATTCCTGTCCTCTGTCCATCCAGTCGCCAGCCTGTGCCAATGCATCTGCTTGCGGTACGCGGGCTGCCAAAGTGTCGTAGTCGGCACGCGTCAGCCTGTTATGGATGTCGCCAAGCACGAGGATGGTGTAATCCTCCTGCTCCGACCACTGTTGGCTGTAGGCTAACGGAGTGGGGAATACATAGCGGAGCGTGTCGCCCGTCCATTGTGGTTCGGCCGGCATGCCGAACCAAGCCTGCCAACGGACGATGCAGAGCACTGCACCGCCCGCCAGCAAAAGGCTGATAAATATGATTCTAATCCACCTGCGCATCAGAAGGGCAGATCGCTTGTGCCGTCACCTGCAGAAGCATCAAATGGATCAACATTAGCCATCGGCTCTTGGCTGTTTGCCGGTTGCGCGGGGGCTGCGGCTGCTACGGGCTGTGCTGCCGGTTGTGCGCCTGCTGCGGCCTGAGTCATGTCGCCTTGCTGGATTTTCCATGCACGGATAGACGTGTACCAGCGGCCGTTGAACTCACGGCTCTCTATATCGAAACTAACTGTCACCAGTTGGTCCAGTTCACAGGGATTTTGTTTGATACGGTCTTCTCCGAACACCTCGAAATGCACTTTGCGGGGGTATTGGTCCAGTGTCTCCAGCACGTACGGCTGCACTTTCCACGGGTTGCCGTTACGGCCGACACCCTCTTGCGCCGGCAGTACTTGAATGATTTTTCCTACTACTTCCATTGTATTGTGATTATGCTTTGTTCTTTAACCTTTGATAGCTGCAACGCCCGGCAGAATTTTACCCTCGATAGCCTCGAGCAGTGCACCGCCGCCGGTTGAGATATACGAAACTTTGTCTGCGAGACCGAACTTGTTCACGCACGCTACGCTGTCGCCGCCGCCGATGAGCGAGAAGGCTCCGTTGGCCGTAGCCTCTGCAATCGCCTCACCGATAGCACGGCTGCCGTCGCAGAAGTTATCGAACTCAAACACGCCTGCAGGACCGTTCCAAAGGATAGTCTTGGCGCCCTTGATAGCATTGCGGAAGTTCTCTTGTGCTTTCGGACCTGCATCCAGACCTTCCCAACCCTCAGGAATAGCGTTGGACGGGAAAATCTTCTGGTTAGCATCGTTGCTGAAGCTGTCGCCGCAGATAGCATCCGGAGCGAGCACAAGCTCTACGCCGTTCTTCTTTGCCATTTCCTCAACGCCCAGAGCTACATCGAGTTTGTCGAGCTCCACGATAGAGCCGCCAATCTCACCGCCGTGAGCCTTAGCGAACGTATAGGTCATTCCGCCGCAGAGGATGAGTTTGTCCACCTTTCCCAGCAGGTTCTCGATGATGCCGATTTTCGAGCTTACTTTCGAACCGCCCATGATAGCTACGAACGGACGCTTGATGTCGCCGAGGATAGCGTCAACGGCGGCTACTTCTTTCTCCATGAGGAAGCCGAGCATCTTGTTGTCGGCATCGAAGTAGTCTGCGATGACAGCCGTCGAAGCATGCTTGCGGTGAGCGGTACCGAAGGCATCCATCACATAGCAGTCTGCGTAGGAAGCAAGGATTTTGGCGAAATCTTTCTGACGTGCCTTCATCTCTTTCTTGGCTGCCTCGTAAGCCGGGTCTTCTTTCTCAATGCCTACCGGTTTACCCTCCTCTTCCGGATAGAAGCGAAGGTTCTCCAGCATCAGTACCTCGCCCGGTTTGAGCGCAGCGGCTTTGTCCTGAGCCTTTGCGCAGTCCTCTGCAAACTGAACAGGACGGCCGAGCGCAGCGCTGACGGCATCTACAATCTGGCTGAGACTGAACTTAGCCTGCACTTTGCCTTTCGGCTTGCCCATGTGGCTCATGATGATGAGCGCACCGCCTTCGTCCAGAATGTGCTTGAGCGTAGGAAGCGCACCGCGGATACGGGTGTCATCTGTAATCTTACCGTTTTCATCGAGTGGCACATTGAAATCCACACGAACAATCGCCTTCTTGCCGGCGAATTTGTAATCTTTAATCGTCATAATATCAAATATTTAGTTGTTAATGTTTTTACCAGTCAATGGAGTTCAGGCGTCCTTTATAGACGTCGCTGTATGTGGTGTTGGCGTCTTGTCCGCCAAATAGGTAAATGTTATTGTCCCGTACAATGGCGGTCTGTTTCTGCCGGGCTTGATAGACCTCCGGCAGCTGGTTCTTTGTGCTGTCGGCTTTCTCCCATGTGAGGCCTTCGTTCTTGGAGATGAGGATGTCGCGTCCGAAATAACTCATCTTTGCGTCCACGCCGCCGAAAAGGAGCAACTGATTGTTATAGGAGATGACGGAGATGCCCGTCATGCTTTTGAATTCGGGCCTGTCAATCGAGAATTCTTCGAGCCTGTAGCCGTTATTCTCCTTGATATGCGGCGAGTATTCGAGGTTCCAACGGGTGTTGAGGGACGCTCCGTTTTCTGCAAAGCCGCCGATTATCATAGCCCGTTCACGCCAGCTGGCGCTTTGGAAGGTGACGGTTGCAAAATCGCTCACAGGGAAGAAATCATTGGGTTGCAACCCGCTGAGTACCAGACCGCCGGGTTGGTAAGTCGCCAGCTCATAACCGTTATGCTCCACCAGCGCCCATACTTCTTCGTTCCAGTAGAAAATCATGGTGACCACGGAGTAATCGACGTCATTCTCTGCCCAGTGAATAGCATCGAGAGAGGTGTAAATCTTGTTCTGCTGGCCATAATAGAGCATAGTGCCGTCGCTGATAATCTGACGCACTTTGGTGCCGGCGGGCAGACCTACCGGTTCGCCTAAATCGGTCCAGCTGGCGCCGTCTGCGGAGCGGTAGGCGTTCAACTCAAAGCCGTTGGACACCATCATCACAAATTCGTCGCCCTGTTCCACAACCCGTTGCTCGCTGTCGTCTTTCGGATAGATACCGTCGGTTAGCTGGGTCCAGGTGTACAAATCCGGGTCCACTTTGTGTACAGTAGCGCGTATCTCGTAGGTCTTGAGCGTCGATTTGTCCGCCGAGCGGATAGTGAGGTATATCGGTCCCTTGGTGAAGTTGAGCGTGTCATAGCCGGTGAGACGGCAGACGGTATCGGGCAGCGTAAAGAAAGCGGCTCCGGGCGTCGCCACGAAGGTGCATCGGGGGACAACGCTGTCCAGACGCGTGCCGTACTGCATCGAGTCTTGGTTCCACACCAAGCCGGTGTCCAGACGTTCTTCGATGGTAAAGACGGCTTTTGCAAGGCCGGGCATCGAGTCATTCTTCGCGAATGCGAATGTCGATAGTTTAGCCACGGACGAAGGCTGGGTCTTGGTTGCCGGGCCGTCGCAGCCGGCCAGCACGACCAGGCTTGCAGCGATAATTATATAGAAAAATTTGCGCATTTCGTTTTTTTTTTGTACCTTTGCACCCGCAAAGCTAATCATCAATTCATTCAGTCGTTAATTTATTCAATCAATACGTCGTATGTTATTCGAATCTCAAATACACGATTTAAAAAGGTTGCTCCCGTGGTTTTATGCCCGTCGCGAGCAGGCTGAGCTCCGTTCTATCGCCGAGCAGAAGCGTCGTCTGATGACCCCGGACCAGGTCGCCGAGCAGTCATCGCGTGTCGTAGCGCAGATTGAGCAGTTGGCTGCTTTCCGCGAGGCAAACACGGTGCTCATTTATTATCCCATTCATAACGAGGTGGACCTGCGTCCGCTCCTTGCCAAGTATGAGGGTCAAAAAACCTTCCTTTTTCCTGTCACCCATCGCCACTCGATGGAGGTCCGTCCGTATGCCGGCGAGGATATGATGCGAAAGGGGCGTTTTGGCATTCCCGAACCTCAGACCGAGACCTACAAAGGTGCTATTGACCTGATTTTTGTTCCGGGAGTGGTCTTTGACCACCATTGCCATCGCATCGGCCGCGGAGGGGGATATTATGACAAATTCCTATCGAAGCGCCCGCTGGCGAAGAAGATAGGCGTTTGTTACGATTTCCAGCTCAAGAAACACACCATTCCGCATTTGTGGCACGAACCCAAGATGGACCGTGTCGTTACTCCTCATTCAACCATTGGATAGTCGGCTGGCTATCCTGAATCATCTTCAGCTCACGGTCTGTTTCGGCCGTGAGTTTTCGTTCGCCCTTGCGATAGTAGTATATCACGCCGTACATCTGGCATTTTAGCAGTTTCGCATAGGGGTACTCGCCCTTATAGTAATCCTCAACGAGGTTCCATATATTCAGTATCAGTTTGTCTGCTTGCTCGCGCAGCGGTTCCAGGTCGCCGTGTACGCGCTCGGCGTTTTGAACATGGAAGGTGTGCTGGCGCTGATGCTCGCAGAAGATATCGTAATGCACCTTCACCTTGTTTATCGCAGGGTTGTAAATCGGGAAACCGCCATTCGCCATTCGCTTCTGTTCGCCCTCGATGATTTTCTTGCCCCATTCCAGCAGATATTCCTCCGTCGATAGGTCCGGCACCACATGTTGATGTGGGTCGAGGCCGTACAGCAGTTTCTGCTCTTTCTTAATCTCGCCGCGTATCACGGCCAGGTTCAGCACTTGGATGAAATGCGAGATATACATACGTGCGTTCTGCACGATGTGGCGGTATTGTTTGTTGGCATTCACGCCGTTGGTGTAGCTGTCTTTGGACTGCATCACCACATTCTCGAACTGAACCAGGAAGCGTTGTGCTTCGCTTTGAACTTTGTATGGAATAACCTGTTCGGTGAAATCCGCTGACTGCGCCCGCTGGATAGCGTGCTGCAGGGCGTGCAAGCGGGCTAAATCTGTGTTAGGTAATCGACGGTAAGGCATATGTCTTTGGTCTATTTGTTTCTTGTTACCAGTTGTTCTGCCAGTACGCGCAGTTTCTCTGTGGCTGCGTTCTGCGGCAGTTTGTCTAATTGTGCCAGGGCAAGCGATGTATGCTCTTCCATGACGGTCTCGCCGGCTTCGCGTACGCCCAGACGGCTATAGATAGCAGTCACAGCGGCTATCTTCTTCTGCTCGTCATGCTCGGTGGCTATCAGCCATTGCAGCAGTTCCGCTTTGGTCTCTGCGTCGGCGGTCTCCAGAGCGGTAAGAAGAAGGAAGGTCTTCTTGTTGCTGCATATGTCGCCACCGATAGCTTTGCCGAAGGTCTTCGGGTCGCCGTACACATCCAGGATGTCATCTTGTATCTGGAACGCCAGACCGATATGCAGGCCGTATTCGTACAATGCCTGCTGCTCGCTCTCATTGGCGCCGGCTATGTATCCGCCCGTACGCAAAGCGTTAGCAAGCAGGACGGCCGTTTTCAGCTCAATCATCTTCAGATAGTCATCTATGGATATATGGCTCTCATGCTCGAAGTCCATGTCCATCTGCTGTCCTTCGCAGATACCGGTGGCCATTTCGTTGAACCATTTGAGCACTTGGGGCAGTTTGTCTGCCGGCACATCGCTCAGCAGTTTGTAGGCCTCTATCAGCATCTGGTCGCCCGAGAGAATGGCGGTGTTGTCGTTCCATTTGACATGTACGGTCGGTTGTCCACGCCGTATCTCCGCGCGGTCCATCACATCATCGTGCATCAAGGTGAAGTTATGAAATACCTCGAATGCCAGTGCGGCAGGAACCGCTTGTTCTATCGCGTCGCCGTTCAGCAGGCTGCCGTTCACGATGGCCTCTGCGCCGATGAGTGTCAGCGTCGGACGAATACGCTTGCCGCCCGAAGCCAGGGTGTACGATATCGGCTCATACAGTCCCCGCGGCTCTTTCTCCCATTTCAGGGCGTCTATTGCTTTGTTAATATCTATCATAATAAATCTTTTTCTGCTTTGAGTGGCTTTGCCACGGTCTTTCTACTTAATTCGAGAACTTGTTCTCGATAATATCCGTCAGCACATCCTTGATATCCAAACCGGCAGCCCGTACCTGTTGCGGGATGAAGCTCGTCGGCGTCATGCCCGGCGTGGTGTTCACCTCAAGGAGGTTTATCTTCGGCATATCCCCTGTCCATTGTCCATTGTCCATTGTCCATTGTCCATTCGGAGTAATTATCCAGTCCACGCGGATGATGCCGTTTGCGCCGATGATGTCGTAGATACGCAGCGTCTCCGACTGGATGGCGTCGCGCACAGCGTCCGGGATACGCGCAGGAGTTATCTCGTCCACCTGCCCGCGATATTTGGCGTCGTAGTCGAAGAACTCATTCTTCGTCACCACCTCGGTTATCGGGAAAGCGACCGCTTTGTCTTTGGTCTTATATACGCCGCAGGTCACTTCTGTTCCTTTCATGTACGATTCGCAAATCACCTCGTCGCCCTCTTCAAACGCACGCTCGATGGCGGGAAGGATGCTGTCCGGCTTCTTCGCTTTGGTGCAACCGAAGGACGAACCGCCCACATTCGATTTGATGAAGCACGGCAAACCTAATTCGTTCATCACCTGGTCGATGATACGCAGTTTATGGTCTTCGTTCATCATTCGGTATTCCTGTTTGCGAAGCAGGATTGATTTGCCGATATGGAAGCCGAAACCCTCTAAGTAGTGGTTGCAGGCATATTTGTTGAATGTCATTGCCGCCGCCAGCACGCCGCAACAGGAGTAGGGCAGGCCGATCATGTCCAGATAACCTTGCAGAACGCCGTTCTCGCCCGGTGTACCGTGTATCGTGATATACGCGAAATCGAACGTGCGACGCACGCCCCCGCGCGCAAAAGAAAAATCATTCTTGTCTATCGGCTCGCCTGCGCCGGACAGAACCTCCGGGTTCGTACCGTTATAATCCGGCAGAGCCTGCCAGTCTTGGCCGTGCAGCCGAACGATGGTGATGTTATACCGCTCCTTGTCCATGAAGGAGTATAGTCCCGCTGCCGACCGCAGCGACACCTCGTACTCGCTGCTGTCGCCTCCTGCGATAATTGCTATATTGCGTTTCATCTGTGCATATTTTCAGGGTTCCTTTTACCCCTAATCTAAAATCGGGTACAAATTTACTACAAAAAATTCAAATATGCAAGATTTTGCCCGAAAAAAATCAAATATGCTTGTATAATTTGTTGTTTTCGGGTAAAAGATTGTTGTTTGCACAGTTTATAACCCCACACTCCTTCACCTGCCCTATATACTACCATTTACCTACTCTTCAGCATCCCTTACCATAGGATACCCATACCATACCCATAGGATACCCATATGATAGACGCGATTTTTTGTCATTTTTGCACTTCTTCCTATATATATACATAGTATATATATACTTTTTGTTGCATCTCTCCGCATTTTAGATAAACCGTTCGCCTGTATTTATGCGCCATACCGACGTTTTTTGAGTGCTTTATGCACATCGATTTGTGCAAGAACCGGTGCTTCTAAGGCGACAAATTTTTATGCCGTAACTCATCATTTTTCTAACGGATGCAGTTGCTTATATTTATAAAATAGGATTGCGTACGCGCACGAAAACAGCCCAAAAATTGAACCAAACTACGCAAAAATGCATTTTTTTTGATTTTTCTTCTAAAAATATTTGGTCAGTTCAAAAAAAAGCAGTACCTTTGCACGCTTTTTCGTCGGAAGTGTCTCGATGACGCTCTCCGCTCGATGACAAAATCGGGACGAGCGCTAACGAAGTGCACTCGGACCGAAGAGCGAGAGCACGGCAAAAATTTACATGAGCGACGCAGTCGCGAATCATATTGAGCCGTCGCTCGCGCGACGCCGCCTCTATAGCTCAGTTGGTAGAGCACTAGATTTGTAATCCAGCGGTCGTTGGTTCGAGTCCGACTAGAGGCTCTCAAGGTGATCTTTGAAAATGGGTGTGTTCCAGAGTGGCCAAATGGGGCAGACTGTAAATCTGCTGTCTTCGACTTCGGTGGTTCGAATCCATCCGCACCCACTGCGACGCAAGTCGCACCTTTACGCGGAAGTCTTGTGCAAGGCGAGTGAATGCTTGCATTCGCAACTCGATGCAGCCAAGACTCCTGCAAAAATTCCATAGCGGGATTTTTGCGGAAATAGCTCAGTCGATAGAGCACTAGCCTTCCAAGCTGGGGGTCGCGGGTTTGAGTCCCGTTTTCCGCTCCATTGCTAATGTAGCTCAGTGGTAGAGCGCATCCTTGGTAAGGATGAGGTCGCGGGTTCAACTCCCGCCATCAGCTCCATAAAAAGGCAGGTCAACGGTCAAACATTGACCAGCCTTTTTTAAGTAAAAACAAAAGCGAATTAGAAACAAAAACATTTTTTGTTTATTAACGTTAATAAAAAATTAAAGAATTACTATGGCAAAAGAAAAATTTGACCGTTC